>CANDEH010000028.1 GCA_947383645.1 uncultured Clostridia bacterium | reverse complement strand
CAACGCAGTCCACACCGCATTTTTCCCGCCGAACTTTACCGATTTTCAAGTGTGTCGACTATATATTCAAATTGAAAAGGAGGAGTCATCATGAACCACATACCCAGCTTTGCCGTACTCGGTGCGGGGAACGGCGGCGTCGCAACTGCCGCAGACCTGACCATTCGGGGATTTCAGGTAAACCTTTGGGAACACCCCGACTTCGCTGCCTCTCTCGAACCGATTAGGGCCGCCGGCGGCATCCGCCTTGAGACGGTGCCGGGCATCCCCGTGCAGGAAGGATTCGCTAAACTGCGCAGGATAACAACGGACATCCAGGAGGCCCTTAGAGATGTGGACGCCGTTTTGGTAGTCGTGCCGGCCTTTGCCCACCAGCGGGTGGCAGAGTGCTGCGCCCCCTACCTGCAGGACCACCAGACCGTCATCATCTCCCCGGGCAATTTCGGCGGGGCTATTCAGTTTCAAAACATCTTTCGGCAGAGGGGACAGGCGGAGGATGTGGTGTTCGCAGAGGCGGAGTGCATGATTTACGCCTGCCGGAAGACAGCCCCGGCCTCCGTGTGGGTTCGCCGCTACAAGAAAGGGCTGCGCTATGCGGCGTTTCCGGCCTGCAAAACAGACCGCGTCATGGAGATCGTACACCAAATTTATCCGGAGGCCGAACCGGCGGCCAACATTCTGGAGACCGGCCTGAGCAACTGTAATCCCACGCAGCACCCCCCGATTATAGTGCTGAATGCGGCGCTGCTGGAGCGGACAAGGGGGGACTTCCTGTTCTACAATGAGGGTGTGACACCCGGCGTTATCCGCGTCATCGAGGCGGCTGACCGCGAGCGCATGGCGGTAGGCGCAGCGTTCCAGACGCCCATACGATCCGCCTATGAGCAGGAACTGGCCTGGTACGGATACCAAGGCTGCTCCGGCAACAGTCTCTATGAGAGCCTGGCCGGCAGCCCCTTCTACTCCTCCAGCAAAGCGCCCGATTCGTTTCTCAGCCGGTATCTGACGGAGGATGTCCCCTTCGGACTGGCCCCTGTGGAGGAGCTCGGTCAGCAGGCCGGCGTTCCCACGCCCACCATCACCGCCATCATTGAGCTCGCGCAGCTCCTCACCCGGCAGGACCTGCGCGTCGGCCGCCGCTCCCTGGCTGCGCTGGGGCTGTCCCGCATGAGTGTAGCGCAGCTGGTGAATTTCATCAATGTGGGTGCGGTGCAGGGAGGCTGAGCCCTCTCCTGTGTCTGTATTAGCCAAAAATGGCGTTTCTTTTTTGCATAAAATGAATATACTTTGAATGCCGCACAAATACTTTGCGATATTTTTGTATTTTTATCAAACACAGCGGTGGAAATCCTATTTATAATGTCCTTATGGCATGGAGCGCCTCTCCGCGGATCCGCGCGGGAACGGGGCGGTTTCCTGTACAAAAACAGAGCAGAAAGGATTGGGAGAAATGGGAGGAACTTTGGAAAAGAAACGGCGCGCGCCAATCAGCACCATCACCGTACTGGCCTGTATCATCCTCTTTATCGCCATTTTGACCTACATTGTACCTGCCGGCGAGTTTGAGCGGGTGGTCAATGAGGGCGGGAAAACGGTGGTCGTCCCCGGCAGCTACCGCCAGATCGACGCCTCGCCGGTGTCCTTCCGGTCGCTGATGTCTGTTTTCTACAATGCGCAGATTGAGGCAGCCAGTCTCATCGCTTTCGTGTTTGTGGTAGGCGGTGCTTTCGGCGTCATCAACCGAACCGGAGCGGTGGCCGCTGGACTGAACCGGCTGATGTCCAGGATCGGTGGAAAGGAGAAGTGGTTCATCGTCATTGTCATGGCCCTCTTCTGCGTCGGCGGCGCCACCTATGGTATGGCGGAGGAGACTATCCCCTTTGTGGCGATTCTTGTGGCGGTGGCCATCAAGATGGGATATGACCCCATCGTGGGCGTCTCCATGGTGATTATCGGCGTCTACTGCGGCTATGCTGGCGGCGCGCTGAATCCCTTCAACACCGGTATCGCCCAGAGCATTTGTGAGCTGCCGCCCTTCTCCGGCATCGGACTCCGTGTGGTTTTAACCGCCGGAGCGCTGGTCATCTCGGCCCACCACATCGTATCCTACGGCAAAAAGTATAAACAGAAAGTTGCCAGCGGGGAGATTATCCCTGATTTTGAGGATTATGTGCCGGACAAGGCCCTGACAGGGGAGATCCGGGACATGAACAGCATGGATAGAGTTGTCCTGCTCATTCTGGCCGTCACGATTGGCATCCTCATCTTCGGCGTGCTGGTATTCAAATGGTATTTTGAGGAGATGGCCGCCCTCTTTACCACTATGGCCATTGTAACAGGCATGATCTACTACAAGGGCGACTTCAACGCTACTATGAAGTCTTTTATCGACGGGGCCAAGGATATGGCCGGCACTGTGCTGGTAGTGGGCATGGCTCGGGGCGTTTTACTGATGATGCAGAGCGGCGGCATCATGGACACCTTCATCTACTGGCTGTCCATCCCCTTGGCCAGGCTCAGCCCCATCCTTACCGTGTGGGGTATGTACCTCAGCCAGGGTATCATCAACTTTGCCATCCCCTCCTCTTCGGGACAGGCCACCGCAGTCATGCCGATTTTCTCCTCTCTGGCTGACCTCAACGGGATTACCCGGCAGACGGCGATTTTGGCCTACCAGTGCGGTGATGGCTTCTGGAACATGATTACGCCGGCCCACGCCACCACCATGGCCTGCATTGGTATTGCCGGCATCTCCTTCGGCAAATGGGCGAAGTTCGCCCTGCCGCTGGTCCTGAAAATCAGCGGCTGGGTCTTGGCGGTCCTGACGTATGCGGTCATATCCGGCTATGGTCCCTTCTGAGGGGTCTGGCGTCAAAAACATCGAAAGGAATAAACGCTTTATGAAACGAACGATTGCAATTCTCGGCGGCGGCAACGGCGGGCAGGCATTCGCAGCCTATTTCAAACTGCGTGGCCACGAGGTCCGGCTGTATGACGCCTTTTCGGAAACCGTAGAGCGCATCAACCGGCAGGGAGAGATCCGGCTGGTGGGCGCAATGGAGGAATGCGTGGAGTTTTGCCAAGCCAGCACCGATTTGGGCAGCGTGGTGGAGGGTGCGGAGCTGATCGTGGTTATCAACCCCTCCATGTATCACCGCCGTCTTGCCGCCAGTCTCTCGCCCTACCTGAAGCCGGAGCAGATCATTTTTCTCAACCCCGGCGCCACTTTCGGCAGCTTCGCCTTCAAAAAGGCGCTGCGGGACAGCGGATACGACAAGGATGTGCTGATCGCAGAGAGCAATATCCTGCTGTTCGCCTGCCGCATGCAGGAGCCCGGCACCATTATGATCGGTGCCAAGAAGGACCGCATTCTGGTGTCCGCCTTTCCGGCCAACCGTCTGGAGGAGATCAAGCCGATAATCTCCGATGTGATCCCGGAGACCCAGTTTGTGAAAAATGTGCTGGCTACCGCCATCGACAACACCAATCCGATGGTGCATCCCCTGCCCACTATCCTGAATGTGGGCTGGCTGGAAAGCGGACAGAAGTTCTCCTTTATGCAGCAGGCGGTTTCCCCCACCATCAGCCGGTACATGGAGCGGATGGACCGGGAGCGCCTGGCCATCGGGGAGGCCCTGGGGCTGGTCCGGGGCCGCGAGATGTTCGATCTGTTCCAGCAGTACGAGGCGGAGTACGGGGTATCCGGCAAAAAAACGCTGCATGAGGTGTTTATGTCCTGCGATGCCTACACACACATCGCCGGGCCCTCGGAGCTCCGCACGGCGCGGTACATCGTGGAGGATGTGGGGATGGGGCTGGTACCCCTTGTCTCCATGGGAGAGATGCTCGGTATTGACGTCTCCTGCTCCAAACTGGTGGTTGAGCTCTGCGGCAAGGTGCTGGATCTGGATTTCACAGGGGATGAGGCCTGCCGAAATGTGGACAACCTGGGGTGCGCGGGTATGACTGCGGAACAGATCATCCGGTACGCGGAGACGGGCACTGTGTAACAGGCGCACGACCGGAGAAAACCTGCCGGTCCGCATGGCATTCAGCCTGCGGACCGGCTGCGCCTTATCCGTAATTTGCAACGGAGGTGTTGTGGTGTCGATTACAATAGAGGATATTCTGACCCTGAAAAGTGCACAGAGTTTCACACTTGTGGCCGGAAAGGGCGGACTGACAAGACCAATTAAGATGGTGGATATTTTGGACTTTGGCTGGGACAAGGAGAAAGAGTACTCCGCCGCCTTTGCCGACAACAGCAGCCTGTTTGATGAGGACAGCTTTGTGATCTCCAGCCTTATGTTCGCCAATAACGACACCAACAAGCTGTATCAGACCGTCCTGCGGCTGATTATGTGCGGTGTCTCCGGCCTGGCCTTTAAGCCGGTTTTTTATGCGACCCTGCCATCGGAGATATGTGAACTGGCGAATGAGAAAAATTTTTCCATTTTCCGCATAGAAGACAATGTCACCTACCGGGAGATTATTTGCGATATCTCTGACGCGATCAAGCTGAATCAGGACATCATGCTGTCCTCCGGCTGCTTGTCCCGCATGCTCCATGAAAAGCTGAGTATGGAGGATCTATCCGGTCTTGTGGCCCGTATTTCCAACCATTTTCGGGGAAATGCGCGGGTCACCCTGATTGTGCCAGAGGGCAAAAAGACGGACTTTTCGATTGACCAGACTGTCCGTAACTTCCGGCTCTACGACGAGTTCACCGGCAAAGCCGCCCTCTGCGGCTTTACGACGGAAAGCGTGCCGGGCCTGGCGCTGATCGTAACGGCGGACGTCAGCGACGCCTCCAAATTTGATGTGATAACCAACCACGCGCTGACCACTTGCGGAATGGACCACCGCGCCGTGCGGATTGCCCATAGCGATATCCACCCCACTTTTACCGCGCTGAACAGGTGTGTTATTGAAGCCCACCAATCCCTTCTGGCCGGCCGCGTTTTAGGTAAAAGCTGCATACACTACCGCGACATTGGGACCCTCTCCTTTCTGATCCCGTCCGCGGACAACTCCTATGTTCGGACCTATATGCAGACCTTTCTTGCACCTATCGTCTCAAATGAGGAGAACATCAACACAGCCGTTGCATTTGTCCGTGCGGAGGGCGATTTTGATGAGGCAGCAAGGAGCCTGTGTCTCCACAAAAATACGCTGCGCTACCGCATTAAGAAGATTCATAAGCTGCTCTCCCCGGAATTGTCCGATGAGGCATTCTATGAGTCTCTGGCCACGGCAATTAAAATTCATATGATCTGCCAGCTCAGAAACTGAGGCTGGTGTAAGGACAGATTTTTTCTGAAAGTCAGCTGAATTGCTGCGGGCGGAATCGCCGGAGTATACTGATCCGGACCGGGCAGTGTTCCCATACGGGCATCGACAATAAGAGCGAAATAAACAGCGGAAACTGCGGCAGGATATGGTCGTCTGCCGGACTGCAAAGCAGAATGCAGATAAAATCCTCACTATCATGCCGGAGGAACAGGAGCAGAATAGAGAACAGAAGCCGTAGCGGTGACGAAGCAAAACAGCACCTTGCCAACGGACAGGGTGCTGTTTCTTTATTTCTCCGGCGATTATTTGGTACTACAGGAGGGCGGTATATCTTTGAAAATTCTTTATAGCTGACATGGCATACCTGTTGCAGTCCGACCAGATCATTTACAAAGATATTGCCCCGCCCCATTTCGATAGGAGAGTAGGTACTGCGGCTCAGAGGGGAACCCAACACCTGCAATCTGGCTGCAATCTGCTCCTGGGTCAGTCCACGCAGAAGCTGTACCAATAGCCTCCGCATGCGGCTATTGGTACAGCTTCTCAGAAAAGGCAGGTCAGGACGATCAGGAACGTTATGCCGGGAACGCTGTTTTTCCGGGCTACGCGGCCAGGGCCGCCTGACGGCGGTTGGAGGGGCCGTATTGGACGCGGCGGGCGCACCAGAAGTAGGCGGGAAGCAGGAACAAATCTGCCAAAATCCACGCCGCCGGGGAGGCAAAACAGGCGGCGGAGTAGCCCAGCACAGTTACCAAATGGGCGACAAGGCCGCGGCCTGCCATCTCCATGACCCCCGCGCAGGTGGCCAGGGGGGAGAAGCCCATGCCCTGGATCATAAACCGGTAGATGTTCACCAGCGACAGCGGAAAGTAGAACAGCGCCTGGGTCAGCATATACTGCCGGGCCAGAGGGGCCAGTGCGGCGCTGGCCTGGTCCAGGAAGAGCATCACCATAGGACTGCCCAGAACCGCCACGGCGCACAGGGCGATGACAGCGTAGGCCGCGCCTAAGATCGTACAGGCCAGCACCCCCTGGTGGAGACGAGCCCACTGCTTCGCTCCCACGTTCTGTCCGCCGTAGGTGACCATGGCCGCGCCCATGGCGTCAAAGGGGCAGCAGAGGAAGACGGCCGCCTTGCTGGCGGCGGTGGTGGCGGTGACGTAGGCGGTGCCAAGGGAGTTTACCGCGCTCTGGAGCATGATGCTGCCGATGGCCGTGATGGAGTATTGCAGACCCATAGGGAGGCCGAGGGTAAGCAGGGTGCGCGTCCGCGCCCAGGACCAGGTCCAGTCCTCCCGCTCCAGCCGTAAAACGTCGAAGCCGCGGCAGACGCGGATCAGGCAGCCGGCTCCCGCCATCAGCTGGCTGAGGACAGTGGCCAGAGCCGCGCCGAAGACGCCCATGCGGAAATTGATAATAAAGAGCAGGTCCAGGGCGATGTTGGTCACGGAGGCCGCCGCCAGCCACAGGACCGGGGTGCGGCTGTCCCCCAGGGAGCGGAGGATACCGGCGGCCATGTTGTAGAGAATGTAGCCCCCCAGACCGGCGAAAATGGTGGCGATGTAGTGAAGGGCGTCGTCGTAGATGTCGGCGGGGGTGTGCATGGCGGTGAGGATCGAGCGGCAGAAGAGCAGGGTGGCCGCCGTCACCAGCACTGTGCAGATCAGACAGCACCGGGCGGCGCAGGCTACATACCGGCGCATCTCGGCGTAGTCTCCCGCGCCGAACTGCTGGGCCACCGGGATGGCAAAGCCGCTGCACAGACCCATGCAGCCGCCCACCACCAGGAAGTTGATGGATCCGGTGCTGCCGACCGCCGCCAGCGCGCTGCCGCCCAGGAACTTGCCCACGATGGCGGTGTCCACTGCGCTGTAGAGCTGCTGGAACAGCAGTCCAAGGAGAATGGGGACGCCGAACTGAAGCAGGAGCTTCATCGGACGTCCGCTGGTCAGGTCTCTTGTCATGGAAATCACCTCGCTGCAAAATCCAGATTATTATAGTCCCCGCAAGGCAAAATGCAAGGGGCGAAATGGACAATTATTTTCCTGCCGCAGGGACGGAATCTCCACACTTTTTTGCAGCTCCGTCTGCCGGAGACGGAGAGGCCACGGATCAAGGCGTGCGGAGGTGTGCGATATTTCTTTGAGCGCGAAAACGGAATTGCGATATGCGGCGCACTCTGCTATAATGAAGCTGTCAGGTTGTATTGGTGCGAAGAGAGTTTACCGGGCTGTCCCCTGAGCGGCGATGGAGAGAGCTTTTCAGGTGTTTCTCAGAGCCTGTTTAAAATCTGGCGGAATGCCGGATTGGCACAGATTTTTTTGCTGGACGAAGCAACGCAGCTCCAGCGGAAAAAGATGCTCTGAGATGGCGTTTCGGCAGATTTTAAACAGGCTCTCAGAGCGGCGGAGAGAGGAAAGGGATATATGAGGGAGAGGGCTGAATCGCATAAGGGGCGTTTTGCGCTGCCGGTGATGCTGGCTGTGTGCCTGCTGGCGCTGCTGGCGGCGGGAGTTGTCTACTATACCCGCTATTTTCAGGAGCAGATCTTTGCCGAGCGCACTGCCCAGCTCAGCGAGATCACCGCCCAGGTGCGCGCCAATCTGACCAATGCCCTGGACGCCCACTGGAACTATCTGACCATCGCCGTCAATGCCCTGGACCGTGAGACAATCCCCGCGGCGGGGGACACGTCAAGGGTTGTTGGCGGTCTGGAGGCGTTTTTGGGGATGGACCGCTACAGCGCCTCCCTGCTGCTCGTTGACAGCGAGGGCAGCTGCTACAGTGCCGGCGGACGCTACGGCGCCTGGGCGGACCTGGATAAACTTCCCGGCGGGGAGGAGCGGAGCATCTTTATCTCCGAGGGCTTTGCCGGCACGGGCAGCCGCTGGGCCTTCGCGCAGAGACTGCCGGATCCGGTGGGTACGGCGGATGGGACAGCGTACTTTACCCATCTGATCCTCCTCAAGGACGTGTATACGCTGACGGATTACTACGACAGCGCCGCCTATGGCCGTCAGAGCGAGACCTATATTCTCAGGAGCGACGGCACGAGGATGTATGATACGGTGTCCCGGGAGAGCCTGATTCAGGCATACAATGTACTTAGAGTGCTGGAGGAGATGGAGGGACAGACCTGTCCGGATATCCGCGCCGAGCTGGCGCGGCGGGACACCGTCAGCGCCCGGTTCCGGCAGGGTGGGGTGGAGTACTGCTACTGCGTCACCGCGCTGGCCGGCTACGATACGCTGCTGCTCTTCCTCGCGCCGGCGGAGTTTGTGGCCCATAACACGGTGAATACGGTGCGGACGGTGGTCCGCGTGCTGCTGGCGATGGTGGCGGTGCTGCTGGCGATGTTCCTTGCGGCTGCGGTACTCTTTGCCAGACAGCGGAGCAGTGCCCGCCTGTTCCGTCAGGAGCAGGAGAACCTGCGCCGGCAGGCGGAGATGAACCGGCGGCTGGAGGAGTCCAACGCCATGCTGGCCGCCGCCAAGGAGTCGGCGGAGCAGGCCTTCCAGATCGCCGAGGAGGCCAACCGGGCCAAGAGCTCCTTCCTCTCCAATATGAGCCACGACATACGCACGCCCATGAACGCCATTGTGGGATTTGCCGCCCTGCTGGGCCGGGATGTGGACAACCCGGACAAGGTGCGGGAGTACACAAAGAAGATTACCGCCTCCAGCCAGCACCTGCTGGGACTGATTAACGACATTCTGGATATCAGCAAGATCGAGGCGGGGAAGACGACGCTGAATCTGTCCGATGAGAGCGTGGTGGATCTGATCGAGGAGATCGACGCCATCATCCGTCCCCAGATGAAGGCCAGGGGCCATGTTTTTGAGGTGTACAGTCAGGAAATCCGGCACGAGCGGGTGGTGATGGACAGGCTGCGCCTGAATCAGATCCTGTTGAATCTCCTCTCCAACGCCCTGAAGTATACGCCGGACGGCGGGCGCGTGACGCTGACGGTCCGGGAGCTGCCCCAGTATGCCAAGCAGCTGGCCCATTTCCGCTTTGTGGTCTCCGATAACGGCTACGGCATGAGCCCGGCGTATTTGGAGAAGATTTTTCACGCCTTTACGCGGGAGGAGGACAGTGTCACCAACCGGATTCAGGGCACCGGCCTGGGGATGGCCATCACCAAGAATCTGCTGGATCTGATGGGCGGTAAGATCTCTGTGGAGAGCGAGAAGGGGAGAGGATCCACCTTTACCGTGGATCTGGAGCTGCACATCAGCGAGCAGGCGGTTGACCACGACTTCTGGCGAAAGCACGGGATGAAGCGGCTTTTGACCGTGGACGACGAGGAGGTAATCTGTCAGAACATCCAGCTGACCATGGAGGGCACCGGTGTGGCGGTGGACTACGCGCTGGATGGGCAGACGGCCCTGGAGCTGGTGCGCCGGCGGGAGCGGGAGGGGGCGCCCTACGACATTGTCCTGCTGGACTGGAAGATGCCGGGACTGGACGGCGTAGAGACGGCCCGGCGGATTCGGGAGGAGATTTCCGGAGATGCGCCTGTTCTGATACTGACCAGCTACGACTGGCCGGAGATTGAGGAGAAAGCCCGGCTGGTCGGGGTGGACGCGTTTCTCCCCAAGCCCTTCTTTCTCACCAGCTTCCGCAGGAATGTGGAGAACGTGCTCTGCCGGGAGCACGGGGAGGAGCGGCCGGAGGAAGGGGAAGAGGAGGAGAGTATTCTCCGCGGAATGCGCATTCTGGTGGCGGAGGATAACGAGATCAACGCCGAGATTCTTGTGGAGCTGCTGGACATGTCCGGCGCCTTCTGCGATGTCCGCGAGAACGGGAGGCTGGCGGCGGAGACCTTTGCCGCCTCAGTTCCGGGGCAGTATCAGCTGGTTTTGATGGATGTGCAGATGCCGGTGATGAACGGCTACGAGGCGACGCGGGCTATCCGGCAGTCGCCCCACCCCATGGCCGGCAGGATTCCCATTATCGCCATGACCGCCAACGCCTTTGCCGAGGATATTCGGGACGCTCTGGCGGCGGGAATGGACGCCCACGTGGCTAAGCCCATCGACATGGCTGTGCTGGAGCAGACGGTGCGGGATGTGCTGGAGAGAAGACGTGTGTGAGGCGTGAAGAATACGCCCCGCGAAAGAAACGCAGGCGGCTGCCGTCCCATTGCGCAGAGCGAACCCGTGGCCGGTTTTAATGCCTTCATGTGACGGGATGTATGGTTTTCCGTGATACTCTGATAAAAACCAGGGAGTGGGCCAACGGCCCACTCCCTGGTTTTTGACGTTGTCCGGAGTTTTGCAGTTTTTCACAGCTGTACTGCCGCCGTCTGCCGCTTTCGGCAGACGGCGTACTGATAGGGGGCCAGATCCATGGCGGAACAGAAGGTCTCCAGTCCGGAGATGAGGTCGGTGAAGATCCCCTCCATGGCGTCCAGCGTGATATGCTGGCTCTCGCCGGAGAAGTTGAAGAGGCAGACCAGAGTCTCCTCCGCCCCCCGGCGGATCAGGGCCAGAACGTGACGGTTGTGGGTGTCCCAGGTGGTGACGGCGGCCTCGGGGCCGAAGCAGGGCTCCTGGGCGCGGAGAGTCTCCAGCTGCCTTAGGCCGTCCCAGATCCGCTGCTGCACCGTGCCGGGGGTTTTGCGGCGCTCGGCGTTCTCCCAGGAGAAGGGGGTGCGGTGGAGGTTGCGGGCGTCGTGGGAGAGGACCGGGTCCTCCCGGTAGCCGTAGCCGTTGAGCTGGCCGATCTCGTCGCCGCTGGAGAGCATGGGGAAGCCCTTCATGCACATCATGGCCGCGTGCATCATCAGATCCCGCGCTATGCCCAGGGACACCTGAGCCTCGTCGCCCTCATAGGCCCCCTTCTCGATGCCGCAGAGGCTGGCGGTGGTGCCGCAGGTCCGGGCGTCCTGGGTGACCGGGTCGTAGTTGTACCGCTCCCCCCGGGCGAAGGAGCCGGGGAAGCTGCCCTCGAAGAACTCGTAGAGGTATTTCTTGTGGGTGATGGGGTCCTGCCCGATGGACCTGCCATAGGTCTCGTTGAGGCCCCACCCGATGTCGTCGTGACAGCGGAGGTAGTTGACAAAGGCGCAGTGGCCGGGAAGGGAGTGCAGGTCGTCCAGCTGGCGCTTGAGTTGACGAATATCAGCGCTGGCCAGGGCGCTCCACTGGGTGGCCATGGTGGAGGCGTTGTAGAGCAGGTGGCACTCGGGCTTCTCCACAGTGCCGAAGTAGGGGGCCAGCTCCTTGGGGGCCATTACCACCTCGCCCTTCAGGATCACGCCGGGGCAGACGCACTCGGTAATCAGGCGGATCATGCGCATGACGGTGTGGACCTGGGGCAGGTTGCGGCAAGTGGTGCCCCGCTCCTTCCACAGGTAGGGTACCGCGTCGATGCGCAGCACCTCCACCCCCAGATTGGCCAGGCGGAGCATGGCGCACACCATCTCGTGAAAGACCACGGGGTTTCGGTAGTTCAAATCCCACTGGTAGGGGTGGAAGGAGGAGCAGACGTATTTGCCCATCTCCGGCACATAGAGGAAGCTCCCCGGGGCGGTCTGGGGGAACACATCGGGGATGGTTTTCTCCATCTCCCGGGGGATATCCGGGGTGTCGAAGCAGATGTAGCGGTCGATATACGCCTGCTCCCCGGCCCTGGCCCGGAGGGCCCACTCGTGTGTATCGGCGGTGTGGTTGATGACGAAGTCCAGACACAGGCTCATCCCCCGGCGGCGCATGGCGGCGGCGAGACGGCTCAGCTCCTCGTTGGTGCCCAGAGGGGGGTCCACCTGGCCGAAGTCCTCCACAGCATAGCCCCCGTCGTTGTCCGGATGGGGCATCTTCAGAAGGGGCATCAGGTGGAGGTAGGTGACCCCCTGCTCCTTGAGATACTCCAGTTTTTCCTCCACCCCCCGGAGATTCCCGGCGAAGAGGGAGGTATACATGGTGACCCCCAGCATCTTCCCCGAGCGGAACCAGTCGGGATTTTTTTCCCGGCGCTGGTCCAGGCGTTTGAGGGCGTCCGAGCGGCAGGCGCAGAGGTCCGCCATGGCGCGGAAGAGCTCCTCCAGACGGGGGCGGTCATCGTAGAGCTCCATGTAGAGCCAGCTCAGTTCGTCCCGGCGGTCCTTCAGCCGGCGTTCAAAGGCAGTCACAGCATTTCAGCCTCCCTTGATAAGGTAGTTATTTTATCGTTTTGATAGGTTTTTATAAATTTATTTTACTTTTTATACGATTTCACTTGAAAAGTTGCACAGCGAGTGATATAGTATCAGCAATAAA
The DNA here is from genome assembly GCA_947383645.1 of uncultured Clostridia bacterium. Taxonomy (GTDB): domain Bacteria; phylum Bacillota; class Clostridia; order Oscillospirales; family Oscillospiraceae; genus CAJFPI01. Next base: position 13,107 of record CANDEH010000028.1, on the reverse strand, counting down.
ACGATTACTATGACTTAATTTGGAGTAATATGATGAAATGAGGGCGCACCGCGTCGCCGGGAGGGTTCAGAAAGGACGTGCCCGTTATGGCAGAATTTTCCTTTTCCATTTTTCCCAACGAGAATTTCTTAGACCTGCGGCTCTATCAGTACGGGTGGGAGCAGTGCGCTCCGCTCCACTCCTTCGGGCCCTATGTACGAAATCACTACCTGTTCCACTACGTCATCTCCGGGAAGGGGTATCTGGAACACACCGGGGACGATGGGGTGACCCGCCGCCACGAGCTACAGGCAAACCAGGGCTTTCTGATTACGCCGGGGCAGGTAAACACCTACTGCGCGCTACAGGAAGATCCGTGGAAGTACGTGTGGCTGGAATTTGACGGGCTGCGGGCGGCGGAGTACCTGGACATGGCGGGGCTGGGGCCCAGCCGGCCTGTCTACCGCCCCAAGACCCTGGCCATGGGGGAGACCGTGCGGGACAGCATGCTCTACATCGCCTCCCACTCGGACGCCTCCGCTCTCCACCTAATCGGGCGGCTGTTCCTGTTTATGGACGCGCTGGTGCAGTCCTCCGCCGCCAAGCGGGAGCTGCGGGGGAACCGTCTCCAGGACTTCTATATCCAGGAGGCGGTGACCTACATGGAGCAGAACTACCAGAGGGAGCTTTCCGTGGAGGAGATTGCCGATGTGTGCAAGCTCAACCGCAGCTACTTCAGCAAGCTCTTCAAGGAGAACATGGGATGTCCGCCCCAGGAGTTTCTGATCCGTCTGCGTCTGTCCAAGGCGACGGAGTTTATGAAGACCAGCGGGGCCTCCATCGGGGATATCTCCATCCTGTGCGGATATCCGAACCAGTTCCACTTCTCCAGGGCTTTTAAAAAGCGCTACGGTATGTCGCCCAGGGAGTGGAGGAATCAAAATAAAGTGTCTACAAAATAGAGGAGCGCATATGCGCTCCTCTTTTGAGGAGGGCTGGTTATATGGGCTGAGGATAATTTGGATGTCCGTATGCTGTAAATCCAGCGGAAAAACAGCCGGATATCGGGGCGGCTCTCCCCTGTGCTGGATGCCTGAACGGAGGAATTTCTGCGCAGTTTACTTCTCAGAACCTGTCGTCCCCGGAAAATTTTAATACGCGGTCTCCGCAGGGAAGATGCCGCGGCCTTAAACGGCAAAGCGGCAGGAAACCCTGCAATGGGCAGCTTCTCGGCGCGGCCGGCGGCGGCTGGGCTGCGAATCTGTGCGCTGACTGATGATTACGGATTCTTACATCTGAGAACCACTGAGAACCGCTTCGCTGGGATTTCCGGCGAAGCGGTTCTCGCTGCGCTCCATATCCCGCCTCTGGACTGCCTCCCTGCGGGGAGAGAGCCAGAGGTTTGGTAGTTACGGCCTGCAAAAGGTTTTCGGCTGCGGCGGCCAAAAGTGTGCAGGCGGAGGCCGGACAGGGGAGAGGCGGGACTATTCGGCTCTGAGGTAGTACTGGTAGGCGCAGTAGTCGCCGGGGAACTGGGGGAGGGGGATACCGGCGGACATGAGGACGTCGCCGGGGAGGATCAGCTCGTCGTTGACGCGGTAGGTGCGCTGGGGGTCCAGTCCCTTGACGGGGAGGGTCAGGAAGGACTGGGCCGCCCGGACGGAGCCGGAGACCACGGACACCAGAGCCTCGGTCCGGTCGGGGGAGACCTGTTCCCAGGCGGTATAGGGGCCGCCGTCGAAGGGACTTGTGAGGCGGTAGTAGTCGCCCCGCTGGATCAGGTCGTAGTGCTCCTTAAAGAAGGCGGTCTGACGGCGGATGATCGCTTTCTCCTCCTCCGAGCAGCGGTTCAGGTCCATCTCGTAGCCAAAGGTGCCCGCCATGGCCACCACGCCCCGGGTCTCCATGGGGGTGATACGGCCGTTCTCCTCGTTGGGCACCACGGAGACGTGGGCCCCCATGGTGCTCACCGGGTAGCAGAAGGAGGTGCCGTACTGGATCTTCAGCCGGTCGATGGCGTCGGTGTTGTCGCTGCACCAGATCTGTGGGGTGTAGAAGAGCATTCCGCCGTCGAAGCGGCCGCCGCCGCCGGCGCAGCCCTCGACGAGGATGTGGGGATAGTCCTCACGGAGCCGCCGGAGCATGTCGTAGACGCCCAGGACGTACCGGTGGTACACCTCACCCTGGCGCTCCGGGGGCAGGGCGGCGGAGTACACGTCGGTGAGGCTGCGGTTCATGTCCCACTTCACATAGCGCACGTCGGCGCTGGAGAGGACGGCGCTGATCTGGGCATAGACGTAGTCCCGGACGTCCTCCCGGGAGAAGTCCAGCACCAGCTGGTTGCGGCACCGGGCGGGGGCGCGGCCGGGAATGCGCAATACCCAGTCCGGGTGGGCGCGGTAGAGGTCGCTGTCCTCGTTGACCATCTCCGGCTCGATCCAGATGCCAAATTGCATCCCCAGATCCTTCAGCCGGGGGACCAGGGACTCCAGACCGCCGGGGAGCTTTTGGGTATTCACCCACCAGTCGCCAAGGCCCCGGTTGTCGTCGTTCCGCGCGCCGAACCAACCGTCGTCCATGACGAAGAGCTCGATGCCCAGGGGGGCCGCCGCCTGGGCAATGGACAGCAGCTTATCGGAATCGAAAGTGAAGAGGGTGGCCTCCCAGTTGTTAATCAGCACCGGGCGGCGATCCCCGGCACAGGGGTCGTCGATCAGGTGCTCCCGGATGGCCCGGTGGAACTGGCGGCTCATCTGGCCCAGGCCGCAGGGGGAGTGGATCAGGGCCGCCTCGGGGGCGGTGAAGCTCTCCCCGGGGGAGAGGGTCCAGCAGAAGTGGTAGGGATTCACGCCCATCACCAGACGGGCGTTGTCGTACTGGCTCCGCTCCGCCAGGGCCTCGAAGCTGCCGCTGTAGAGGAGCATGGCCCCGTAGCAGAGGCCGTAGTCCTCGCCCGCCTCGTGGTCGCAGAGGACCACAAAGGGATTGTGCTGGTGGCTGGCGGTGCCCCGGACGCTGCCCACGCCCTGGACGCCGGAGCGGAGGCGGGTACGGTCCGGGCACCGCTCCATCATGTGACAGCCGTCAAAGGTAATCAGGTCCAGGTCGGCGCGGAGGAAGTCCAGGCACAGGGAGGCGCAGCGGGTGAGGCGGAGGGGGGCGTCGCCCTGGTTTACCACCCGGACGGCCCGGGTGATGAGGTCGGTGTCCTCAAAGACGCCGTAGTACAGCTCCACGGCCACCTGGGCGGCGGCGTCCCGGAGGGTGATTACCAGGGTCTCCGCCGCTTCCTCGCCGCCCCGGAAGGCGGGGAGGCCCTCCAGGGAGTACTTCCCCGGGCGGAGCGCATAGCCCGCGTAGCGCAGGCTGGCGCTGCGGCTGCCGCTGGGGAGCTCCAGCTCGATGGAGGGCAGGCGGAAGTCCCCCACGCCGCAGGAGGAGTACTCCTGGGGCAGGGTATCCATGGAGTAGGTCCGGTCCAGGCCGGCCTCGTCCGGGTTGGGAGAGCAGCCCCGGTCCATGCCCCGGATCCGGTAGGACAGGTCCCCCCCGGCGATCCTGGGGCCGTAGTAGGTGTGCAGGAGCATGTTGTACCGGTCGGCCTTCAGCTGGTAGGTGGTGTTCTTGGTCTGCAATGTAAAGAGGAGATTTTTCTCGTCACAAAGGATCATAGCGTTTTCCTCGCAGTTTCGTAGTTGAAAGGGGGTGTGAATGGGTATCCATAGTGTGCTTTGCAGGGACGATTGTATGCGATTCTTTCCCACAATGCAAGAGCGGAAAACGTACAAAGTTTATGCGAATCGGAGGCGGAAAGCTATCTAAAGTAACAGCCCCGGCGGGGGTATACACCTCGGCGCCGGGGCTTTTGGAGGAGAGGGCCTGCTGACGGCGCCCGGCGGGCGCTGCCAGCAGGCCCTGTGGAGGAGCGAATTACTTGCCGCCGGTGGAGGCGATGCCCTCGATGAACTGCCGCTGGAAGATCAGGTAGAGAATCACCATGGGCAGCATGGCCAGGAGAGAGCCGGCCATCATAATGGGATAGTTGGTTTCAAACACGCCCTGGAGGGAGGCGAGGCCGGCGGAGAGGGTCATCATCTTCACGTCGGAGTTCACCACCTGGGGCCACATCAGATCGCCGTAGGCGAACACGGCGGTGAAGATGGTCAGGGCGGCCACGCTGGTGCCGGTGAGGGGGAACATGACCTTGTAGAAGGTCTCGAACTGGTTACACCCGTCTAAGTACGCCGCCTCGCCGATCTCTGTGGGGATCCCCATGTAGGTCTGGCGCAGGAAGAAGGTGCCGAAGGCGCTGACGAGACCTGGGAACACCAGAGCGAAGATGGTGTTGGCCAGGCCCATCTTGGCCACCATCTGGTACTGGGGGATGATGAAGATCTGGCTGGGCAGGGACATCTGCACCAGAACGATGCCGAACAGCAGGTTCTTGCCCTTAAAGTTCAGCTTGGCGAAGGCGTAGCCGGCCATGGAGCTGAACACCACCGCGCAGATTACGCGGAAGAGCACCATCAAGGCGGTGTTGGCGTAGAGGTTCAGGAAGGGCAGGTTGGTGGTGACGTCCTTGAAGTTGTCCAGCATCCACTTGGCGGGGAAGATGGTGGGCGGGATCTGGTTGCTCTCGAACACGGTCTTGGAGCTGGTGAGGATCATCCAGACAAAGGGGAAGATCATGATGATGGAGCCGATGATCAGCACCGCATAGGTCAGGAAGGTGGCGATTTTTCTGGAGCGCTCCAGCGAGGCTGTTGTTTTCATCTTTTTTCTTCCTCCTTACACGTCGTAGTTGACCCACTTCTTCTGGCCGAGGAACTGGAACACGGTCACAAGACCGATAATCAGCACCGTCCAGATGACAATGGCGGAGCCGGTGCCGCGGCTGCCGGCGATGAAGGACTCCCGGTAGAAGAGGTACATCAGGCTCTGCACGCTGGTGACGGCGGGGTTGGTCTCCCGGACCATCATGAACAGCAGGTCGTAGACCTTGATGGAGGACATCAGGCGCATAATCATCACCACGAAGAGGGTGGGGGAGACCATGGGCAGGGTGATCTGGAAGAACTGGGTGATGCGGCTGGCCCCGTCGATGCTGGCGGCCTCGTAGTAGGACTTGGAGATGTTCTGGAGGCCGGAGAGCAGGAGGACGGCGTCGTAGCCGATGTTGGACCAGATGGCCACGATGGCGCAGGCGATCATGACGGTCTTGGAGTCGGTGACCCAGTTGATCTGAACGCCCAGGATCTGGTTCAGGATACCGAACTGGCCGTTGAAGATCCAGCACCAGACCATGGCTACGGCGGCGGGGGCGCAGACCATGGGCAGGAAGAAGATGGTGCGGAAGCCGCCCTTGAACTTGATCTTGGCGTTCAGGAGCATGGCCACCATCAGCGAGAGGAACAACCCCACGGGGACGGTAAGGATGCAGAAGTAGATGGTGTTCCAGGTGGCCCGCCAGAACTCCGGGCGCTGGAATACGTCGATGTAGTTCTGGATGCCGATGAATTTATAGCGGCCAAAGCCCAGATGCTCGCAGAAGCTGGTGTACAGCGTCTGGATAAAGGGCCAGATGTTCAGGACCACCAGGCCGATGATGGTGGGGGCGATCATGAGATAGCCCCAGTTTTGTTCCCGCCGCGCGGCGGCGGACAGCTTGTTGTTCATTCTGATGCCCTCCTCCCGTTACTTGTAGTAGGCCGCGTTGGCAAGGTTTGCCGCGGTGGCGTCGTCCACGATCTTCTGCATGTTTTGCAGCACCGTGTCGATGTCGGACTGGCCGTTGTAGGCCTTGTTCAGCTCGGTGACCACCAGGGGCTTCCACTTGGGACGGGCGGCGTTGTTCACCAGCTGCACGCTGTACTCGAACTGGTCCTCGATCACCTGGAGGTTCAGGTCGTAGCCGGCCTTCTCAAAGGCGTCGTAGTAGGGCTGCTCGGTGCCGATGTAGGCGGAGATGGCCGCGCCGTAGGAGCTGGCGATGTTCTGGGCCTCCTCGGTGCCGAAGAACTTCAGCACGTCCTTGACGATCTCAAGGTTCTTGCCGTGGGCGGCGGTGGAGTAGCACAGGCCGTTGGACATGGTGGCCCGGCCGTCCCCCTTGGCGGGGTCGGGGCACTTGGGCAGGGGGGCGATGTCCCACTTGCCCTCCATGTTGGTGTAGCGGGTGGCCTTGTTCATCAGCTCCCAGTTGCCCTCCAAGTACATGGCGCAGGCCTCGGAGAAGAAGGCGATGCCGGGCTGGGTCTCGGCGAAGTAGGTCTGGTCGGGGCACCAGTCCTCCTGCTGCATCCCCACGTAGAACTTGATGGCCCGGGCGGTGGCGGGATCGGTGTAGCCGGACTTGGTCTTATCCTCGTTGAGGATGTAGCCGCCGGCCTGGTAGACGAAGTCCCAGTAGCCCAAGTGGTCCTCGTTGTAGGCCATGAAGCCGTACTTCCCGGTTTTGTCGTAGATCTTCTGGGAGGCGTCGGTAAGGTCATCCCAAGTCCAGTCCTCGTCGGGGTAGTCAACACCGGCCTGGTCGAACATCTCCTTGTTGTAGACCATGATGATGTTGTCCTTGTCCTTGGGGACGCCGTACATCCGGCCGTCAGAGCCGCTGGCGTTGCCGATGGAGATCTCCGAGAAATGGTTCTGGTAGTAGTTGGGGTCCTCGTCGGCGTACAGGTCGGTGACGTCCGCCAGCATGCCGAAGTCGGAGTAGTACAGGATCTGGTTGGTGTGCATCCAGAAGATGTCCGGCATGGTGTTGGACTCGGCGGCGGCCTCCAGCTTGGTCCAGTACTCGTTCCAGCTGGTGACCTGCACCTCGATGACCACGTCCGGATTCTGGGCGGTGTAGGCGGCGCAGATGGCCTCCATACTCTCGCGCTGGGCGCTGTCCCAGATCTGGAACTTCAGATGGGTTTTGCCATCCGATGCGCCGCACCCGGACAGAAGCGCCAGCAGCAGCGCCACGGACAGCGCCGCGGCGATGATGCGGGGGACTCTTTTCATAACTCCACTCCTCTGCTACATTTCTGTTTGCTACCAAATTACCCGCGCCCTTCCCGCGATACGGTCAAAACGGCGGAGCCGCTGAAAGGAGGTCGACAATACGCGGAAAGGACACGGGTAATAAAGTAACCTGTCATTGAAAATAATAATACGGAGAGCGGGGTCTGTACATGGACAGACTTTAATTAAATATATCAAAATGCGTTAAAAAGTAGCTTTAAGATATATTGAACAATATAATGGTATTTTATTGTAGAATTTATCCATTATACACAGAAAACAAGAGATGCAATCGTGCATTTTAACAACATATTTTGTATGATTTTTTTGCAATTTAGTTTTATTACTCGGGAGAATTTTTATACATTATGGTCTTATGTGTAGTTTTTAAGAGGAGGAGCAGGAAACAGAAAGCATCCGCTGTATAGGGACAGCAAAAAAAGAGGCAAAAAATTAGCCCGCCGCTGGGGCGGATTTCAGATTTGGACTGAAATCTGCCGCTGCGGCGGGCCTGTATGCGGAAAGAGGTCACAGCAGGGGACCGTGCTCCGGTCCCCGAAGAGCGTTCTTCCGGCGGGGGATGGTCTCCAGATACTCGCTGGGGGACATGCCGGTCTCCTTGCGGAAGACCTTGGCGAAGTAGTTGGCATTGGCGAAGCCCGAGGCCTCGGCGGCGTAGGTGACGGAGGCGTCCTCGTCCTGGAGCAGCAGCTTGGCGTACTCAATGCGCACTCGGGTCAGGTATTTGCCGGGGGAGACACCGGTCTTCTTCATGAAGCTGCGGATCAGATGGGCCTTGGAGATCTCCAGACGCTGGCTCAGCTCGTCCAGCCCCTCCAGGTAGGGGAATTCCTCCTGAATGATGGAGATGGCGGACTCAATCAGCGGAGAGAGGGTGGCGGCGGAGCTCTGATCCTCGTTGGAGAGCTTGGTGAGAAGGGTGTAGGCGTGGGAGGAGGCCACAGCGCCGTCCACCGGGGGGCGTTCCTCGTGGAGAACAAACAGGGCGCTCACCGCCTCGCGCACCGCCGCCGCCCCCCGGGAGAGCAGGGCGGCCCCCTCGCTCATCCAGTGTCCCAGCAGGCGGCCGGGAAGCTCTCCGCGCAGGTGGATGGCCATGCAGGTGCAGGGGGACACCGACTGTACCGTATAGGGGCCGGGACAGGTCAGCGCCAGGGCCTGACCTGCGTCCAGCAGGGCGTACTGCTGGTGGGAGGAGACGGTGAGGCTGCCGCCGATGGCGGCAATCAGCTGAAACTCCGCCTCGTGGCCGCTGCCGCTGTACAGGTTCCCCGCCTCCAGGGGAGCTCTTACAGCTAAGGGGACGCTGAGCAGCTCCGCGATGGCCGACTCCGGCGCCGACGGCTTGATTTCCTGTGTGACACTGGGGAGTGCCGGCATAGAGACACCTCCTTTAAACGGGCGTAATTCCAAGAAGCTGTATTCACAACTCCAAGCGCTGGCCGGGCCTTACTCCGCAGCTCCTTAACTTTCCTTGGAATCCACAGAGGGCTCCCGCGAAAACAAGCCATGCTCGGGGAAGAGATTTCTCGCCCATTCGCCATTTTTCAGGTGTAAATACAGATTTTCAGTGGTAACGGACAGAAAACGGGAATTTCCGGGGAGATACAAATCATGGCAGGAGCGGACTGCGTCCGCCCCTGCCTGACAGAAAAGGAGTGAAGTGCACGTCATACTTCGACACAGGGGTCTGAATCCTGCATGTCCGCAGGGACAGGGTCCTTAGTGAGCAATGGCCTGCTCAGTCTCCTTGTCAAAGAGATGGATTTTCTTGGTATCCAGCACCAGGGCGGCGGCGTCGCCCTCCCGGCCGGCGAAGGTGGAGGCGGTACGTACCACCATCTTGTTGCCTTGGCAGTCCACGTGGAGGTTAATCTCCGCGCCCATGAGCTCGGCAATCTCGATGGTGGAATCCAGGTCGTGGGCCTGCCCGGCGCTTACGGCGTCCACGTCCTCGGGCCGGATGCCCAGGACCACGGTCTTGCCCACGTAGGCGGAGAGCTTTTCCTTGTCCATGTGCTCGTCCAGATGAATGACGCTGCCGCAGGTCTTGGCGCCGTAGCCGCCCTTGTCCTCCACGATAACGGCGTCCAGAAAGTTCATCTGGGGGGAGCCGATGAAGCCCGCCACGAAGAGGTTGCAGGGGTAGTCATACAGGTTCTGGGGGGTGTCGTTCTGCTGGATGATGCCCTCCTTCATCACCACGATGCGGTCGCCCATGGTCATGGCCTCGGTCTGGTCGTGGGTGACGTAGACGAAGGTGGTGGCCAGGCGCTTGTGCAGGCGGCTGATCTCCGAGCGCATGGCGGTACGGAGCTTGGCGTCCAGGTTGGAGAGGGGCTCGTCAAGGAGGAACACCGCCGGGTCGCGGACCATGGCGCGGCCCAGGGCCACACGCTGCCGCTGGCCGCCGGAGAGGGCCTTGGGCTTCCGGTTGAGCAGGTGCTCCAGGTCCAGGGCCTTGGCCGCCTCGTGGACGCGCTTGTCGATCTCGTCCTTGGGGACCTTCTTCTGCATCAGGCCGAAGGCGATGTTCTTGTACACGGTCATGTGGGGATACAGGGCATAGTTCTGGAACACCATGGCGATGTTCCGGTCCTTGGGGGCCACGTCGTTGACCACCTGGTCGCCGATGCGCAGCTCGCCGCTGGTGATGTCCTCCAGACCGGCGATCATGCGCAGGGTGGTGGACTTGCCGCAGCCGGAGGGACCGACTAAAATCACAAATTCCTTGTCCGCGATCTCAAGGTTCAGATCAGGCACAACCTGAACGCCGCCGGGGTAGGTCTTGTTGACATGACGAAAAGAAATGCTGGCCATAGTCTGTCTCCTCCTGATATAATTTTTCGGTTCTGTGGGGAAAATATCCGCAGATTGGGCGAAATATTGATTATCTATTAAGGCGCCATTCAAAATGCGGCCCATATTTGGCTTGACAAAACAAGGATACCACGGCTTATTTCAATGTTCAAGGGTAATAAAATTGCCTGACAGGTAAAAAATCTGCGTACACACATGACGTCATAAGGGAAAAGGCGGCCGGGGGTGGGGGGAGAGCGGGGATGTCACATGTGGCTATGGAATCGGGGGGGAGGGCGTGATAAACTACTCTTATCCTATTGTTACTGGAACTCAGCCGGGAAGGAGAGCTTGGCCGTGTTTTTCCGAAGTGACTACAGTACGCCTGGACCGGGGATTTCTCCGGATGCGCCGGAAAAAACCGGATTTGCCCGATTTTTTGAGATTGTTCAGCTGGAATGTATGTCCCTTTTGAAGCTGAATCTGCTGTTTCTGCTCGGCTGTCTGCCGGTGGTTACGATTCCGCCGGCGCTGTTCGCCATGAACCAGGTGGTGCGGCGGATGGTACTGGACCAGCCGGTAGACTGTCTCTACCACTACCGCAGGGCCTTCCGGCGGTACTGGAGGGTGTCCTACCCCGCCTTTTTTGCGGTGGCGCTGCCGCTGGTGGTGTCAGGGTACGGGATGTTTTTCTATCTCCGGGAGGCGGGGGACAATCCGCTACTGCTTGCCCCGTTTATGCTCTGCTCTACCGTATTTTTGATTACCACCCTCTCCTCCGCCTGCTTCTATGGGGCGCTGAGCTTGGGGCGGCCCTTGGGAGAGGCGCTGCGTCTGGGGATGCTCCTGGGCGTGGGACGGCCTCTGCGGGGTATTTTGTCGGCGCTGTGCGTCTATGGGCTGCTGGTCACGGCGGTACTGGCCTTTCCGCTGAGCGCTGTCTACCTGCTCTTTATCGGGTTCTCCGTTCCCTGTCTGCTGGCGAATTTCTATGTGCGCACAATCCTCAGACAGTACGTGGGAGACGGTGCGGAGGAGGCATAGTTGGAGACGGCGGAGACGTTATACTACGGTTAAGACGGCGCAGTTTCCGACAAAACGTGTGAAATCGGAGGTGTGTCTCATGGCGGCCCTCCGTGGGAATGGGTAAAATTTTCCATATATTTCGACAATGTATGGAGGTTTTACACATGCGCAGGCACCAAGCATTCGTGAAGAAGTACCTTGCCGGATGGGTCCGTGCAGTACGGAAGAAGATGGGACTCACACAAGAAAAAATGTCGGAAAGTCTACGTATGTCAGTCAGGTCATATACGGATATCGAGCGGGGGAAGAGCGGCTTTTCGGCAACGACGCTGCTCTTTCTTTTGTCTCTGCTGCCCGATGAGGAGATCGTGCGGCTGGTCCATGAGTTCCGGGAGAGTATAAAAAATGAGGAGGAGCATGAGGCGGTCTGAGGACCGCTTCATGCTCCTGCTGTCAATACGGGATGTCCGACGCTGGCGGGAAGCGGCCGCATAGTTGCAGTCGGTCGCTTTTGAAAACAGTTAGTCAACGCTAATTTCGATACCTGTAAAGGCGCTGCTGTACTTGCAGCAGCGCCTCGGGCTGTCAGACGGTCCGCCAGACGGACAGGGTCAGGGCGGAAGCAGCGGACCTGTGTCATAGTAGCCCTGCATCCACTCCAGGCAGCCGACGGCGGGGTAGTAGGTGGGGTAGGACACTATACCGGTGACAGTCTCCAGACGGAGGATCTCGCTGTTGGCAAAGACTGCGTTCTCCTTGGCGGTCAGCTCCGCCTCGTTGTCCCAGTCTGTGCCGGCGAACACAGTGCGGTAGAAGTCCTGGGTGCCGCAGACCTGTGCGGCGGTGAGAGCATCCACGAAGGTCTGGGGGTCGATGGCGCGCTCCGGCTCTCCGATGGGGTGGAGGCTTTGGATGTCCGCGCCGGAGGTGACGCCGTAGAACAGGAGAAGGGTGTCCCCCTCCACATAGGCGCTGTCGGAGAAGCCGGCGAAGACCATGTACTGCCAAGTTCCGTCCGCCCGCTGGAGGAGGTAGAGGGCGGCGGGGCTGTGGCCGGTTCGGCCCTCCAGGGGGGCGTAGGCGTAGACGTCGCCGCAGTCGGGGATGGCGTCCAGCCGGGAGCCGATGAGTTGGTCGGGGACGGTCTGGGGCAGGGCCAGACGGTCCGCGGCGGCGGTATCGCCCTCGTCCCAAAGTTGATAGACGGCCCCCTGGTAGGTGAGGCCGGGGTGGGGGCGGTTCGCGGCGCCGCCGCTGTCCCCGTGGGGGAGGAGGGCGCTGAGGAGCGGGGTCAGGGATACCGCCGCCATCAGGAGGCAGGCGGCCAGGGCGGCGGCGCGGACGAGGGGATGGCGGCGGCGCTGAGCCGCCTCCTCCACCATGTCGTCAGGCAGGTCCGTGAGGGCGCGGAGGATCTTTTCACTTTTCACAGCTCAATTCCCTCCTCTCGAAGATAGTCCCGCAGGGCCTGACGGGTGCGGTGGAGGATGACCTTCACATTGCTCTCGCTGAGGCCCGTCTGCCGGGCGATGGCGGGAATGGAGCAGAGGTACCAGTACCGCTTGAGAAACACCGTCCGCTCCCGGGGCTTCTGGGCGCGGAGGAAGTCCGTCAGGGCCTGGGTGAGGAGCTTCTCGTCCAGGGCGGACTCCGGGGTGTCCGGGGAGGGGACGCACTCCTGGAGCTCCAAGAGGGCCAGGGGTACCTCCCCACTGCCCCGCTTCCTGGCGGAGAGGCGGGAGAGCCGGGTGAGGGACAGGTTCCGGGTGATCTTGCCCAAAAAGGCGGAGAGGCGCTCCGGCCGGTGGGGCGGGATGGCCTCCCAGGAGCGGAGGTAGGCGTCGTTGACGCACTCCTCCGCATCCTCGGCGCTGGGGAGGATGTTGCCGGAGATGGCGCGGCAGTAGGCCCCGTACTTCTCCGCCGCGGCGGGGATGGCCTGGGGGCTGCGGGAGAAGTAGAGGTCGAGGATGGCGTCGTCGGTCATGGGGCACCCCCTTTTTTGAGATAGGAGATAGGAGATAGGAGTTGTGGTGTCCAGCTTTGCTGGACGGATTTGAATTTTTAGAGTGGAGATGGGGTTCACTTACCCACACATAGGCTGAGTTTATAGCAACATCCTTGAGCCCTCTTTAAAATAACCTTGAAATGGCCTTGAGATTAGTTCAAATTCAGTTTTCACGCAACCTCTGGACGATACTGCCGGTCCCCGCCTTTTAGTGGAACACTGTCAACGCCAATCTGAAATTGTAAGAAAACGCCGAAGAAATTTTG
>CANDEH010000027.1 GCA_947383645.1 uncultured Clostridia bacterium | reverse complement strand
GAGGTCATCGTCCGCCAGATGATGCGCAAGTGCCGGGTGGAGGACGCCGGGGACACCGAGCTCCTCTCCGGGGCCATGGTGGACGTACTGGAGCTCTACGACGCCAACGAGAAGGTGAAGGAGCGCACCGCCGCCGGCGAGGTCCGGGAGGACGGGGAGCCCCTCAAGGAGGCGGAGGTGACCCAGCTGCTCATGGGTATCACCAAGGCGTCTCTCGCCACCGACTCCTTCCTCTCCGCCGCCTCCTTCCAGGAGACCACCAAGGTGCTCACCGAGGCCGCCATCAAGGGCAAGGTGGACCACCTGCTGGGCCTGAAGGAGAACGTGATTATCGGCAAGCTGATCCCCGCGGGCACTGGCCTTGCCGCCTACCGGGAGCTGGCCGCCGAGGTGGTTCCCGAGCTGGAGGAGCCTGTCCGGGAGGAGCTGCCGGAGGAGGAGCTGTTCTTCTCCGCCTTCGGCGAAAATTGAGGAAGCACTGATTTAAATCGACCTGCGCGGAGATTTGTTCCGTGTTTCCCTGAGAGCCCCGTAGCATCTCCAAAGGGCGTCGGAATCTGTACAAAGACAGGTTCCGACGCCCTTTTTTCTCATAGATCCCCCAAAAGAGCCCGTCGGCCGGGAAAGCCGATTGACGATCCCCGCCCCCTCTGGTACAATAGCCGCAGAGCGTTCCCCATACTTTAGAGTTGAGCTTTTTTACCTCTGACGAGGCAGACAAAAAATAGCGCATTATACCATTCCGATTTTGCTTTCACGGTATACCATGGGACGGAGTATAAACAGAGAGAAAGGTAGGATTCCTATGTCATACGACTTCACCACACTGCCCCCGCGCTGGGGCACCGGGGCGGAAAAATTCGATCTCATGACGGAGAAGTGCCCCCAGGTCCCCCGGGACGTGGTCCCCTTCTCCATCGCGGACATGGATTTTCTCCCCCCGCCGGAGCTGCTCCAGGGCCTCCACAGGACGGTGGACGAGACCATCTTCGGCTATATCGCCCCCGGCGACAGCTACTATGACGCCATCCTGGGCTGGATGGACCGCCGCCACGGCGTGAAGGTCCCCCGGGAGTGGCTGGTGGACGCGGACAACGTGCTGGAGGCCCTCCGCCAGATGATCTTTGCCTACACCAATCCCGGCGACGCCGTCCTCACCCTGACCCCGGCCTATCCCCCCTTCCTCTCCATCCCCGTAAACGCCGGCCGGCAGCTCCTCCAGTGTCCCCTGACCAGGGGGGAGGACCGCCGCTACCAAATCGACTTCGATCTCCTTGAGGACTTCTGCCGCCGGGAGGAGGTGAAGCTCCTGGCCTTCTGCAACCCCCACAACCCGGTGGGCCGGGCCTGGACGGCGGAGGAGCTCCAACAGGTGGCGGACATCTGCCTGCGCCACAGCGTTTTCATCGTCTCCGACGAGATCCACTGGGACCTCATCATGCCCGGCACCGTCTTCACCTCCATGGCGCGGCTGCCGGAGAAGTACCTCCACAACTGCGCGGTGAGCACGGCGGTGAGCAAGACCTTCAACATCGCGGCCCTCCGGGGCGGCACCATCATCCTCCCCGACGAGGACCGCCGCCGCTGCTACCACGCCCATGACGGCATCTCCGGCCGGGACGTGTTCTCCTACGCCGCCACGGAGATCGTCTACACCCGGTGCGAGGCCTGGCTGGACGAGCTGCTGACGGTCATCGAGGGCAACCGGAAGCTGCTCTCAGACTTCATGGCCCAGCGCCTGCCGGAGGTGGGCGTGACCCCCATGGAGGCCACCTACCTCCAGTGGCTGGACTTCCGCTTTCTGGGCCTCGGCCCCGAGGAGCAGGAGGACTTCATGGCCCGCAGAGCCCGCTGCTTCTTCACCGAGGGCTACAAGTTCGGCGAGGGCGGCGCCGGCTTCGAGCGCTGGAGCCTGGCCTGCCCCCGGCACGTGCTGCTGGCGGGGCTGGAGCGGATGGAGAAGGCGGTCAAGAACCGGTGAGAAAAAAGTCTCCGTACAGCTTTGCTGTACGGAGACTTTTTTAGCTGTGCATACAAGTTCTTACTGTTTCGGGTAGATTTTCTTGACAGACGCCCCGTCCCGGAAGTAGACCCGAGCCACGCCCTCCAGCGCCGGGTCCTGGATGCAGAGGGTGACCGGCCACTCCCTGCACCGGGAGGAGGTGTAGAAGTCCCCGCTGTACACGGTGATATACAGCGCGTCCTCCTCCACCTCGTAGCCATAGCCCTTATAGAGCCGCAGTGAGGATGTGGTGCTGAGGCGCAGGGAGAAAGAATCCTCCTTCAGGGCCATATTGGCCGCAGACAGCATCAGGTAGCTGCTGTCTGTGCTCGCAATTTCCACGGCAAAGAGGAGCAGAAGCAGCCCCAGGACGCAGGCCAGCACGAAGCCGGAGAGCCGCAGCAGGAGACCTCTCATCATCCACCTCCCATACGGAACACGGAGACACTTACCCCTTGGCCGCCGCCTCACTGAGGGCGATAGCCAGCTGGTCGGGGCAGGAGGTGGGCTTGAAGCCGCACTTGATGCCCCGCATCCTCTCGATGGCGTCCTCCACCTTCATCCCCTCCACCAGGCGGGAGATGCCCTGGAGGTTGCCGCTGCACCCGCCCACGATGTCCACGGAGCGGATGACGCCATCCTCAATGTCAAAGGTCATCTGCCGGGAGCAGACGCCCTTGGGCTGGTATGTATAGGTCATAGTAGTGACCCTCCTTCTGTTAAAATAGGGGAGTACCCCCGCCCACAGTATAGCAGAGCGGGGCGGAAATGTCCAGTGGGGGTTTTTGTCCTGCCGCCGGCTATAAATGCCGCTTTAGCAGGTCGCGGGATTCCGGCTCCGCCTCGATGGCCTCCAGAATTTCCTGGTACTCCGCGTCGGACAGCAATTTGATCCACAGCCCGTAGCGGACCTCCGCAAATCCGGCGTCGAGCATGGTCTCCTGGTCCGGACTGGAGATATAGAACAGCGCCGGCTTGTTTTCCCCCGTTACGCGGTAGTAGCCGGTTTGGCAGAGCACGCCTCTGTAATGCAGCTTCATTTCTCCTCTCGCTCAGTGGACATGGCTGAAGATCAGCAGCACGCCCAGGGCGAAGCCCACCACGGAGAACAGCATCCCCCACCGGGAGCGCCACTGGCGGTAGGCCTCGGGCAGCAGTTCGAAGAACACCACGTACAGCATGGCCCCGCCGGCCAGGCTCAGAGCGACAGCCAGGGCCGCCGGCGCCCGCATCCCTGCGTAGTAGCCCAGTACCGCGCCGACTACCGTGGGCAGGCCGCTGAGGCCGGCCACCGCCACGGCGGCGGCGGCCCGGGACCCGTCGTGGAGCAGGGGGATGGCGATACTCATGCCCTCGGGAATGTTGTGCAGGGCGATGGTGGCCGCGGCCAGAGCGGCGGTGTAGGAGACCCCGTCGGCGGCCACAGCGGTGCCAATGGCCATTCCCACCGGCATGTTGTGCAGCGCCACCGCCGCCGCCAGCACGATGCCGGCGGTGTGCAGGTCGTGGTGGCCGCAGGCGCAGGCGTGGGGGTGATTGCGGTCGCTGTGGTGGACGCTCTTGTCGATCCAGCAGTTGAGCAGGAATGTGACGCCAAACCCCAGCAGCAGGCACAGCGGGGCTATCCAGAGCGCCGGCGCGGCCTCCGCCGCCTCGGGAACCATGTCCAGAGAGACGATGCAGAGCATCAGCCCGGCGGTGAAGCTGAGGAGCAGGCTGGCGGTCCGCGGCGACTCCCGCCGCAGGAGAACAGCCAGCCCTCCGCCGAGCCCCAGCCCTCCCACGCCGGTGAGAAGGGTGAGGAGAATGATAAACAGCAGGGGAGTTTTCATGGTGACCTCCAGAATGTTCTTAGAGCCTGTTCCCATAGGCCCAAACGCGCCTTTTTCCGACAAGATGGTACATTCAGTTACTGGGAACAGCCCCTGTTTTGCCTATTTTACCGCGGAGAGGATCGGAGCCAGCGCAGATCATCCCCCTCCTGAAAGGGCCGCTTCCAGCGCACCCCGCTCTCCTGGGCCCGGAGCAGGAGAGCCCGCTTTTTCCGCAGCAGATCCCGGTCCAGCCCCGCGATCACCTGCGCCGCCCCCATCTGACAGTCGGAGCCGTCGTAGTCGTCATGGAGCAGAAAGTCGAACAGCAGGTCCGCCAGAGCCTCGTCCCCCCGGTGGCCGCTGAAAAACCGGTCGATCTGCTCTGTGAACCGGGTGCTGCATCGCTGGATCAGGTACTCCTGTAGCTTCTCCCGGTCCCAGACCCCGACCCGCAGGGGGCAGTCCCGCCATAATTCCTCCCAGGTGTCGTAGCGCACGGTGCACCTCCTATAAGTCCAAATCCTTTTCGCACACCAGATACCCGGCGCCGCCCACGAACACACCGTCGATCCTGTCGCCGTCATAGCGCAAATCCACCGTAATTCTTGACGGCGCCCCCAGCTCGTACCCCTGCTCAAAGACATACCGCTCCCGCCGCACCCCGTGCGCCGCCAGATAGCAGGCCAGGGCGCAGCTGGAGGTGCCGGTGGCCGACTCCTCGTCGATCCCCACCAGCGGGGCGAAGTTCCGGCAGAAGGCGGTGACCTCGCCCTCCTCCGCCAGGGCGAAGGCGTGGACGCCCGTCACATCGTGGGCCCTGCTCAGGGCCTTCATGGCCTCCCTGTCCGGCCGCATCCCCGCCAGCGCCTCCCGGGAGGCCATGGGGAGCATAATGTCCCGCAGCCCGGTGGACACCACCTGAATAGGGAACTCCGGGTGCACCGCCGACACCTCCGCGCACCCCGCCAGATCCCGGATTGCCAGCACCTGGCCGTACACCGGGCAATTCTGCTCCATCCGCACAGCCCCGTCCTCCGAGACCGCCATCCGCAGCACCCCGGCTTTCGTCTCCATCCAAAACTCCCGCCGGGGCAGCCGTCCCAGCCGGTGCAGCAGGGTAAAGGAGGCGATGGTGGCGTGCCCGCAGAGGGGCACCTCCTCCGTGGGCGTAAAATACGCCAGCCGGAAATCCGCCCGATCCGACCCCGTCACAAAGGCCGTCTCCGAGTACCCCAGCGCCCCGGCAGCGGCCATCTTCTGCGCCGCCGTCAGATCCGGCCGGTCCAGCACCACCCCGGCCAGATTCCCCCCGCCCCCATTTTTACTAAACGCACTGACCACATACACATGCACCATCCCAGATCCCCCAAAATTCCTAATTCCTAACTCCTAATTCCTAATTCCCCTATAGAGCTTTCCCAGCACCGTCCGGCAGGGCCGGAAGAGCACCAGCGCCATCACAAAGTTTCCGGCGCAGTGGACCACGTCGAAGGGGATTCCCTGGAACCACCAGCTCAGCGCAAAGGCCCAGCCGCCGCTGAGGAAGTAGGGCGGGGTACACAGCAGCCCGAAGCAGAGCCCGAAGGTCCCGGAGAGTACCGCCCACCCCAGGGGGGACTCCATCCGCCGCAAAAAGATACCAAAAAGCGCGGGGACCGCCCACACATAGAGGTAGCAGGCGGACCAGAGCCCGAAGCCCCAGGTGGCGTACTCCAGAGCCACATATACATACACCGGGAACAGGGCGCGCCACCCCATCACCGCGGCGTAGACCAGGATCAGAAGGCTCACCGGCTCCACGTTGGGGATCCAGGCCAGGGCCATCTTGGCCGCAAAGAGCATCCCGCCCAGGAGCCCCAGCACCGCCAGATCCCGCGTGGCCATGGCCGACCCCTTACGCGGCGCTGTCATAGCCGGTGGTGAAGGTCAGCTCGAAGTGGTCGCCGTTTTCAATGGGGGTGGCGTCGGGGGCGGTGTTCACCATCGCGCCGTCCCTGGTGACGTACCACCACTGCTGCGCCCCCTCGTCCACTGTCTCCCCGTCGGCGGTGAGGATATAGAGCCCGTAGGGGCCGTCGTTTGCCTCCACCACGCCGCCGGAGAGCAGCGCCGGCCCCAGATACGCCTCGTCGGTGCGGAGCGGGAAGGACCGGCGGCTGCCGTCGCCGTGGATGACCTCCACAATCACCGTCTTGGCCCCGGCGGCGCCCCGGGGGACAAAGAGATGGTAGATCAGCATCATCGCCGCCGACGCGCCAATCAGGATCAGAAGGGCCAAAAGGGCCTTCTTCTGCGCTGTTTTCCGCTGCTCGCTCATAGATACCTCCCTGCGCTGACGCGCAGATCCTCTGTGTTTCCCCGCAGGAGGCGGCGCCTCCGCCGGGGGCTGGATCTTCTCTCTTCATTATAGCAGAGCTGTCAATTCCCCCTCTTTCCGCCGCTGTCTTTCTGACAAGGACAAGGCCCCGTTAAAAATTGCCGGTTTTTTGAAAAAAAGAAATGACAAATCCACAGGGAGGATGTATAATAGACATATCTATACCATGTCATCTTTCCGGCAGAACCGTTTTCGGCGGCGCTGCCTGTGAGGAGGCCCGGATCCGGCGGTACCAGCGGCCCTGCGGCCGCGCCGGAGGGGCCGCTCCATATTGCCAAAAGGGGGATCCTATGACGCAAAAACAGAAGATATTGATTGCAGACGATTCCGAGATGAACCGGGCGATCCTGGCGGAGATGCTGGGGGAGGAGTATGAGATCATCGAGGTGGAGGACGGCAGTCAGGCGGTGGCCGCCCTTCAGAAGTACGGCGCCGAGCTGTCTCTGCTGCTGCTGGACATCGTGATGCCGGGAATGGACGGCTTCCAGGTTCTTGAGATCATGCAGGAGCGCCGGTGGATTGACGAGGTGCCCGTGGTAATGATCTCCTCGGAGAGCGCCTCCTCCCACGTGGAGCGGGCCTACGATCTGGGGGCCACGGATTTCATCAGCCGGCCCTTCGACGCCCGGGTGGTCCACCGCCGGGTGGTGAACACCATTCTTCTCTACAGCAAGCAGAAGAAGCTCATCGACCTTGTCATGGAGCAGATCTATGAGAAGGAGAAGCAGAGCAGCCTGATGGTGGACATCCTCAGCCACATCGTGGAGTTTCGAAACGGCGAGAGCGGCCTCCATGTGCTCCATATCCGCACGCTGACGGAGATGCTGCTCAAGCATCTGGTGCAGATGACCGACCGCTACCCTCTGACCCCGGCGGATATCACGCTGATCTCCACCGCCTCCGCCCTCCACGATATCGGCAAAATCTCCATTCCCAGCGAAATTCTCAACAAGCCCGGCCGGCTTACTGACGAGGAGTTCGCCATTATGAAGACCCACTCGGCGGTGGGGGCCACTATCCTGGAGGAGCTGCCCTTCCACCAGAACGAGCCGTTGGTGCAGACCGCCTATGAGATCTGCCGCTGGCACCACGAGCGGTACGACGGCCGGGGTTACCCCGACGGCCTGAAGGGGGACGAGATCCCCCTCTCCGCCCAGATCGTCGCCATGGCCGACGTCTACGACGCCCTCACCAGCGAGCGGGTGTACAAGAAGGCCATCCCCCATGAAGAGGCCATCCAGATGATTGTGGAGGGCCAGTGCGGCGCCTTCAACCCCCTGCTGCTCCAGTGCCTGCGGGAGGTGGCCGACCAGATCCGCAAGCCGGAGGACGGCCACGGCGGCCTGAGCCAGTACGAGGTGCGCAAGGCCACGGAGGAGCTGCTCCGCCGGGAGGAGCTCACCGCCTCCGACCGGACCCTTCAGCTTTTGGAGCACGAGCGGATGAAGTACAGCTTCTTCGCCGCCATGTCCGGGGAGATCCAGTTCGAGTTCACCTTCTCCCCGTCCATGATTACCCTCTCCTCCTGGGGGGCGGGGCATCTGGGCCTGCCAGAGACCATTATGGACCCCCTCCACGACCAGGCGCTGCTGTCCCTTCTGGGGGCGGAGACCATGCAGGGCCTGGTGGAGAATATCCGGGCCACCAGGCCGGACCAGCCCATCATCCAGTACGACTGCGAGGCGCACCTCTCCGGGGAGCTGCGCTGGGTGCGCTTCATCTGCCGGGCCACCTGGTCCCCCGACGAGCCCCCCCAGTGCACCGGGGCCATCGGCAAGGCCGTGGACATCCACGAGGAGCGCAAGAAGCTCAACCATCTGGAGCGGGAGGCCGCCCACGACGCCCTTACCGGCCTATTAAACCACAAGTACGCCAAGATGCAGATCAAGGATATGCTCAAGGCCCGGACCGACTGCCACTTTGCCCTGGCCGTGCTGGACCTGGACCGGTTCAAGTCCGTCAACGACACCTACGGCCACATGTTCGGCGACGAGGTCCTGGTCTACTCCTCCGGCCGATTGAAGCACAGCGTCCGCGGCAACGACATTGTGGCCCGCATCGGCGGCGACGAATTTCTGATCTTCATCGAGTACCAGCAGAATCTGGAGGACATCGTGGAGCGTATCTTCTCCGCGCTGATCTGTACCTATAAGAACTTCCCCATCTCCGTCAGCATGGGCGTGGCCCGGACGGAGGCGGTGGGCCGGGACTACAGCGCTCTGTTTAAGGCGGCGGATCAGGCTCTCTACACCGCCAAGCGCACCGGCTCGGGGAAGTACTGCTTCTACAGCGAAACCATGCAGCCGGGGGAGACCATGGTCTCCCGGATTGAGGAGATCAAAAAGCCGGCGGAGGAAACAGAGGAGAAAAAGGAGGAAACGATATGAGCCTGCAAGAGTGCTACAGCGCATTGGGCGGCAGCTATGAGGAGGTTCTCTCCCGGCTGAGCAGCGAGCGTCTGGTGAAGAAATTTGCGCTGAAATTTCTCACCGACCCCAGCTATGACCTGCTGGTCCGCTCCATGGGGAGCGAGGACTGGCCCGAGGCCTTTCGGGCCGCCCACACCATCAAGGGCGTGTGCCAGAACCTGAGCTTCACCACCCTCTACCAGTCCAGCCACGCCCTGGCGGAGGCCCTGCGCAATGGCTACACCCCGGAGGCCCCGGCCCTCTACGCCCAGGTACAGGCGGACTATGAGAAGACGGTCTCGGCCATCCGGGCCTATCAAGCGGAGAGTGAGGTGTGAGGTGCGCAACAAGACGATACGGTTTTTGACCGTAAGCCTGATCTCCGTCTCCCTCCTCTGCGCGGCCATCTTCTCCTTTCTGGCCGTCTACATGAACCGCCGCAGCGCCGAGGCTATCCGCGAGGTGGGCGGCATCTATATGTCCGGCATGAGCGAGCAGATCTCCCTCCACTTCGGCACCACCATGAACCTGCGCCTGTCCCAGCTGGAGGCTCTGGTGGAGACGCACCCTGCCGGCGGCGTTGGCGGCGATTCCCTGCGGGAGGACCTGGCTTACAGCGCCAAGGCCCGGGGCTTTGAGTCACTGGCCCTCTGCTCCGCTGACGGGGAGTTTGAGATGATTTACGGCGAGGCAGCGGAGATTGTGGACCCCGCGCCCTTTTTGGAGTCTTTGACGGAGGGGGAGATGAAGATCGCCGTGGCGCTGGAGAGCGACGGCGATAAGATGGTGCTCATGGGTATCTCCGCATCCTACCGGATGGCCGGCGGCGGCCAGTGCGCCGCCCTGGTGGCGGGCCTCCCCGTGGACTACATCAGCACCACGCTGTCCCTGGACGAGGACAGCACCCTGGTCTACTCCCATATCATCCGCAAGGACGGCAGCTTTGTAATCCGCAGCGGCGACGCCTTCCGCGACACCTATTTCGACCGCATTTTGGAGACCTGCCATACCTACAACGGCGTGACGCCGGAGATGTTTGTAGAGCAGCTGCAGCAGTCCATGAACGCCGGCACAGACTACTCCAGCGTCTTTCAGACAGACGAGGGGCGCCACCACATCTACTGTACCTCGCTGCCCTACTCCGAGTGGCATCTGGTGACCATCATGCCCTATGGCGCCCTGGACAAGACCGTAAACGACCTGGCGAGCCGGTGGATTGTCATGGTGCTCAGCGGCTGCTCGGTGATCCTGCTGGCCCTGGTGCTGGTGTTCCTCAAGTACTTATCCATGACCCGCCAGCAGATCGTGGAGCTGGACAAGGCGCGGCAGGAGGCCATCCACGCCGCCCAGGCCAAGAGCGAGTTCCTCTCCAACATGTCCCACGACATCCGCACCCCCATGAACGCCATCGTGGGCATGACGGCCATCGCCACCGCCAACATGGACAATCCCCAGCAGGTGCAGAACTGCCTGAAGAAGATCACCCTCTCCAGCAAGCACCTCCTGGGTCTCATCAACGACGTCCTGGACATGTCCAAGATCGAGAGCGGCAAGATGACGCTGAACGTGGACCAGGTCTCCCTGCGGGAGGTGGTGGACAGCATCGTCAACATCGTCCAGCCCCAGATCCGCAGCAAGCATCAGAAGTTCGACGTGGTCATCCGGGACATCTTCACAGAGAATGTCTGCTGTGACAGCGTGCGCTTGAATCAGGTGATGCTGAACCTCCTCTCCAACGCCATCAAGTTCACCCCTGAGGGCGGTGAGATCGGCCTGGTGCTGTATGAGGAGCCCTCGGAGAAGGGGGAGGACTGCGTCCGCATCCACATCACCGTGAAGGACAGCGGTATCGGCATGTCCGAGGAGTTCCAGAAGAAGGTCTTTGAGTCCTTCGTCCGGGAGGACAGCGCCCGCGTCCACCACACCGAGGGCAGCGGCCTGGGCATGGCGATTACCAAGTACATAGTGGACGCCATGCGGGGGACCATCACCCTCCGCTCCGCCCCCGGCCAGGGCACCGAGTTCCACGTGGTTCTGGATCTGGAGAAGGCGGAGGTCCAGGAGGAGGACATGGTGCTGCCCAACTGGAGTATGCTGGTGGTGGACGACGACCGGATGCTGTGCGAGAGCACCGTGACCTCCCTGAAGGCCATCGGCATCACTGCCGACTGGGCCCTCAGCGGGGAGCGGGCCATGGAGATGGTGGACAGGCGCCACCGCGCCCACGACGACTACCACATCATCCTCCTGGACTGGAAGCTGCCGGGGATCGACGGCATCGAGACGGCCCGGCGCATCCGCGCCAGCTTCGGCAGCGACGTGTCCATCCTGCTGATCTCCGCCTACGACTGGGGGGAGATCGAGGAGAGCGCCCGGGCGGCGGGGATCAACGGCTTCATCTCCAAGCCCCTGTTCAAGTCCACCCTGTTCCACGGCCTGAAGCAGTACGCGGAGGAGGACCACGTGGACCGCGCGGAGGTGCAGAAGGAGCGCCATGCGGATTTCACCGGCCGCCGCGTGCTGCTGGCGGAGGACAACGAGCTCAACTGGGAGGTGGCGGCGGAGCTGCTCTCGGAGCTGGGCCTGGAGCTGGACTGGGCGGAGGACGGTCAGATCTGCGTGGAGAAGTTCGAGCAGTCGGAGGTGGGACACTACGACGCCATTTTGATGGACCTGCGCATGCCGGTGATGAACGGCTACGAGGCCACCGAGGCCATCCGCAGAAGCGACCGGCCGGACCGGGATATCCCCATCATCGCCATGACCGCCGACGCCTTCTCCGACGACATCAAGCGCTGTCTGGACTGCGGTATGGACAGCCATATGGCGAAGCCCATCGACATACGGGAGGTAGCCCGCCTGCTGGAGAAGTACTTTAAATAGGAGACGCCGCGAAAACGAAGGGACCCGTCCAGAGGACGGGTCCCTCAGCTTGTCGAAAAAACCAACGGTTTTTTCGACAAGCTGAGGCAAATTTCGGCCTGCGGCCGAAATTTGTCGCCTGTGCCTGAGCCGCGTAGCGGCGAGGAAATGCCCTTGGGGTACGGCGGGTTGATTTAACGCGAAAGGAACCCCTCTTGGGTTCCTTTCACACTATCCTCCTTACCGCCAACGATGCTCTGCCGTCTTTTTGGACAGTCTGAGGGACCCGTCCTCTGGACGGGTCCCTCGCTTTCCCTATAAAGATGAAGGGCCGCGGTTCTGCGGCCCTTCACAGATTGGTGCTTTGGCAGGCGTACCAAATCTCCTGCATCTCTCGGGTTGCCTCCGTCATACCATCGGCGTGCGGTCGGTACGAAATCTGCCGCCGCAAAGCGCCCTTGCCTGCCGAAGCCGGCAAGCGCAGCGCTACGTCAGCTCCGGTCCGGCGGCGGGCGCCTCGATGGCGCGCATGGCCCGCCGGAACTGTACGGAGAACAGAATTGCCGTAAAGCTCACCGCAATCACGTCGGCGATGGGCTCCGCCATATACACAGCGGTGGTCTGGTCCCCCGTCAACAGCGCCGGCAGCAGGTAGATCAGCGGCAGCAGCAGCACAAACTTCCGCACCACCGCCACCAGGATGGAGTTTTTGGCGCTGCCGATGGCGGTGAAGGTGATCTGACAGGCTATCTGGATGCCGAAGATGCCCATGCCCGCCAGATAGATCCGCAGGGCCCGGGCGGCGTAAGTACGCAGCGCCAGGTCGGGCGTAAAGATGGCGGCAAAGGTTCCGGGGAAGAGCAGCACAAGTCCCCACAGCGTCAGGGAGTAGCAGAGACTTGCCTTCAGCAGCAGCTTGAAGGCGGCCTTCACCCGCCCGGCGTTCCGGGCGCCGTAGTTGTAGCTGATGATGGGCTGGGCCCCCTGGCCCAGGCCCTGGAGGGGCAGCATGGCGAACTGCATCACGCTGGTGAGGATGGTCATGGCCCCCACGGCGGTGTCCCCGCCGTACTTCTGGAGGGAGGCGTTGAAGCAGACGGAGATGACGCTCTCGCTGGCCTGCATGATGAACATGGCCAGTCCCAGCGCCAGACTGGGCAGAATGACGCTGGGGCGCAGCCGCAGGTGCCGGGCCCGGATTTTCAGCCGGGTCTTCTTTCCGAAGAGGAAGGCGAGCACCCACACGCAGGAGATCGCCTGGGAGAGGATCGTGGCCAGAGCCGCCCCCTGCACCCCCATCCTGAAGACAAAGATAAACACCGGGTCCAGCACAATATTGGTCACCGCCCCGATGAGCACCGACAGCATCCCCACCGTGGTGAACCCCTGGGCGGTGATAAAGGCGTTCATCCCCAGGGTCAGCTGGACAAAGAGGGTGCCCACGGCGTAGATGTTCATATAGCGGACGCCGTACTCGATGGTGTCCGCGCTGGCGCCGAAGGCCATCAGCAGGTCCCGGTTCCAGATCAGCAGCACCGCCGTCAGAACCAGGGAGAGGAGCACCTGGAGGGAGAAGCAGTTGCCAAGCGTCCGCTCCGCCGCCTCCTGGTCCTTCTGCCCCAGAAAGATGGAGGACCGGGGGGCCCCGCCGCTGCTCACCAGGGCGGCGAAGGCGGAGACCAGCATGATGAGGGGCATGCACACCCCCACCCCCGTCAGCGCCGCCGCCCCCTCCACGGGGATGTGTCCGATATAGATCCGGTCCACTAAGTTGTAGAGCATGTTGATGATCTGGGCGGTCACCGTGGGCAGGGCCAGACGCCGCAGCAGGGGACCGATGGGCTCCGTCCCCAGAAATTCCTTGTTCTCGTTCAAAAAAATCTACTCCTTTTCCCTGTTTTGGGGCTGTTGAAAGAGCCGGCTGCCGGCGGCTGACTGGGATATTTTCCCTAATTTGCTTCAAAATCCTCGGGCATACACAGAGTATTCCCTGCGGTTTTTCAGGAAACTGACGAAAAATCTCCTGCGTCATCCATCCGGCGCGACTTTATCAACAGCCCCATTCCGGGACAAATTCTCCTGCAATCTCCGGCTCATGGCGGCGTACTGGCGGAGCTCCTCCTCGGTGAAGCCGTCAAAGAGCCGCCGGTAGAACCGCTCCTTCACCCCCTCGATCTCCGCCACAATGGGGGCGGCGCTCTCCAGCAGGCGCAGGCGCTGGCGCCGCCGGTCGGCCCGGTCCTGGGTCCGTGTGAGGAGGCCCTTGGCGATGAGGGAGTCCACGGCGGCGGACACGTTGCCCTTCTGGAGCATCCGCAGCTCCACAATGTCCCGGGCGGTGTCCCGGCCCGGGTTATTGTGGAGGAAGCTGATTACCGTCACCTCCGTCTGGCTCAGGCCGTACCGCCCCCGGATGTCCTCCAGACACCGGTCGTAGCCCTTGATGGCCCGGCGAAACCCGGAAAGAAACTCCGCAACACCCTCCATAGGCAGACCCTCCCCCCCCGCAGCGGCGGGCAAATTAGTTCTAAACAGAACTGATTATACCTGTTCTGGGGAGTTTGTCAAGCCCCGCTCCATTTTTTTACACCCTGTTCACAATTTCCCGCCGTAAAAAGGACTTGACACAAGTATGAAATCGGACTATAATATGAGTACGAAATCAGACAAGGGGGGGCAAAATATGGAGAGAGCGGAGTTCTATCAGGCCCAGCAGCGGTTTGACCGGCTCTATAAGGAGATGGATGACCTCTACCACGACCTGGCGGTGGGGCTGGGCCTGTCGGACAGTGCGCTGAACGTGTTTTGCACCATCTACACCCTGGGGGACGGCTGCCTCCAGCGGGACATCTGCCAGCGGTCCTACACCAGCAAGCAGACCATCCACTCCTCGGTGCAGAGGCTCTGCGTCCAGGGCTACCTGCGCATGGAGCCGGGGAAGGGGAGGGACATGCACCTCTACCTGACTGAGGCGGGCCGGGCGCTGATGGAGGAGCGGATCCGCCCTGTGGCGGAGGCGGAGCTGCGTACCTTTGCCGCCCTCACCGCCGAGGAGCAGGAGGCGCTGCTGCGCCTGACGGAGAAGTACGTGCGCTGTCTCCTCCGTGAGACGGAGTCACTGCGCCATTCGAAAGGGAAAAGAAAGGAGAAACCTTTGTGAATATCCATCTGTCCAGCCACTTCACCTACCCCCGGCTGCTGCGCTTTGTGCTGCCCTCGGTGGTGATGATGATTTTCACCTCCATCTACAGCGTGGTGGACGGCCTTTTCGTCTCCAACTTCGTGGGAAAAGCCCCCTTCACCGCTCTGAACCTGATTTACCCGCTTTTGGGCATCCTGGGCACCCTGGGCTTCATGATCGGTACCGGCGGCAGCGCCCTGGTGTCCAAGACCCTGGGGGAGGGGGAGCCGGAGAAGGCCAACCGCATCTTCTCCCTGTTGATCTATGTGACCATCGCCGCCGGCCTGGCCCTCACGGTGCTGGGGCTTATTTTTATTGAGCCGGTGGCGGTGCTGATGGGAGCTGAGGGGGAGATCCTGACTGATTGCGTCCTCTACGGCCGCATTCTTCTGCTGTCCCTCACGGCTTTTATGCTGCAAAATGTGTTTCAGAGCTTCCTGATTACCGCCGAGCGGCCCCATCTGGGCCTGGCGGTCACCGTGGGAGCGGGGGTGACGAACATTATTTTGGACGCGCTGATGGTGGCGGTGTTCCGCTGGGGTCTGGCCGGGGCGGCCGTCGCCTCGGCCCTGTCCCAGGTGGCGGGGGGCCTGGTGCCGCTCATCTACTTCCTCCACCCGAAGAACGACAGCCCCCTGCGCCTGGTCCGGGCGAGATTTGACGGCAGGGCCCTGTGGCAGACCTGTACCAACGGATCCTCGGAACTCATGAGCAATATGTCTATCTCCCTGGTGAATATGCTCTATAACCTCCAGCTGATCGCCGTGGCCGGGGCCGACGGCGTGGCGGCCTACGGGGTGCTCATGTATGTAAACTTCGTCTTTTTGGCCATCTTTATCGGCTACGCCATCGGCAGCGCCCCTATTGTGAGCTTCCATTACGGCGCGGGGAACTGGGACGAGGTGAAAAATCTGTTTGGGAAGAGCATCGTGATTATAGCTGTCTCCGGCGTGGCGATGACGGTGCTGGCGGAGCTCCTGGCTGGCCCGCTCTCCAGCGTCTTCGTGGGCTATGATGAGGCCCTGTACGCCATGACGGTTCACGGTTTCCGGCTCTACGCCCTGTCCTTCCTGATGGCCGGGTTCAACATCTTTGGAAGCGCCTTCTTCACCGCGCTGAACGACGGGGCGGTGTCCGCGGCCATCTCCTTCCTGCGGACCCTGGTGTTTCAGGTGGCGGCGGTTTGGATTCTGCCCATTTTCCTGGAATTGGACGGGGTTTGGCTGTCCATTGTTGCCGCGGAGACCCTGGCCCTGCTGGTGACCGGGGGGTTCCTCCTGGGGAAGCGGAAGGTGTATCACTATCTATAAGGAAGCGCTGATTCCATACGCCTGCGGCGCTTCGCGGATTCTTTGCCACAGCTTTGTTGCGATTTCTTGAAATAAACGCCACTATTTCTGCGAAATCGAACCTTGTTGTGGCAAAAAATCTCTTGCGAATTGCTCTTGCCGATGGAATCATTCCTCCTTTAAAATAGGTGAGAAAAGTGGCAGCCGGCGGCAGTGTCATTAAGTTAAGCCCAAGTGTCCCCAAATGGTCTGCAAAAAGGTCCAGATTACCAACTATTTCGTCCAAATGGCCGAACTTTTTGATAGGCCATAATTGGGAAATGACCTTAACTTGATGACCTTGCAACCGGCGGGGAGCTTTTCCGTCTATATGGGTGAAAAGCTCGCGAAAAGGAGGAATTTTTTATGAAACTGACGGCTCTGCTGCTGTCCCTGCTGCTCTCCTGCCCCCTGCTCTCCTGCGCCGCGCCGGAGGGGGACGGAACGGCCGGGGGCGACCCGGCGGCCCTGGGCGCCGCCGCACCGGAGAACCCCCAGCTCCCCGATACCCCGGTCCCTCCGGAAGAGGGGGAGGACATCCACGCCCCGGCTGAGGCAGATAACGTGGTACCACATGAGACCAACTACTACTGCGGCAATACGATAACGACCATCCGCTGTACCGGCGGCGTTGCCGGCCCGCCGGAGGGGGAGAGCGAGTGGGAGAAGTCCTTCTGGGGCAGCCCCTCGGTGGAGCTGACGGACCTGCTGCTGTTCCTGGATTACAGCGGCGATATCTGCCGGTGTCTGCCGGAGTACGAGGTGACTACGGAGTTCAGTGACACCCCCTATGGCATCAATCTCACCGAAGCCTACGCCCGCCACGACGGGGGGCAGGTGTCCCTCACCGAGGAACAGGTGTCTGTTATCAGGAGTATAATTGACGAAATTGCGGCGGAAAAAACCGGTGAAAACGGGGAATAATAGCGGTAAAAACGCGAAGAAAGCGCGAAAAAGACAGCAGGTGTTGCACGCTTTTCTGAGAGACGGCCCCGAAAGCGCGAAAGAAGAAGTGGGAGAGCTTTCAATGCCGCGTTTCGTAGACTGAAAAAATATACGGGCGGGTGATTGCACGCGAAAGGAACCCCTCATGGGTTCCTTTCACATTATCCTCCTTACCGCCATTCTGCTCTGCTGTCTTTTTTGACAGTCTGAAGAGTTCCGCTCTGGTCAACTGGTATCCGGCCAGGTCCTCCGTGATTTCCGGCGCCCCGTCCTCTGCCGGTAGTGCATTCAGGGAAATGTGGTCCAACTGATTGTGTTCCTATATGACCTATATGACCGGCAGCTGCTTCTCTCATGAGCGTTTTCTTCATGGCCTGAGATTCCTCTTCTGTGGGGGATCTGGAACTTCTTGCTAATTCGGAAAAAGAGGGACAGGGGTATGGGAACAAATACATTCCATATCCCTGTCCTCAGGAAAAAACTGGATTCGGGTATGGTGTAACAGACGGCTGTCAACCGACGGTATCGCCGCTTGATTGCCTGTGCCGCGGTTTATGCGCGGCGGCCTCAATCCTCCCCCTTGTGCGGGTCCAGCGCCACGCTCACCACGCCGCACAGAATCCCCGCCACAGCAAAGACCCACCAGGCGCGCCGCCACAGGTCCAGGGCCAGACCCAGCCCCACATATACCGCGGCGGCCAAAAGCATCAGTACCCCACAGATAGTGCCGATGAGATTCTTTCGGGCCCGGGCCGTCGGGGTGGGGTTGTTCTCCCGGTTGTATTTGGCCACATTATATTTATCGGACTGTATGCCGGCATAGATGAAGGCGGTGACTGCGGCGGCGATGATGGCCATGAAGCCGGACATGAACAGGTTTTCGCTGTCCGCCGACTGTTCCACGGTATCCGAAAAGAGCACCAGCAGTGTCACGGCGAAGAGAATGGCCCCCACACTTCCGGCGACGAGCCACACGAATTTTCGCTGGAAGGCCTCCCGCTCCTCGGCCGTATAGAAGTCGGCGATGACGGGATACTTCCGGCAGAAGTTGTCGTGCTGAATGCCGATGGAGATTATGACCACCGCCGCCGCCGTGACCGCCAGCAGAAACAGCGCTCCGCAGAGGGGCTCCGGCACTCCGAAGGTCTCCAATACCCCCATCAGGGCAACCGTCAGCAGGATGCCGCCCACGGACAGGGCGACGCACCAGGAGAACAGATTCATAAAGTGGTCGTACCGGGCGGTGTCCTTTACCCGGCTCTCCTCCACGCTGCCCCGGAGCAGGATGTCCAGACTGACGCCGTACAGCTCGCACAGGCGCAGCAGGGTCTCCATCTCCGGGAAGCTCTGGCCGCTCTCCCACTTGCTTACAGACTGGCGGGATACGTCCAGCTGCTCCGCCAGCTGCTCCTGCGTGGTTCCCGCCTCGCTGCGCAGGAATTGCAGATTATCAGAAAATGCCATGGTGATATCCTCCTTGATGGCTTTGAGATGCCCCCATCATAGCCCCGCCGCCTCCGCCATACCACCGATTTTGTGTTGCGTTTGCGTATCCGGATGTAAAGTTGCGGTTGCACAGCCGTATGATAGCACAAAACTGCCGCTTTTGCACGGCTTTTTCACGACGGCGCGCCCCCGTCTCCCCCCTGCGCGACGGAGGCGGAGCGGACCACCCCGGCTCCGCATTATTGACATACTCCGCAATGCGAGCTATAATAACTATCGAAGTAAGTCGAATCAGGGACCTCCTTGCGCAAGAGGCGGAGGCCCCGGTCCGGGAGAGAGATGGAGAGTTTTGTGATGAAGAAACGGATCATCATCGCCGCCGTCGCGGCGATCTGCCTGCTGGGCAGCGGCGTGGCCATCGCCGTGGCCGCCGGCGGGAACCCGGCGGCGCCGGCCGATCCATCGGCGGCGGATCTGGCGGCCTCTGTGGATGCCGGCGGGCCGGAGGATCCCGCCGTGACCCTGGCGGATATCCGCGCCGCCGCCAACATTACCGACATCGACAGGGGCAGTCCTGCCTTCGACGCGGCCGCCTACCTGATGTTCCGGGGCGCGATTTACGGCCAGGGGGGCGGCCGGTTTGCCCCCTATCAGGCGGTGACCAGGGCCGCGGCGGTGACCGCGCTCTACCGGCTCAGCGGCGAGGAGGCCCCGGAGCCCACCTCCACGATCACCATCAGTCCCTCCAGCAACCCCGCGGAGGTGCTGGTTACCGTTGGCGATGCGGAGGAGATCCGCGCCGCCGAGGAGGGGATGATAGGGGAATTTGTCACCTTTGCCGACGTACCCAGAAACAGCTGGTACGCCGAGGCGGTGACCTGGGCCGACGCCGCCGGCATTGTCACCGGCAGCGTGGAGGGCGGCTTCCACCCCAACGACCCCATTACCCGGGCCCACCTGGCGGTGATGCTCCAGCGGTACGCCAAACATATGGGCCTCCCCGCCGAGGCAATCGGGGATCTTACCGCCTACACCGACGGCGCCGCCGTCTACAACTACGCCAAGGAGCCCCTCTCTTATGCCCTGGGCAGCGGGCTCTACCGGACCGTCGTTTCGGACACCATCCGGCCCGGCCTCCCGGTGTCCCGCATCCAGATGGCTCAGATTCTCACCGGCCTCTGCGCCGGGGAGGACCCCCTGGCGGTGGAGATCTTCGTCAGCCAGCCCGCCCGCACCACGCCCCACGCCGCCAGGGACCACCACGAGGCCATCCAGGCGGCGGTGGAGGCCGCCGCCAAGCAGTACGGGGCCATCGGCGTGCAGGTGGCCGTGGTGGAGAACGGGGAGGTGTCCGACACCTTCGCCTGCGGCTGGGCCACAAGGGGCAGCGACCCCATGACCGCCGACCACAAGATGCGGGTGGCCTCCCTGTCCAAGGTGGCGGTGGGGCTGGCCGCCATGGCCCTCGACGAGGAGGGGACGGTGGATTTGGATGAGAGTATCGGCGAATACTGGGGCTTCCAGGTGAAGAACCCCAAGTACCCGGACACGCCGGTGAGCATCCGCACCATCCTCACCCACACCTCCTCCATCTTCAACGCCGGGGACAACGAGTCCCGGTCCTATGAGAGCGTCAAGTCCCGGCTCCGGGGCAGCGGCTTCAGCGGCGGCGTCCCCGGCGCCATCGGGTACTGGAGCTACAACAACTATGCCTTCGGCGTGCTGGGTATGACGCTGGAGCTGGCCTCCAATGAGTACGTGGACCAGATTTTGAACCGCCGGTTCTTTGACACCATGGGCATCGACGGCGCCTTCGCCGCCGGCACCATCCGGGACAAGGCCCACATGGCCACGCTGTACTACAATGGCGGCGCGATGTCCCGCAGTGCGGATACCCAGCGGAATATGGGCCGCTGGGCCTTCCCCGGGGCCACGGGGACCTACTTCGCCGGGGGGCTTACCATCAGCGCCCGGGATATGGGCAAGGTCGTGGGTCTTCTGGCCAGCGACGGGCGGTATGGGGGGGTGCAGCTCCTCAGCGAGGAGAGCGTGGAGACCATGGAGACCTATAACCCCTCCGCGGTGCCCGGCGGGTCCTATCAGGCCCAGCCCCTGCGGTACTGGCCGGAGCTCTACGGCCGGCAGGGGGTCTACTACCACACCGGCAGCGCCTACGGCGTGTTCAACTGCATGTCCTATAATCCGGAGA
The DNA here is from genome assembly GCA_947383645.1 of uncultured Clostridia bacterium. Classification (GTDB taxonomy): domain Bacteria; phylum Bacillota; class Clostridia; order Oscillospirales; family Oscillospiraceae; genus CAJFPI01. The sequence goes on along the minus strand of CANDEH010000027.1, from coordinate 5,714 downwards.
CCGGGGACGGCGTGGTGGTGCTCACCGTGGGGGCCAGCGGGGCCAAGGATGAGCACGGGATCTACTCGATTTGCAGCGCGATTGCCAATGAGGTATATGAAAAAATTAAGTAATCAGCGCGGGCAGTACCGCGGATAATAGAAGCACACGAGCAAAACTTACACTACGGAGGAACGCTATGAAAAAAACTCTCTTGGCGCTGCTGCTCTGCCTGGCTCTGGTGGGGTGCAGCGCGGCCAATGGACCGGGGGATCCGGTGGATACGGACCAGCCCGATACCAATAACACCCAGGTGACCGAGCCGGTGGAGCCCCCGCCGCCCCCGCCGCCGCCGGAGCCCATCGAGTCCACGCTGGTGGTCATCGGCGACATCATGAACCACCTGCCCCAGGTCAACGACGCCTTCGACGGGGAGAAGTACGACTACACCAACATGATGGGGGCGGTGGCCCCCTACGCCGCGGCGGCGGACTGCGCCGTGGGCAACTTCGAGACCACCATGGCCGGCGGCCCGCCCTACTCCGGCTACCCGGCCTTCAACTCTCCGGACGATCTGGCCTACAGCCTCAAGGATATGGGGTTTGATCTGATGCTCACCGCCAACAACCACAGCCTGGACAGGGGGGGCAAGGCGGTGATCCGCACGCTGGACGTGATGGATGAGGCGGGGCTCAAGCACGTGGGCACCAGCCGGTCCCAGGAGGAGTATGACAACAACATCCAGGTGATGGATGTGGGCGGCATCTCCGTGGCCTTTTTGGGCTACGCCTACGGCACCAACGGCATTCCCACGCCCAAGGATGCGCCCTATGCCATTAACCTCTTTAATACGGATTACCTTACCAGCATGTGCACGCTGGATGAGGAGAAGATTTTGGGCGATCTGGAGAAGGCCAAGGCCCTGGACACCGACCTCATCGCGGTGATGATCCACTGGGGCGTGGAGTACCAGACCAAGCAGAACAGCTATCAGGACCAGGTGGCGGACTTCCTGTTTCAGAATGGCGCAGATATCATCCTGGGCGGCCACGCCCATGTGCTCCAGCCCATGGAGCTGCGCACGGTCACCCTGGCCGACGGCACGGAGAAGCAGGGGTTTGTCTGCTACTCCCTGGGGAATTTCATCTCCGCCCAGAACGACCCCCTGACGGACACCACGGTGGTGCTGACGCTGAATCTGAAGAAGGATCTGGAGACCAACGAGACCACTGTCACGGACTTCAACTACCGGCCCATGCTGATGCTGGACCGGGAGGCCGGCGCGGAGGTTCGCTTCCAGCTCCTGGACGTGTACGCCGAGATGGCCAAGGGAGACGGCGCCGCCGTCTCTCAGGCGAGATTGCAGCAGTGCGTGGACGACTGTCATCGGATTCTTGGCGAGGAGCACGATGTAGGCGGGAATTGAAAAAAAGAGCGCCCTCCGGTGGGGCGGTGACGTAAGAGAACATTTTAAGAGTGAGTCGGCGCAGCGTTAAGCTGCGCCGACTTTCACGTTATTTTGTCTTGGGCTGTTTGGGATTGCGCCGCGCTTTTTTTCGCCAGACAAGGCAAAGGTTCAAAAAATGCCGGCATTTTTTGAGGCGTCAGCCGATAAACATCTGGGTCCAGTAGCTGCCGCTGGAGACGTAGCCCACGCCGAGCTGGGTGAATTTGGCGCTCAGAATATTGGCCCGGTGGCCGCTGGAGTTCATCCAGGCGTTCACTACGGCGGCGGGGGTGCTGTAGCCCATGGCGATGTTCTCCCCGGCGGCGCGGTAGGTGATGCCGAAGGAGCGCATCATGTCGAAGGGGCTGCCGTAGGTGGGGCTGGTGTGGTCGAAGTAGCCCCTTTGCCGCATGTCCTCGGACTTGTACCGGGCCACCCGGCTCAGCTCCCAGTTCATCGACAGGGGGCTCAGCCCGGCTTTGGCCCGCTCGGCGTTCACCAGGCGGAGGACCTCCTCCTCGTAGGAGAGGGTGGCCTGGTCCTCTTTGGGGATGGTGAGGCGCTGGCCGGGGTAGATCAGATCCGGGTTTCTCACCTGGGGGTTGGCCTCAATAATCTCCCGGGTGCCCGTCTGGGTCTTGACGGCGATCTTCCACATGGTGTCCCCCCGCTGTACCGTGTAGGTGTCGGCGGCAAAGGCGGGTACAGTAAGTACCAGAAGTGCTAAAACGGTGCAGAAAAGTTTTTTCATGGTAATACCTCCTTGGCGAAATTGTAACCAAATTGTAATATAAATTGCAAGGCTTAAATATTGCCAGGGGAGGCAGGGATTGGGGGAGGGCGGAAAAACGCAGGCGCGGCAGGGGGTTCCTGCCGCGCCGGTTTTTGTTTCCAGCTAAAATTTTTCCTCAGTTGGGGTCGAAAGGCTCGTAGGCGATGGCGTCGTCCTCGTCCGGGACGGGGGCGTCGGGGCCGGCGAAGGTCGGTTCCGGGGCCTCGATGTCGTGCCGCTGGGAGATACTTTTGTCGCCGGGGCAGTCGTCACAGAGATCGACAGACCAGGGGATGACCTCCACATAGATGGCGTCGTCCGCCGGGTCCAACTCCGCTAAGAGGGTCAGAGCCTCCCGGCTGGCCTCCCGGAGGGTCAGGGACAGGCGGTTGTTCTCCTCGTCGATGCCGCAGCCGTTGAAAATGCCTAAGGGGATCATGGCCTCCACCACCTGCTCTTGGAGATCCCGCAGGTGGGTGTAGGCATATTTCGCCCGCGCCTCCAGCACCACCGCCTCGCTGCCTTGCAGAGCTTCCGGCAGGCCGGGGGTGGTGTCCAGCACCGCAAGCACCACCAGACGGCCCTCTTGGTTCAGGTAGGCCCCGCCGTACCAGTCGGGGTAACGATTGCCGAAGGCGGCCAGCAGCGTCTGGCAGGCCGCAGCGCCCGCCCCCTCATAGGGCCGGCGGTCCGGGCCGGGGGCCGGGGCTGGGACGGACGGGGTGTCGGCGGGGGTGTCCTCCGGGGTGGCGGGGGTGTTCTCCTCCGCGAAGGTGCTGTCTCCGGCGGTGCTGGCGGAGGGTTCGCCCGGGGCGAGGAGGGTGTAGCTGTGCTGGGGCGGCGGGGTGAGGGCGCGGTAGGCCGGGGCGGCGCACAGGAGCAGGGCCACACAGGCGGCCAGGGCCGCATGGGACCGCTGGGGCCGCCTCCGGGGGAGCGGCTGGGCGAGGCGGCGGCGGAGAGCCTCCTCGGCGGCGGGGCTGGGGCGAAGCTGGGCCTGCATGGCGGTGAAGCAGACTTTATTCATCAAAAATCTCTCCTTTCAGGGCCTCCCGGAGCTGGTCCCGGCCCCGGGACAGGCGCATGCGCACGGCGCCGGGGCTGATGGTGAGGGCCTTTGCGATCTGGGCAGTGGACAGCTCCTGGAAGTAGAACAGGTACAGGGGCAGGCGGTACCGCTCCTCTAAGGCGCTGAGGGCCTCCCAGAGGGCGTTCTCCTCCGGCTCCCGGAAGAGGGGGGCGGGCTCCGCCTCCGTCAGGGGGACGGAGACGTGCCGGCGGGCGTTGCGGCAGAGCTTGCGGCACTGGTTCAGGGTGGTGCGGAGGAGCCAGGCCTTCCGGTGCTCCTCGCCGCGGAAGGTGCGGGAGGACTGGCAGTAGGCCAGGAATACCTCCTGAAACACGTCGTCGGCGTCGGCAGGGGAGCCGGTTTTGGCCAGGGCCAGGCCGTACACCGTGGATCGGTAGCGGGCGATGACCTCCTCCATCTCGCCGCCCGCGCGCAGCGGCAGATGATCCATAGGCGCGACACCTCCTTTCACTGAGAACTACCCGGAGGGGGCGGGAATGTCACGGGAAATGGGAAAAATTTTTTGCCGGGAACTAAAATGGTTGCCTTTCCCGGTGGAATCCGCTATAATAGGGACCGCCGTTTCTATCGGACGGTTCCCCTATTTCAAAAAATTTTTACCGAGGAGTGTGAGATCATGGCCGAGGAGAGCAAAAACTTTATCCATCAGTTCATCGACGAGGACATCGCAGAGGGTGGGCAGTACCAGGGCATGACCGTCCACACCCGCTTCCCCCCGGAGCCCAACGGCTATCTGCACATCGGCCACTGCAAGGCGCTGTGCATCGACTTCGGCACCGCCGAGAAGTACGGCGGCCAGTGCAACCTGCGTATGGACGACACCAACCCCTCCAAGGAGGACGTGGAGTACGTGGAGGCCATCCAGGAGGACATCCACTGGCTGGGTTTCGACTGGGGCGACCGGTTCTTCTACGCCTCCGACTACTTTGAGAAGATGTACGAGTGCGCCGTGGGGCTCATCCAAAAGGGGCTGGCCTACGTGTGCGAGCTGACGCCGGATCAGATGCGGGAGATGCGGGGGGACGTGAGCGCCCCCGCCCAGTGCCCCTACCGGAACCGGCCCGTGGAGGAGAGCCTGAATTTGTTCCAGCGGATGCGCGCCGGGGAGTTCCCCGACGGCTCCATGACGCTGCGGGCCAAGATCGACCCCAGCTCCGGCAACTTCAACATGCGGGACCCGGTGATCTACCGGATTAACCACGCCCACCACCACCGGCAGGGGGACAAGTGGTGCATCTACCCCATGTACGACTTCGCCCACCCCATCGAGGACGCTTTGGAGGGGATTACCCACTCCCTCTGCTCGCTGGAGTTTGAGGCCCACCGGCCCCTCTACGACTGGGTGGTGAACAACTGTGATCTGCCCGCCAGGCCCCGGCAGATTGAGTTTGCCCGCCTGGGCATCGACCACACGGTGATGAGCAAGCGGAAGCTCCGCCGCCTGGTGGAGGAGGGGCTGGTCTCCGGCTGGGACGACCCCCGGATGCCCACCCTCTGCGGCCTCCGCCGCCGGGGGTACACCCCCGCCGCCATCCGCAATTTCTGCGAGCGCATCGGTGTGGCCAAGGCCAGCAGCACCGTGGAGTACGCCTTTCTGGAGCACTGCCTCCGGGAGGATTTGAACGAGACCGCCCGGCGGACCATGGCCGTGCTGCGGCCGGTGAAGCTCATCATCACCAACTATCCCGCGGGGCAGAGTGAGACGTTTACCGTGGAGAACAACCCCAACCGCCCCGAGGACGGGACCCGGGAGATCACCTTCTCCCGGGAGCTGTGGGTGGAGGCGGAGGACTTTCTCCCCGAGCCGGTGCCCAAATACAAGCGGCTGTATCCCGGCGGGCCGGAGTGCCGGCTGAAGGGGGCGTACCTCATTCGCTGTGTGGGGTATGAGACCGACGAGAACGGCAATGTCGTCCAGATTGCCGCTGAGTACGACCCGGACAGCCGGGGGGGCGACCCCGCCGACGGGCGGAAGGTGAAGGGGGCCACCATCCACTGGGTCAACGCCGCCGACGCCCTGGACGCGGAGGTGCGCCTCTACGACGACCTCTTTGCCGACGAGGCCCCCGACGCCGCCGACAAGGACTTTCTGGAGTGCCTGAATCCCAGAAGTTTGGAGGTCCTCACCGGCTGCAAGGTGGAGCCGGACATGGCCGGGCGCACCGCCCCCGCCAACTTCCAGTTCATGCGCGTGGGGTACTTCTGTCTGGACAGCAAGGACAGCAGGCCCGGGCACCTGGTGTTCAACCGCAGCGTGGGGCTGAAGGACAGCTTTAAAAAGTGAGAAGTGCCGCCTTCCCGGCAGGAAGGCGGCATTTCAGCGTGTCGAAAAACCCGTCGGGGTTTTCGACACACTGAAGCAAATTGCGGCCGATGGCCGCAATTTGTCGCCTGTGCCTGAGCCGCGCAGCGGCGAGGAAATGCCC
>CANDEH010000026.1 GCA_947383645.1 uncultured Clostridia bacterium | reverse complement strand
GCTGCGCATCCTTCAGGGCTCGGCGGACACCGTCACCGCCAGGCGGGACGTGCAGCTGATCGGCATGGACGACAAGACCCCGGCCAAGCGGGGCCTGGTGATCCGCCAGCGGGGGGACCAGGTGGTGGTCCAGCCCACGGCGGCCCTGGGCGCCGAGGCGAGGGAGAACCTGCGCATTTTGACGGACTTTGAGAGCGTGATCTATCCGGTGACCGGCCGGTGGAAGGGCTGCCGGAAGGTGGTGGGGAAGGACCTCAGCTGCGGCGGCGTGGCCTTCTACACCGAGGCCAGCCTCATTGAGAAGGAGGTGGTGGAGCTGGTGCTCCCGGTGACGGATGAGCCCCTGCTTTTAAAGGTGCGCATGCTCCGCTCCCTCCCCTCGGACCGGGAGATGGCCCTGTGGGCCGCCCGGTTTGTGGATCTGATTCTGGACGAGGAGATTATGATCCGCAAGTCGGTGTTCAGCATCCAGGTCAGCGAGAAAAGTTTCGCTTGAAATCTGCGGATTTCAAGCGAGGTTGGGAATGGAGCTGTCGTTTGAAATCTTTGATTTCAAACGAGGATTTGATTTATGGGGGCTTTTTCTCAGAGCCTGTTTAATATCTGGCGGAATGCCGGATTAGCGCAGATTTTTTGCCGGGCAAGGCGCTTTGACGCAGGAATCCTGACGGATTTCAAGTCAAAGCAACGCAGCCCCAGCGGAAAAAGGTGCTCCAAGATGGCGTTTCGACAGATTTTAAACAGGCTCTCAGGAAGCGGCGGAGCCGATTCCTGAGAAAAAGGTCCGGGCCGAGCGCGTGAGCGCAAAGTGTTTTTCCGAAAACGCAGTCTCCGGAAAAACGATTTTAGTTTATTGCGCCTTTGGCGCAGATTCTGCCAAGGGCTTTTTTAGGTGGAAACAGGATTGCGAGGTTTTTTCAAGCGGGAAAGGAGTTACATTCATGAAGCAGCGTGGAGTAAGAGCGGCGGGGCGTCCGTGGAGAACGCGGGCGATGTCCCTGCTGCTGGCGATGGTGATGGTTCTGGGTCTGGTCCCCGGGCTGGATCTGTCGGTGACGGCCCAGGCCCACTGGGCGGACGAGTACCTGGACCAGATGGTGGAGTGGGGCTTTATGAACGCCAGCCAGACGGCGGATCCCAACCGGGCGCTGACCCGTGCGGAGTTCATGGCCATCGTCAACCGGGCCTACGGCTACCACGAGAAGGGGAGCATCCCCTTTACGGACGTGAAGCCGGAGGACTGGTACTATGACGACGTCTCCATCGCCTATGTGGCCAAGTACATCAACGGCACCTCCCCCACCACCGCCTCTCCCAACAGCACGCTGACCCGTGAGATGGCCACCGCTGTTCTGGGCCGGAACATGATGCTGGAGGAGTCCCCCGGCGAGCTCATCGACTTCTCCGACGGGCGGGACGTGAGCAACTGGGCCGTGGGCATCGTGAAGGCCGCCACCGAGAACTACCTGATCGACGGCTACACCGACGGCACCTTTCAGCCCAAGCGGTCCGTCACCCGGGCGGAGATGGCCGCTCTGATGACCCGCACCGTGGGCACCCCCCTCCAGGAGGCCGGGGAGTACACCCTTGACGGCGTCTACGGCAACGTGACCATCACCTCCCCCGGCGTGACGCTGAAGGATACCACCATCAGCGGCGATCTCTACGTCACCGGCGGCGTGGGTCTGGGCGACGTGCGCCTGGAGAACGTCACCGTTCTGGGCCGGATCATCGCCGCGGGCACCGGCGTGGGCGAGAAGGGCGACGTGAGTATCCTCATGCGCAACGTCACCGCCGACGAGCTGTTGGTGGACAATCTCCGGGACCAGTACGTCTCCCTGCGCACCGACGGCGTCACGGAGATCGGCAAGGTCACCGTGGCCACCTCCGCCTATCTGGAGGACAACACCCCCCAGGGCAGCGGCATGAAGCTGATCTCCTTCGAGGGGGATGAGAACAGCCAGCTGGACCTGGCCGGCCGCATCGAGGAGGTTATCACCAGGACGCCCAAGGCCACCGTGCGACTGGCCAAGGGCACCATTGAGACCATGACCGTGGACGAGGCCGCCCCCGACTCCAAGGTGATTATCGACCGGGGGGCGGAGATCAAGACTTTGAATCTGGACGTGGGCACCGCCGTCTCCGGCGAGGGCGACATCAAGACGCTCAACGTCAACGCCCCCGGATCCACCGTCACCATGCTGCCCGACCAGATCAACATCCGCCCGGGCCTCACCGCCACCATCCACGGCCAGGAGATGGACGCCGCCGCCGCCGCGGAGGCCAGCCGCGACCCCATGATTCTGGCCGGCTATCCGGTGGCCAACGACGTGGCCCCCACCACCTTCAACGCCCAGTTTATGACCAATAAGCAGGGCACCGTCCACTGGGCCGTTAGTGCCCTCAGCGACGGGTCCATCGACGCCGAGGAGCTCATCAATCCCTCCTCCTACGGCTCCCCCGCCGTGCAGAAGGGCAGCGTATCCGCTCCCGCCGCCGACAAGATGGTGGCCTCCAAGGTGAACAGCCTCCTCCCCGGCGGCTCCTACTACCTCTCCGCCGTGATGGTGGACGGGCGCAGCGACCGGAGCCCTGTGAAGGTCATTGCCTTTACCACTCCCGACAACACCAAGCCCGATTTCGTTACGGGCTACCCCTATTTCTCCCGGCTTACCAACACGGCGGCCCAGGTCACCGTGATGCCCACCAAGACCTGCAAGCTCTACTACATCGTCCTGCCCAAGGGGGCCACTGCCCCCACCGCCGAACAGCTCAAGGCCAACAGCATTTCCGGCAACTTGGGCTATGGTGTGATGGACGTGGAGCAGAACAAGGAGATTCCCATTGACGTAAGCAACCGGTTGGAGGAACTGAAGAGCTACGACCTCTACCTCTGGCTCACCGACGCCGACGGCGTCAACTCCTCCGCCGTCAAGAAGATGTCCTTTACCACCGTGGATAAGACCCCGCCGGAGTTCATCATGGAGCCTACCGCCGGCCGGGCCACCGCCACCACCGTCCCCATGACCTTCCGCCTCAACGAGACGGGTACGGTCTTTTGGGCCGTAGTGAAGGAGGGCGCCCCCTATCCCTATCCCAAGAGGGGCGAGACCGAGGTGGATCTCAGCAGCTTGGATGCCAAGATGCAGGTAGCCTCCGGCATGAACGCCCTCCAGAGCGGCCGGACCAACGCCAACCCCGACCGGGACGGCACCTTTACCGTCAGCGGCCTTGAGGCCCAGACCTCCTATGACCTCTGGTACGTGGCCCAGGACGCCGCCGGCAACTACTCGGAGAAGGTGCAGAAGGTCACTATCCACACCTTGGATACCGAGGGCCCCGATGTCACCCAAGTCTTTTCCGACGTCCAGAACGACCAGCCCCTGCCCAACTCCGACGTGACCATTGAGTTTACCGAGGGTGTCAAGTCCACCGCCAAGGGCGACGGCACCAGCCTTTTGGAGCTCTACAAGGCCTACGCCGACGCCCCCGACGGCGATAAGCCCGCCCTCCGGGAGGCCATGGTGCGGGCGCTGCGAAACACCATCAAGCTCTATCAGGTCAGCGAGAGCGGCGATCCCCTGCCGGTGAAGGAGCGCACGGACAAAACCTCCGCTACGGAGACCGACTGGGTCATCGACTACCGCAACGCGGTAATCACCAGCAACCCCAGCAACGGCCACATGCTGGTGACCTTCCCCTCCAAGAACCTGCCGGACAGCGAGCGCGGCATCAACCTGGCCAGCGGCGCCACCTACCACTTTGAAATCGAGAACATCGCCGACAACGCCAACAACCCGCTGGCCCACGATCAGCCCTATGCCCTGCCCCAGTTTACCACGGTCTTTGCCGAGGTGACCTTGTCCCCCTTTACCCTTGACGAGGATCAGGTCCCTGTGATAGGGAATGCGCCGGTCCGCTTGGACTACCGTTTTCGGATGATCCCAAGGACCACCAGCAAGGTGATCCCCGCCATGACCTTTGACATGCTCCTCTTCACCGACGCCACGGTGGCCTACGACCTCTACTACCGCGTTGTGGACGAGAATGGCGTGGTGCAGACCAACAAGTATTTCGGCCTCCCGGCGGAGACGGCGGCCAACAATGCCGGCCACGGCTGGTACCGCTTGAATAACAGCGGCGTTCTCACCGGCACGCAGACCAACCCCGCCGGCCGCAGCCTCTGCGTGGATTTCGGCCAGTGTAAAAACGGCAACGGGATTCCCGCCGTCAACACGCTGGACGACAGCCGCACGGTATTCTACGAGTTCGCCATCAGCCTCACCCAGATGGGCGACTCTACTACCCCCGATGAGTGGAGCGACGATGTGAATGTGCGGATCTACGCGGTCTCCGGCGCGAATTACGCCATTGACAAGTTGGCCAACGGGCTGTCGCTGAGCAAGTGGGAGAGCTTCTCCCACGATGTCAACGACGGCGGCGTGATCTCCATTGGCCGCACTGCCAACAACTCCCGGTATCTGGAGTACCTGATTGAGAAGACGGACACCGCAGTCCCCACCTTCTACACCGGCTTCCCCCGGTGGAAGGCGGAGGACATTGAGGATACCTACATCGACATGGGCCTTCGGCTGAACCGCAAGGGCACCATCTACTACGTGGTGGCCCCCGCTTCCGAGCTTACCCCCACCTTGGCGGACGGCACCACAGGCGACGACGCCGTATGGGCCAAGGTTCAGAACAGCGCGGGAGATACGGGCATTACCAGACCCGCGGTGGCGGCCCCCTCAAACCTCATCATCTATGAGGCGGAGAAGTATTACGAGGGCAACGCAAAGATCAAGTACGGCACCGTGGACTACCCCGGCGGCAGCGGCGTGGTGAACAAGCAGATCGAGGAGCTCCAGCCGGAGACCAAGTACTACGTCTACTTCGTCCTCAAGGGCGAGTTCAGCGATCTTTCCGAGGTCTACGTCTACAAGTTCGAGACCCCCGAGGTCAAAAAGCCCAAGATCACTATTCGCCGCAACGGCGGCAAGGCGACAGTGGAGACCGCCCCGGTCAACTCCATTGTGGACTATCTGATGTTCACCGTGGCGGACCTGCAAAATGTCAGCGACATGTCCATTGAGATCTCAGGAGGCAACCTCAGACCCGGCGCACAGGGCTATGACTCCACCAAGCCCATGACCGTTCTGGAGGCGATGCTGGAGGTCTACAGCGGACCTGAGGCCGAGTATGTGGGCTACTCCTGCTTCGACGCCTACGCCAGCGACACGCTGAAAGACCGGATAGCCAACACCATCCGCAACGGCGCGGAGGACGCCAGCGCGATGTTTGGCGACACGGTAAACCCCACCTCCACCAACAATCCTCCGGCCACGGTGGATCACACCAAGGAGATGCAGCCGCTCACCAGCTACTACATTGTGGCCGTGGGCCGCCACGCCACCATCAAGGAGGGCGGACACGAGGTGGATACCTTCGGCGCCGCCGGAAACATCCGTATTGCCGAGGCCAACCCGCCCAAGCCCAACAAGCTGAACTGCGGCGGCAACGTGCAGATTGACGAGGACGGCAAGATCAGCGGATATATCAGATTTGGCTTTGATATCCCCCTCTACTGGAACCAGGGCGGCATCAACTCCAAGACGAAGCCCGTCTACCAGACGATGAACCAGGCGATTTTGAGCGGCAGCGGCGAGGACGACTGGATCGGCCTGTTCCAGGATATCGGCAACGGCCTGGACATGAAGGACGGCAAGGTCTGGCTGGAGGAGGACAAGGACACGCCCAGCAGTACCTTCAGAATTGACTTTAAGGACCAGTCCAGCAACTTCGATCTCACGCTCTTTGACGGCGGCTACATTGCCAACTCCGGCGGCGTCATTGACAGCGCGAACAAGATGAACATCACCGTCAGCGGCCGGACCTACTTTGACGAGAAGGGCAACCTGATGGGCGTCACCAGCATGCAGATTATCTGGGGCGGATCCACCATCGAGACGATCTATGACAAGACCTTCGGCCCCAATGTGCTGAAGGAGGCCCCGCCTGTCACCAACCCGGACCCGGATACAACCAACATGGCCTATGACAGCCGGGGGAAGGCCGTGCCCATTCTTGGCTGGCAGGACGGAAAACCCATCATTGGCTATATGGCGGACGGGAAAACGCCTATTATAGGAACGTTGAAGTAAGCCGTCTCATACCCCCAAAGCCCACGCAGGGGCGGGCATAGCCCGCCCCTGTGCCATTACCGTGAAAAGGAGTGCAAGCCCATGACCCGACACACTCTCCGCCGCCTCCAAGCGGCGCTGCTGACTCTGCTGCTCCTGTGCTCCCTGATCGTCCCCGTCTCCGCGGAGGGGGAAGATACGGGGACCACACAGGTCTACGTCTCCCTGTCCCAGAACACGATAGAAATGAACCAAGAGGAGAGCCGCACCCTCACCGCCATTGTCGATCCCGACAACGGCCAGACCGTCAACTGGTCGGTAGAGGAGGGCGGCGAGGAGATCATCAAGTTCAACAGCACCGGAGCCACCACCACCATCACCCCTCTGCGCCCCGGCCAGACCCGCATCCGCGCCAGTGTGGGCGACAGCAGAAGCGTCAACTGCATCGTTACCGTGGCCGGCCACTACATCAGGCCCGAGGACGCCGAGGTGGAGATTTTCGTGGGCGAGTCCCACGCCGTCCCCATCCCGGAGAGCTTCGGCAGCGCCAAGGTGGGCGAGCTGGAGTGGCGCAGCGACAACCAGACGGTGGCCGACTACAGCGGCAACCGGATTGTGGGCTTCTCCGCGGGCAGCGCCACCTTTACCGTCAGCGCCAACGGCTACACGGCCACGGTGAAGGTCACCGTCCTCTCCAACGACGCGGAGCCCATTAACGAGCGGGCCAGCGCGGGCAGTCCCCTGGCCTTCACCGACATGGAGAGCAAGATCAATACCCGCAGCGTGGAGGTGACCAAGGGCAGCCTCAGCTACGTCACCGGGCTCTTTGTGGCGCCCAAGGAGGGGACGCTCTACTTGGGCTACAAGTCCGAGGCGGAGCCCGGCGCCGGCGTGGCCCAGACCCAGAGCTACTATCCCCGGGGCGGGACCTCCCGGGGTCCCTACATCCAGGACATCACCTTTGTGCCCAATCCCAACTTCAACGGCAAGGCCACCATCCGCTACAGCGGCGTGACCAGCAACAACCGCAATTTCTCCGGCGTAATCAGCGTGGACATCGACAACGCTACCGCCAGCATGACCCTGGACGCCACGGTGCAGAACCCGGCCAAATTCACCGGCCAGCTCTTCTCCCGGGTCTGCCAGAGCAAGCTGGGGGAGTCCATTAAGGAGGCGGTCTTCGCCCTCCCCGCCGAGACCCGGGGCACGCTGTACCTGGACTACGCCAGCGAGAGCGACTACGGCAGCAGGGTGGAGACCGGCCGGCGCTACCGCCTCAGCGAGCTGGACCGCATCTCCTTTGTCCCGGCCTACGGCTTTGCCGGCACGGTGACGGTGTACTACACCGGCTACGGCGTCACCGGCGGCAGCTACCGGGGGGAGATCACCATCACCGTCACACAGCAGACGGAGGGCGGCCCGGTGTACAACACCGCCAAAAACAGCCCCGTGGGCTTTGACGGCGGCGATTTTGACGACTACTGCGACGCCCAGACCGGCCGGGTCCTGCGCTACGTCCAGTTTACCCTTCCCAGCGCCGGCCAGGGTACGCTGTACTACGACTACCGATCCTCCACCCAGCCCGGCAGCGCCGTCCAGGCGGGGGTGAACTACTACATGAGCCAGAACCCCCGCATCTCCCGGGTGACCTTCGTCCCGGCCAGTGAGTTTACAGGCCGGGTGCAGATCCCCTTCACCGGCTGGGACGACCGGGGCAACCGCTTTTCCGGTACGGCGGAGGTCAACGTCCGCACCGGCGGCGGCAGCAGCGGCGACGTGTACTACACCTGTGCCGCGGGCCGGTCGGTGAAGCTGGACAACGAGGACTTCAACGATCTGAGTCTGGACCTCACCGGCCAGCGGCTGAACTACATCACCTTCAACAGCCTGCCATCCACCAATGACGGCACCCTGTACCACAGCCGCACCTCCACCAGCGGCGGCACCCGCGTCACCACCCGGGCCCAGTACTACAACGGCCGCAGCCCCCGGATTGACAACCTGTCCTTCTGGGCGTCCAGCAGGTTCGACGGCAGCGTGGAGGTGCCCTTCACCGCCTATACGCTCGATAACGACACCTTTTCCGGCACCATGGTCATCGAGTCCCGGGGCGGCAGCACCGGCGGCGGCAGCCGCCCGGATATCGTCTATGACACGGACTACCGGGAGGCGGTGACCTTTACAGCCCGGGACTTTGACGATCTCTGCGCCTACGAGACCGGGGACGATTTAAACTATGTCCGCTTTACACAGCCCTCCTCCGGCGTGGGCACGCTGTACTACAACTACCGATCCTCCAGCTCCACCGGCAGCAAGGTCAACAGCAGCACCAGCTACTACTACAGCGGCAGCGGCAACACCATCTCCAAGGTCAGCTTCGTCCCCGCCAACAACTTCTACGGCGTCGCGGAGATCGACTTCACCGGCTACGCCAAGGACGGCACCCGCTTCAACGGCACTGTGGAGGTGAACGTGGGCGAGGCCGCCCCCGAGGCCCGGGTGGTCTACACCACCCGCCAGACCCCGGTGAATCTCCAGGCCTCCGCCTTTGAGAATGCCAACAGCCGTGTGCGCCTGCGCTCCGTGCGCTTCGCCTACATGCCCCCCGCCAGCGCGGGCCGGCTGTACTTCCAGTATACCAGCCCCACAGTCTACGGCTGGCAGGCCACCGCCAACACGGAGTACATGATTAGCGGCAGTCCCGCCCTCTCCAGCCTGACCTTCGTGCCCAAGGCGGGGTACACCGGTACGGTGACGATCCCCTACACCGCCACCGGCACCAGCGGCAGCCAGTACAACGGCGAGCTGATTATCCAGGTGGAGGGCGGCTACTCCGCCTACTTCAGCGACATGGGCGGCTACTCCTCTGAGGCCCAGGCCGCTGTGGACTACCTCAAGGATCAGGGTGTGGTCAGCGGCATCACCGCCACCACCTACGGCCCGGAGATGTCCATCCGCCGGGGGGACTTTGCGCTGATGCTGGTGCGGGCCTTTAAACTCACCGCCGGCGGCGGTACCGGCCAGCGCTTTGGCGATGTCCCCGCCACCGCCTACTACGCCGAGGCGGTGCAGACCCTCCGGGCCCTGGGGATTGTCAGCGGCACCGGCGGGAATCTGTATCAGCCCACCAGCACCCTGAGCCGTCAGGACGCCATGCTGATGGTCCAGCGGGCCATGCGCATCGCCGGCTACAGCGTCAGCGACGGCCCCGCCTACGCCCTGTCCTCCTACGGCGACAGCGGCTCGGTGTCCGGTTACGCCCAGGGGGCCATGGCCTATATGGTGCAGCAGGGGCTGCTGCCCACAGCGGGGAACCGTCTGGCGCCCCGGGACGCCCTCACACGGGTGGATATGGCCGTGCTGCTCCACAGGACTATGACAATGTGAGCTTGTTTGACGTACAATTTTCCCCGTATATGGGGTAAAAATGGCAGTTTAGTCCGATAATGAGACAAAAGGAAGGGACGACGTCAGAGACGCCGTCCCTTCCTTTTTGATAAAAAAATGCGACAAAATCAAAAAAGTCCAGCGGGAGCTGGACTTTTTTGCTGTCTGGGGAGGCGGCTCAGGCGTACACGTCGAAGCCGTACTGCGCCGGGGCGGGAACGGCCTGCATCATCTCGTTAATCAGAGACATGGCCTGCTCCTCCATGTTGTTCATGTTCTCTTTGAGGATTGCGTTGCTGTAGGCGGATTGGAGGCGTGCGTTCTGCATGCTCATGGCCGCGGCGGCAATGCCCATATCAAGGCCCATGTAATCACTCCTTTCTCCCAGATCGTCAGGTGAAAAGGCTTCACCTGACTGGTATATCGACCGGAAAATGGAGAAATTAAGCCGCAAAAACCGTGAAATAGAGGCCGCCTGTTGCATCGGCTGGTGCAACACGCCGGACGGGCTGCTCAGCGCGCCGGGAGAGGGGAGAACAGGCAGGGAGAGGTGGGTATGGACGGGGAGGGTGGGGGCTATTCGCCTACCAGGATGGCCATGTGGGCCAGGGTGGCGCTGTCGTTTTTGAAGAGCTCGTCCCGGAGGCGGGATTGGCGGGTGTTGTTGTGGAGCACCGTTCGGCTGACCTGGACCAGAACGTGGGTCAGCCGGGCGCGGCTGACCTCCTTTTGACAGGCGCAGACAGCGGCAAAACGGTAGAGACCGTACAGGTTGCACAGGTTGACATAGCTCTTCCACAGCTCCTCCGGGCTGTTCAGAGCGGGGAAGTGGAGGTGGAAGGCCAGGGTGACCATCAGATTCTCAAGGAGGTGCTCCGAATGGCCCAGAAGCTCGTCCAGCTGCTCCGACAGAGGCTGATACCGGTTGTTCTCAATATTGAAATGGTTGAGGTCCTGCCTTTGGTGGTTCTCGTCCAGAGCCTCCAGCAGCTCGTCCCGGAGGGCCTGGTTTTCCCGGGAGAAGGCGGCAAGGAGGACGTGGAGGCCGTTGGCGAGGAAGAGGGTGCGGTCGTGGGGCAGCTGGTTCAGCTGGGCGGCGACGGCGGGGGTGTGGAGCGTCACCACCGCCTGCTCCAGCCAGGCGTCCAGAGCTTCCAGATTGTCCCAGTCCAGCTCCCTGAGCTGCTGGGTGAGCAGGCCCAGGAGCAGGAGGCGCTGGGGCAGACGCATGGCGCGGGCCTGGAGGACGTCGATAAACAGAGAGCGGATGGGGGCGAAGCGGGCGGCGGCGGCGTTGGAGGGTTGGTAATAGCGCACGTCTCTGGGGTGGAGGGGCTCCTCGATAAAGTCGATGCCCTCCGGCAAATCCCACAGCAGGTTAATCACACCCTCGCAGGCGGGGGAGAGGGAGAACTCACAGGCGTAGGGGGTGTACGCTCTCCGCCGGGGGAAGAGGCGGCAGACGCGGGGGAGAACGTCGGGACCGCACTCCAGTTGCAGAGCGCAGAGGCCGTCCTCGCGCTGGAGGTGGCAGCGGCCCGCCTCGCTCATGGTAAATTCGGCGTACATCCTGTCGTGCTCCTGCTGCCGGAGGCGGGGCATCCCCTGGGCCAGCGCCGCTTTCAGCTCCTCCGTGCGGGCCGCGCGCTTGATGGCCAGGTAGTCCTTCTTGTCAAACTCGATCTTCCAGCCGGTACAGCAGGTGTCCTGACAGGCGGCGGCCAGACAGCGGAAGTCCTTATAATAGGCGGGCATCAGCGCGGTTTCCAGCTTGATCTTTTCGTAGGGCATGGTGTTTTCTCCTTCCTTTTTCGCGTGTCAGAGAGGGATACTTGCATTTTTTCTGAGATGGTTCGCTGCGCTCCGTACCTTGGGCTGCACTTCATGGGGTGAACCTCGAGTGAAAAAACGATTGTATCTCTTCACGCCTGTACCCCAGGAGTATTTCTTTGCCGTCGGCGGCGAGGTAATACCCTTGGGGCGCAGGCGGGGCCTTTCACGCGATTCTTTCCGCTGCCAATGCACCTTCAGGGGGCTTCTTCTTGGCCGCGAAAAAGGGGGCGGGCAAATGCCCGCCCCCTCTGCATGGATTGGATATGCGCAATATTCTGGCGATGGATTAGCCCAGGAGTTGGAGGACACCCTGAGGAACCTGATTGGCCTGGGCCTCGTCGGGGCGAAATCCGCTCCACTCCGTTTCCCGCTGGCGCGGAAAACTTCATGCCGCTTCTTTGCCCCTCCTCTCCCCACCGGACCCGCTTCGCTGGGCTCCGGCGGGGACCCCGCCATGCTGTCCCAGGCTGCGCCAGTCTCTGCGCCGCCGCAGGTCAGCTATTAGCCCAGCAGCTGGAGAACGCCCTGAGGCACCTGGTTCGCCTGGGCCAGCATGGCCTGGGCGGACTGCACCAGGATGTTGTTCTTGGTGTAGCTCATCATCTCCTCGGCCACGTCGGTGTCGCGGATGGTGGACTCGGCATCCTGGATGTTCTCCGCCATGACGCTCAGGTTGTTGGCGGTGTGCTCCAGACGGTTCTGGATGGCGCCCAGGTCGCCGCGGACGCCGGAGACGTAGTTGATGGCGTTCTTGATGACGTTGATCGCCTCGGCGGCGCCGGCTTGGTTGCCGATGTTGATGTCGGCAATGGTCTTGGTGACCTGGACGGTGTTGCCGTTCTCGTCAACATAGGAACCGGTGCCCATGGCGTTGGTGTGCATGTCGCCCACGGAGACCTTCATCTGGTTGAAGCTCTCGCTGGTGTCGCCGATCTGGAGAGACAGAGATCTGCTGTCGTCAGCGGCGACGGCGGCGCTGCCGGCGGTCTTGAAGCCCAGAGTCTCCTTGATGCCCTTCTCAGTGGTCAGATCCCACTTGGCATCGGCGGCGCTGGTGCCGTCGGCATTGGTCTTCTCCATCAGGGTGATGCCAGCCTTGCCGGCGCGGGCGCTGACGGTCCAGGCGCTGTTGCCGGCGGCCGCCTTGGACAGACGCTCGGAGAGGACAGCCAGATCAAGGGTCTTGCCGTCGCCTACCATGTCGCCAATATAGACCTTCGTAGTGTCGTTCTTATCGGCGTCAGCAGCGGAGACCTTGATGGTCTTGTCGGCGATGGTGATCTCAGCGCCGTCCTGGAACATCTCCTCGGTGAGGGTGACCACGGTGCTGGCCAGACGGTCCTTGGTCTGAGCGGTGCCGTTAAAGACCTCGATGGTCTGCACGTTCCAGTCGCCGCCGGAACCGCTTGTGCCAGCGGCAGAACCGGCAGTCCAAGTGCCGGCAGCGGCAAGAACGGCCTGGGTGGGGGCAGTACCGGCGGTGTCGTAACCGGCACCGGCATCCGCTGCGGAGTTATCCGTTGCCGCGCCGGGGGTAAAGGTGAGGGCGGTAATCTCCTCCTTGCCCGCGCCGGCAGTCTTGGCGGTGAAGGTGAAAGCGCCGCCGGTCTCGCTGACCGTGAAGAGATCGGTGAAAGCCACATCTTCGCCAGCCGCGTTCTTCGTGGTCAGGCCCTCGATGGCGGCCTTCAGATCGGCCACAGAGGCGGTTCCGCTGATGTCGTTGGCGGTAAAGGTGATGGCCTCGCCGTCGGCGGTCTTGGCAGCAATGGTGATCGTGGAGTCGGCAAGAACATTGGTCTTAGCCGGATTAGTGCCGGTGCTGTCCGTTGCGCCAGTTCCGATGTTGCCGGGGGTAAACATACCGGTCACCCACTTGCCGTTGCCGGCGGCCGCGCCGGCGCCGCTGATGACCACGTCCATCTTGCCGTCTACATTCTCGGTGGAATCGTTGGGGGCGGCGTCCTGGGTAAAGACCAGCTTGTTGCCCTCGGCGGTCACGGTGAAGTCCTGACCGTTGTAGGAGACCTTATCGGCAGCAGCGTTAAAATTAGCCTCCGTGCCGTCCTTATCAATCAGGGAAACGGACACGCCGGTTACGGTAGTGCCAGTGATGGCCTTTACAATGTCCTCGCCGGTGAGAGGGCCGGTGGCGGTGGCGCCAGCGGTGAGCTTGAAGGTGTTGTCGCCGACCTTGACAGTCATGGATTCGCCGTCGCCAGCGGCGAAAGAGAAGTCAGCCAGATCGACCTTGAAGGTGGTGGGCTCACCGTTGCCGGAGCCGTCCTGGTGCAGGATGGTGTCAACGCCCAGAGTGCCGCCGGCCTTGACGGCGGCGATGGTCATGTCCTTCTCCACGCCGGCCACGGCGGCCTTGGCAGAGCCGTCCAGGGAGCCGTCCAGGAGCTTGATGCCGTTGAAGTTGGCGCTGCTGGCGATACGGTTGATCTCGGTGCGGAGCTGGTCAACCTCCTTCTGGAGGGCGTTGCGGTCCACGGCATCGTCGTAGGTGCCGTTGGCGGACTGGGTGGCCAGGTAGTCCATGCGGTTGAGCATGTCCTGGATCTCCTGCATGGCGCCCTCGGCGGTCTTTACCAGAGAGATGCCATCCTTGACGTTCTTCTGGGCGGCGTTGAGGCCGGTGATCTGGGCGCGCATCTTCTCGGAAATAGCCAGACCGGCGGCGTCGTCGCCGGCGCGGTTGATCTTGTAGCCGGAAGACAGCTTCTCCAGGTTCTTGGCCACGGCGCTGGTGTTGTTGTTGTAGTTGCGGTAGGCGCTCATCGCCATGATATTGTGCTGAATACGCATAAAAAATTCCTCCATGAATTTTTCTCAGCGCACCTCCATGTGCGCCGGCTATTTATTTCACCAGCTTTCCATTGGGGCCCCAAATGGAAAGCCGGGGAAATACTTACGGTCCGCGGGCCTTTCCTACCCGCTTCAACTGAGTTATCGGCCCGGCGGGGAAAACCTTAATAGGGGAAAGGGAAATTTTTTCAACAAAAAATCCGGCGGACCGGGTCGGGTCCGCCGGGGCAAGGGCTATTTGATGAGCTCCACCTCCTGGGTGAGGAGGTCCACCTTGTACAGGTGCTGCTGGTCCAGGCTGATGAGGTAGGTCCCCAGGATGGTGTTGGAGGCGTCCTTGTCGTCGCTGGTGTAGACGCTGATGCGGCGGCAGGAGATGTCGTCCACCATGACGACCCCCTCGGCGGGGAGGACGTCGTAATCCGCCATGGTGGCTCCGGAGAGGCCCAGCTCGGCGGGAGTGAGGGACTTGAGATAGTCCACCTGGTCGGCGATGGTGGTGGCGGCGGCCCCGGACTGTCCGGGCTTGGGCTCCTCGGGGATGTAGGCGATGCTCCCCTCAATGACGGCGGTCTGGACGGAGCAGCTGGCCTTGGACCAGCCCATGATTACGCGGAAGATGCTCCCCTCCTCCGCGGCGGGCTTGGCCATGATGATGGCGCCGCTGAGGTCGCGGACGTCCTCCGCCTCCTCAATCTCCTCGTTGTTCTCGTTGATGAGGGTGAAGCCCTCGGACTTGAGGGTGTCCATGTAGCGCAGGGCCAGGTCCTTGGGGGCGGTGACCTGGCGGTAGTAGAAGAGGTGGTCCTCCGGATAGTCGGGGATGGGACCGTCGTCGGAGGCGAAGAGCCCCTCGCCCTCGGCCATGATGGTGTCCAGAGAGGGGACGGTGTTCTCCCCCACGGTGTAGGCGGTGGGGGCCTCGGGGGCCTTGTCGCCGCAGCCGGTGAGGACGAGGAGCAGGAGCAGAGCTGTCAGGAGGGGGAATGTACGGCGGTTCATATGGCGGTTCCTCGCTTTTCAGTTAGGAGTTAGGAATTAGGCGTTAGGAGTTGTGGTGTCCAGCGGGGCTGGACGGTTTGAAAGTATACCTTTGGAATACAGGTTCTAAGATTCCGTGTAGCGGATGACAATATCGTCGTAGGGGCGCAGCTCCTGCATGAAGGGGGCGCTCTGGCCGTTAATCAGCAGGTCCACGCTGCGCTGGAGGTGGTCGAAGTCGATGCCGGAGCGGTCCAGCAGGTCCATCAGGTAGTAGGGTGCGCCGTCGCTCTTGGCCGGCAGGGACAGGGGCTGACCGTTGAAGGTCAGACGAAGGGCCGGTCCGGCCGCTGTCGGGACTTGTGCGGGCGCGGGCGTTGGGCCGGCCTGGAGGGCGGCTGCGGGGGCCGTCTGGGGCGCCGCGGGCCGGGGGGTGCTGGAGGTCGGGGGCGGGGTGCGGATGGCCTCCGGACGGACCACAGGGCCCCTGGGGGCCGGGGTGCGGGGGGGCTCCGGGGCCGGCGGCGGCGTGAGCTTGGCCGCGGCCGCCTGGGCCCCGGTAAGGATCGCGTCGCCGCTCTGGAGGGGGGTCTCCAGGGGGACGGACTGGCCGTTGACCGTGACAAGGCCCGTGTAGTCCCGGCCCAGCAGGTCCCCCAGCGTCCGCTGGGCGGACTTGCCGGGAACGGCGGGGGTGAAGAGCAGGGAGTCCCCGGCATAGACCAGGGCGGAGGGGGTGGTGTCCGCACCGTTGAGCTGGAGGGTGCAGGGGACGGCGCTCTCCCCCCGGAAGACCATCCGCTGGCCGTCCACGGTGACGCTGAGGGACTTCCCCGTGCGGCCCAGAAGGTCGGCGGAGGAGTAGCCGTTCATCATCAGGAGGTCCAGCACCGTCAGCGCGCCGCTGCGGAAGAGCTTGGCGGGCTGGCCGTTGAGCATGATGCGGTAGCTGTCGCTGATGAGGCCAAGGCCGGCGGAGACGGCGATGCCCAGGGGGGTGGCGTACTCGGGGTCGTTTAGCTGGTACTCGCCGGAAAAGGCGGAAATTTCGTAGTTGTTGCCGGCCAGAGCCACCCGGCGCTGGTCCATGCCCAGCGCCTCGGCCACCAGGGGAATGAGGCCGGAGAGCTTGCTGCCGCCTCCCGCCAGAAACAGGGCCGAGGGGGCGGATCCGTTGATGGAGAGGACGTGTTTAGCGATCTCACCGGCCAGGGTACGGGCGGCGGCGTCCACCACCTCCCGGACCTCCCCGCCGGTGGTCTCCTGGGTGAGACCCAGCACGTCCCGGTAGGGGATGGTCTCGGCGTCCATGCTGATCTTCATCCGCTCTGCGGTGGCGAAGTCCACCAGGTAGCGCTTCATCAGCTCCTCGGTGATCTCGTCGCCGGCGGTGGTGGCCATGGTGTAGCCCACCACGGCGCCATCACGGCAGACGGCGATGTCGCTGGTGCCCGCGCCGATGTCGGCCAGGACCAGGTTCAAAAGGCGCAGCTCCGCCGGGATCACCGCGTTGAGGGCGGCGATGGGCTCCAGCGTCAGGCTGGCCACCTCCAGTCCGGCGGCCTCCATGACGGCGTAGAGGCTCTCCACCACCTCGCTGGGGAGGAAGGTGGCCACCACGTCGGCCTCCAGGAGCTGGCCGTTGTGGCCGCGGAGGGTGGCCATGGGGTAGCGGTCCAGCAGGTAGCCGGAGACGGTGTAGCCCACCAGGTAGAACCGGCGCTGGGTGTCCTGCCCGTCGGAGAGGGGGATCTCCGCCTGGGCCACCGCGCCGCTCTCCAGCTGGCTGATGATGTCGCTGGTGATTTTGGTGATCTGGGGCAGCTCCAGGGCGTAGTGGCCCTGCTCCGTGCGCAGGGCGCGGCCGGCGGCGGCCACGCAGACCCGCTTCAGGGAGCAGTGGAGCTTCTCCTCCAGACGCTCCGTTACCCGGCGGGCCACCTTGGCCACCTGCTCGATGTCCTCGATCTGGCCGTCCAGCATGGCCCGGCGGCCGTGCTCCTCCTTCTCGATGGCCAGCACCTTCAGCCGCTCGTCCACCACCTGGCCGACGACGCCGATGATGCTGCGGGTGCCGATGTCCAGCGCGAAGACCAGCTCCGACGGCTGGATTTTTCTGTCCTCTGCCATGGCTTCACCTCTTTTGTTCCGGGCCCTCAGCCCGCTGCGGTTTGGGAGTGGGAGGATTAATTTGCTTGACTATAAAGCATATATGGCATCCCGAGCCGGGACGCCATATATGCGGGGTGGGGTAGGGAAGCGCCCTCGCCCCGTGGCGGGGGCGCTTTTCATGTCAAAAAAATTCAAGAATTTTTTTGAGGGGATTTCGCTGCGCTCTGTGCCTCGGACTTTGTCCCATAGGGGCAAAGTTCTGCGACACTCGCTTTGCGCAAGGTGTTTTTTCCACGTACACGCTGCGGGAAAAAACGATTTCACTTTCTCCGCGCCCTCGGGCGAGAACTCCGCCGAGGGCTTTTTAATCGTCTGGGAAAGCCCTTAATATTTGACGCTGCCGAAGGGGTTGCTGTCGCTGGGGACGTAGGCGGCGCTGTCGTCGCTGCTGCCCCAGCTGGAGGAGCTGCTGCTGGGCAGAGCGGCGGCGGGAGCGCTGTAGCGGGTGCGGCCGGAGATGTGGAATTCGGCCATCAGCTGGTGCATGATGTTGGCCTGGCTGCTCAGCTCCTCGCTGGCGGCGGCGCACTCCTCACTGGTGGCACTGTTGGTCTGCACCACAGCGGAAATCTGGTCGATGCCCTCGGTGATCTGGGCGATGGCGGTGGTCTGACTCTCCACAGCCTCGGTGACGTTCTTCATCAGAGCGGTGACGCCGCCGGCCAGCTCGCTGGTGATCTGGAGGGACTCGGTAACCTTGCCCACGATCTCCGCGCCGTCGCGGACGGCGTTGACGGAGGTGTCGATCAGATCCTTGGTGGCCTTGGCAGCCTGGTCGGACTTGGAGGCCAGGTTGCGCACCTCGTCGGCCACCACGGCGAAGCCCTTGCCGGCGCTGCCCGCCCGGGCGGCCTCCACGGCGGCGTTCAGGGCCAGAATGTTGGTCTGGAAGGCGATGTTCTCGATGGTGTCGATGATCTTGCTGATCTCCTGGGAGGAGGTGGAGATGTGGTCCATGGCCACGTTCAGCTGCTGGACGTAGTCGTTGCTGGCCATCACCTGGGTGCCGGCCTTGTTCACGCTCTCCAGAGCGTCCTCAGCGGCGGCGGAGGTCTGCTTGGAGGAGTTGGAGATGTCGTTGATGGTGGCGGCCAGTTCCTCCACAGAGCTGGCCTGCTCGGTGGCACCCTGGGCCAGGGACTGGGAGCTGTTGGACACCTGGTCGGCGCCGGCGGAGACCTGGTCGGCGGACTGGGAGATGTTGGCGATGGTCTCGCTCATGCGGCCGATGAAGGAGGTGATGCTGTCCTGGATGGGCTTCAGGTCGCCGGGGAACACAGCGGTGAGCTCCACGTCGAAGTTGCCCTTGGCCATCTCGCCGGTGGTGCCGGAGATGTCCTTGATGACGCTGTGGAGAACGCCCTGGCTGGTGCGCAGAGCGTCGCACATCTCGCCCAGCTCGTTCTTGCCCTGGAACTCCACGGGCACATTCAGGTTGCCCTGGCTGAAGCCCACCAGCGCGCCGCGGACCTGGGAGCTGGGCTCCACAATGCTGCGGATGATCTTGCCGGCCATCAGCACCACGGCGGTGGTGGCCACCACCATGGCCACGATGATGGCCACAATGGCGATGGTGGAGGTGGTGTTTTGCTTCTTGATGATATTGGCCTGGGCTACGGCCAGGGCCTCGGCGGCGGCGGTGCCGGCGGCGGCGGCGGCGTCCAGCTTAGGCGTACACTGGGTGACGGTCATGGTGGCCGCCTGCTGCTGGCTGGTCTTGACCACGTTGGCGATCTCCTGGGCCTCCGCCGTCCACTCCTTGATGGCGTTGGAGAAGGTGTTCAGGGTGCTGCGGTCCTCTAAGGGGAAGATCTTCTCCAGCTCGGCAAACTCCTTGTCCAGCTCGTCCAGCTTGGCGTTGACGGTGGCCAGGGCGGTGGTGTCGCCGGAGAGGATCACGTCGCGGAGGTTCCGGGCGGCGATGTTGTAGTCGATGCGGCAGTCCGCGATCAGCTCGGTGGAGGCCACATAGCTGCCGATGATGTCCGTGTAGGCGCCCTTCTGGGAGCTCATCAGGACCAGGGAGATAATGATGATGGTGGCAGAGACCAGGATCGTGGTGCCAAATCCCACAAGCAGGCTCTTTTTGATGCTCATATTTTTGAAGTTCATATGTATTTCCTCCTAAATGTTTCTTACGAACATTGGTACACGGAAAAATGTCGTTCGATCCGGTGTCCCGGGCCGTCCCCGGGGGTCCGCGCAGAGCCTTGCGCGGAGGCCGAAGCTGATTTGATGCATGCTCACACTGTTTCCCACCCTTATCTTCTAAAATCGTATATCGTGTGCTGTGTGCTACGGAATGATATCTGAAGGCGAACCGCCCTTGGATGGTCCCGCGATATCGCCGTATTTCCCGTTCCGCACGTCCCCCACAATCCGACCGTCCACCAGAGTAATCACCCGCTTGCGCATGATGTTCACGTACTGGCTGGCGTGTGTGGCCATGACGATGGTGGTACCGTGGTCGTTGAGCTCCTTGAGAAGGTGCATCATATCCCAAATATTATCATCATCCAGGTTCGCTGTCAACTCGTCCAGGAGTAAAATTGGGGGGCTGGAGATCAGAGCCCGGGCCAGCTCCGCCCGGCGGCACTCCCCGATGGAGAGCTCGGCGGGGAAGCAGGACTCCACCCCGGGCAGTCCCACGATGCCTAGGGCCTTGGGTACGGCCTTCTGGCCCTTGCGGTACATGCCGGTGGCCCGGGCGGCGATGAGCAGGTTGTCCCCGATGGTGCGCTTGCGGATCAGGAGGGACTGCTGGCTGACCACGCCGAAGGCGCGGGAGAGCTGGGCGCGCCAGGGGCCGATGTACCGGGCCATATTCATGTTGTTGAGGTAGACCACGCCCTCGTCGGGGGTGATCTCCCGGCTAATCAGCTTGAGGAGGGTACTCTTGCCCGCCCCGCTGCTGCCGATAAGAAAGACGAACTCCCCCTGCTCAATGGTGAGGGTGATGTCCCGGACCGCGTACTGGATGCGGCCCTCGGCTTTGTACCGCTTTGAAACATTTTCCAAACGAATTTCCGCCATTTGACTGGGGCTCCTTACCTTGTTGGAGAATCTGAGGCTGCCGGCAAAGCCGTCTGCCGGCGGTCCCGTCTTGCGGGGCAGATCTGCCGCGGCGCTCAGCGGTTGTGGTAGACAGAGTTGCTGCCGGCCAGACGCAGGCTGACGGTCCGGTCCAGCTCCACCACCCGCTGCAGCAGGCGGCCGACGATGGAGGCCTGCTGTACGAAGGAGGTCTCCTCCTGCGTCCGCGGAGAAGCCCCCGAAAGGAGCGCCTTTACGCGCTCTTGATCCTCCGGGGGTAGGTCCTGCGTCCGCGCAGAGATGGTGTGCTTGAGCTCCTCCAGGCAGAGAATCGGCTCCTGACGCAGGGCCACAAGCATCTTCAGCGTGACCTGGTCGTCGTGATCCAGGGCGGCGCCGATCTGCTGGGTGAGATCCAGCGTCTCGTTGAGATAGTTGTACTTCTTCCGCTCCAGCACGGTTAAGTCCAGCCAATCACTTGCATTCATCATAGAGGCTCACTTTCCGCCGGAGGTGTTCTTCTCGGCGGTGCGGAAGGCGTCGCGCATCTCCGAGAGCATGGGGCGCAGGCGCTCCAGCTCCGCCTTGTTCCGGCCAATCTTGATCCGGCCCAGCTGGTAGGTGAAGAACTCATACATGCGGCTTAAATCCTTGCTGATGGGGTACTGGTGGTCCAGTGTCTCATCCAGATAGTTGACGATGTCCACGCAGCGGTCCACCGAGTTCTCAAACAGGGGGAAGTCCTCCTTGTCCAGGGCCATGGAGGCGATAGTACTGCGCTTGACCAGCTCGTCGTACAGCAGGAGCAGCAGCTCCCCGGCTGTCATGGAGTTGATGGATTGCTGTTTATACTGCTGATAGCCTCTCATATCCATTTCGGTGATCCTTTCTCACTGGGGGACTGTTGACAAAATTGACTGCCCCACGGGGCCAAATCATATCTCCGCATAGAGATGCAGGAAAAGGCTTGCGGCGCAGAGTGCAGCGAAATTTTGACTCCTCTGAAATCCACAGATTTCAAACATGCGCGCAAGCGCAAAAGCGAGCGTCGAACCCTTTCCCCTCCCCGCGGGGAGGAGAAAGGGTGAGACGCGGGGCAAAGTGAAACTTCTTTCAAAAGGATGCGGGGCGCCTTCCGGGAGGCATCAGCCCATTCCCATCATTCCCATCAGCGCGGAGCTCTGGGAGTTCATCTGGTTAATCAGCTGCTCCAGGCGGCTGAACTGGCTGGTGTAGCGGTCCACCTGGGCGGAGAGCTTATCCTGCCACTTCTCGATGTCGTTGTTGATCTTGTCGATCTCCTTCTGCCAGCTGTTGTTCATCAGAGACAGGGAGGCCAGCGGCGTACCCGCCTGCTCCACCAGAATACCCTTGGTGGCGCCGGTGAGGCGGCCGTAGGAGTCCAGGGTATTCTTCATGCTCTGCATGATGCCGTTGGTGGCGGAGCCGTTCTCCGTGCTCTTGGTGAACACGCGGGTTACCGCGTCGGGATCGCTGTCCAGCATGTCGCGCAGCTTGCCCTCGTCCAGGGTGATGGTCATGGAGCCGTCGCTGGTGGAGTAGGAGGTGGAGATGCCCATCTTCCTGAGGGCGGCCCCGTCCTCGCCGGTCATGGTGAACGCGTTGCGCAGCTTGTCATAGAGGGCGGAGAGGTTCCGGTCGCCGAAGAGGATGCCCTGCTTGGCCTTCTCCTCGTAGCGCTCGATGGCGCTCTCGGACATGCCGGCCTTGTCGTCCTCGGTGAGGGGCTCGTAGTTGGCGAAGGCGCCGTTGGTCTTCTGATAGGGCAGGGTGGAGTAGGCGCGCTTGATCTCGCCCATCATCTCGTTGTAGTCGGCGATCATGCTCTTCACCGCGTCCACGATCTTGTCGGAGTCGGTGGAGGTCTTGAAGGTGACGGCGTTCAGAGGCTTGCCGGCGTTGGTGACAGCGTCCGTCCCGTCCTCGTTTTTGGAGCCGTCGAAGGTGTCCTTCATGGTGATGGTGAGCCCGTCGATGTTCACGCTGTTGCTGGAGCGCTTCATGTTGATGGTCTCGCCGTTGACCGTGACGGTGAACTCGGCGTCCTGGCCGGGCGTATAGTCGATAGAGGGCCATTTGGTGGTGTCGGGCTCGATATCGTCGCCATACGGATCCGTTATTTTGATTTCGGTCAGCGCGCCGCTCTTCCTGTCTTTCGCCTCAATCTGACCTGTGTAGTTGTTGTAGGCAAAGGAGTAATTCTTGCCCTTGGGAGACTTCTCCAGGTCCTTGATGACGTCCTCAATTTTGGTGTCCTTTGTGACGCCCAGCTCCAGGACGCTGCCTCCGGGCAGTGTAAAGGAAAACTTTGCGGTCTCATCGTCCCCCAGCCAATCCACGCCAAAGGACTCGGCAAAGCTGCTGCCGCTCCGGTCGCTGATCTCGGTGGAGCCGAACATGGCCTCGGCCAGGCCGCCGCTGATCTTGACCTCGCTGTCGGCGCCGGTCTCCTTGGAGGTGAAGGTGAAATTCTTGGTGGTCTGGGAGTAGCTCACCTTCATGCCGGCGTCCTTGTTGGCGTTGATGTCGCTGAGAATCTCGGAGAGCTTGGTGTCCTTGCTGTACTTGCCCACCACCACGTCGTTGATCTTGAACTCGTAGAGCTTGTTGCCCTTGTCGTCCAGAAGCTCCTTGCCGTCCTTGTCCTTGGCGGCGGTGAGGCCCTCCAGCTTCTCCTTGCCCAGGAGGTCCTCCAGGGTCTTGCTGGTGTTCAGGTAGCTGGTGGCCGCCCGGCCGATGCCCAGGGCCTCGCCCACGTCGGTGTTGATGACCAGATCCGAGCCC
The DNA here is from genome assembly GCA_947383645.1 of uncultured Clostridia bacterium. Lineage (GTDB taxonomy): Bacteria > Bacillota > Clostridia > Oscillospirales > Oscillospiraceae > CAJFPI01. Next base: position 3,133 of record CANDEH010000026.1, on the reverse strand, counting down.
TCCTGCACGTTGAAGCGCAGCTTGAGATCGCCGTCCGTTCCCGTGTTCTCCACGGTGACCTTGCCCTTGTAGGCCTTTTGCAGCGCGTCGTTGAGGACCTTGGTGTAGTTCTCGGCGGTGTAGTCGATGGCCTTGCCGTCGGCGTCCACGATCTTGTAATTGCCGCTGCTGCCCTTGATCTCGGGCAGCTTGATCTGCTTGACGCTGCCGTCCAGGCTCAGGTTCATGGTCTTGCCGGAGAGGTACTCGGCGTTGTTCACCTCTCTGGTGGTGGAGAAGTCGTAGTTGAGCTTGATGGAGGCGGGCTTATCCGTCTTGGCGTTCTCCAGGTCCAGGCCCAGGGTCTCCGCCACGTTGCCGCTGGCGCTGGAGAGGTAGACGGAGTTGCCGGCGCTGGACTTGTCGGAGAAGGTGATGTTCAGGCCGTCGGCCTTCACCAGGATGCGGTCCTTGGCGTCGGCGGAGCCGCCGCCGCTGAAGGAGATCTTCTGCCCGTCCAGCTTCTGGTTGATGAGGGCGGCCAGGGCCTCGGTCTCGGTCATCTTCGGGTTCTTCTCCCGGAGCTCGGCCAGGGCCTCCTTGTCGGCCACCTCGTCGAAGGAGAGGCTGATGTTGTTGTTGCCGTAGGTCAGCGTCAGGCTGCCGCTGAGGGCGCCCAGGGTGGTCTTGCCTTTGAGGTCCAGGGCCTCGGCCGCCTCGATGCTCTTGCCGTCGCCGGCGATCAGGTTGCCCTTGGTGCGGAACTGGGCGGCGGTGGCCAGACGGGTCACCCGGTCCAGGGAGATGTCGCTGCCGGTCTTGCCGCTGGCGGTGACCTTGTCGGCGTACTTGCCCTGGGTGGCCACGTTGATGGCGTTGTTGAAGAAGGAGGGGGACAGAAGGTTCGTGCCGGAGGTATAGGAGGCATATTTGCTTGAAAAACCGGTCATCTTGGAGATAATGCTCCGGTAGGCGTCCTGCTTCCACTCCACCTTGGTGGCCTTCTGGCTCAGGGAGGTGATCTTGTTCTGGTAGCTTTGGACCAGACCCTCGATCATGCTCTCGGTATCCAGGCCGCTGGCCAGGCCGCTGATGATGTTGGAGCTGTTGTACAGGCTGCTGACGCCGTTTTTGCTGCTGACACCGTTGATAGACGCCATATTCATCTCTCCTTTAGCAGATAATCTATACAAATGATATCGGAATGGGTGGAAAAAACCTTTATCGGGAAAACAAAGAAAAAATAGAAACCCTCTGTACTTTTTTATCGTCACGTAGTATAGTAAAGTTAAGAGTTTCCACAAAGAGAATTTACAAGGGGGAAAAAGATTTTGTCAGCTGTAATCGCCATCACCAACCAGAAGGGCGGGGTAGGGAAGACGACCACCGCGTGCTCGCTGCTGGCCGGGCTGCGCCAGCAGGGGGCCAGGGTGCTGGGCGTGGATCTGGACCCGCAGGGGAGTCTGGGCTTCTGCCTGGGCCTGGATATCGAGCACTGCTCCACCATCTACGACGTCATGCGGGGCACCTGCCCCATCCGGGATGTGATTATGCCCTCGGAGTGCGGGGACATCGTCCCCTCCAACATCCTGCTCAGCGCGGCGGAGCTGGAGTTTAACCGGCCCGGCCGGGAATTTCTGCTGCGCAATCAGCTCAGCGAGGTGCAGGAGGAGTACGACTATATCATCATCGACACGCCGCCGGCGCTGAACGTGCTGACGGTGAACGCCTACGTGGCCGCCGACGGGCTGGTGATCCCCATGGCCCCGGAGATCCTCAGCCTCCTGGGCGTGGCCCAGATCCGCGAGACCATCGACACCGTCCGAAGGCACTACAACTCCCGGCTGAAGGTGCTGGGCATCCTGCTCAACAAGTACAACCAGCGCTTCACGCTGAACCGGGAGGTGCTGGACATGGCCGCCCAGATCGCCTCCCAGCTGGACACGAAGGTCTTCCGCACCAAGATCCGCACCAGCGTGGCGGTGGCCGAGGCCCCGGCCCACGGGGAGAGCGTGCTGACCTACGCCCCCGGCTCCAAGCCCGCGGGGGATTTCCGGGCCCTGCTCAGGGAGATTCAGCGGGAGTACGGCCCGGAGATGGGACGATAACGATACCAAGGTAAGGAGAGAAGAGTACCATGGCTGCAAGCAAGAAGAACGCGAAGAGCACGAAGACCGCCCACGTGCTGAACCTGCTCACCGCCCCCGGCGCAGAGGCGGAGACCGCGCCGGCCGTCCCGGCGGAAACTGCGGAGGGCGGCGAGACCGCCGCGCCTGTCGCGCCTGCGCCGGCCTCCCGGCCCCTGACGCCGCCGATTTTAGAGGTGGCCCGGTCCAACGACGAGCAGCTCTCCGGCCAGATTTTGCAGGCGCTGGAGGAGGAGTTCCCCGAGGGAGAGACGCCGGCGGAGGAGCCGGTGAGTGTGCCCGAGGAAGCGGAGACAGAGGCGGTCGAGGCCGAGCCTGCGGCTGAGAGCCCGGCCCCGGAGGCGGCGGAGGCCGCGCATACGGAGGAGGAGGCAGCGGAGGAGCCGGCGGAGCCTGAAGCAGAAGCCGCCGCGGCACAGGGGGAGGAGCCTATGGCGGAGAATTTGATGGAAGAGGCGGCGGAGGCTGTCCAGACTTTGGAGATGCCTCCCGTGGCGGAGGAGCTGGGGGATCTGCCCCCGGAGGCCATGGCGGCCATCGAGCCGGAGCCCCTGCCCGACGGGGGACGGGGGTATGACCTGCCTGTGACCATGCAGGAGAACCCGGAGGTGCTGACCCACACCGCCGACGTGGACCCCAACGACGAGGGGCTCAACTACGTCAACGTGATGCAGATTTTGGTGGAGGAGAAGGCCCCCCGGTATATCCAGATGTTCGGGCTGTGTCCCTGCCGCCGGTGCGAGATGGATGTGAAGGCGCTGACCCTGTCAAATCTTGTGCCCAAGTACGTGGTGATGCACAAGAACGAGATGGTGCCCATGCTGACCATCTACGAGGGCCGCTACTCCAGCACCATCTTCGCCCAGCTGACCCGGGCCTGTAAGCTGGTGATGGACCGGCCGCACCACGGGAGAGATTAAATTTCAAACGAGAGAGGCGGGACCAGTCTGCGGACTGGTCAGATCGGAAGAGCACACGTCTGAACTCCAGTCACGATTCTGCATCTC
>CANDEH010000025.1 GCA_947383645.1 uncultured Clostridia bacterium | reverse complement strand
TCTTAGGGGGGAGGCGCATAAGGACTGTGCCCCCAACGGGGGCTAAAGTCCGCCCACGCCGGACCCCTAAGCGCGCTTTTGCCTACTTTTCTCGCGTGAGAAAAGTAGGTCGCCCCGGGGGGCGAACCCCCCCGTCCCCCCGCCGCGGGGCCCGCGGCAAAAAACAAGCCCCCCCGCTGGGTACAAACAAGGAGACCACAATGAAAAAAATCCTCCAACTCCCCCCTCATATCGCCGACCTCATCGCCGCCGGCGAGGTGGTCGAGCGCCCCGCCAGCGTGGTAAAGGAGCTGGTGGAGAACGCCATCGACGCCGGCGCGGCGTCCATCACCGTGGAGATCCAGAACGGCGGCATGTCCTCCATCCGGGTCACCGACGACGGCGAGGGCATCCCCGAGGAGGACCTGCCCACCGCCTTCCTCCGCCACGCCACCAGCAAGCTGCGCACCGCTGAGGACCTCTCCGCCATCGGCACTCTGGGCTTTCGGGGGGAGGCCCTGGCCGCCATCTCCGCCGTCAGCCGCCTGGACGTGTTCTCCCGGCGGCGGGGACGGGACGCGGGGGCGTCGCTGTCCCTGGAAGGGGGCATGCCGGGGAAGGTATCCGCCGTCGGGTGCCCGGAGGGCACCACGATGGTGGTCCGGGACCTGTTCTTCAACACCCCCGCCCGCCTGAAATTCATGAAGCGGGACAGCGCCGAGGGATCCGCCGTGGCCGGAGTGGTACAGCACCTGTCCCTCTCCCACCCCCACATCGCCTTCCACCTGGTCAAGGACGGCCAGTCCCAGTTCCGCACCCCCGGGGACAGCCAGCTGAAAAACGCCGTCTACGCCGCTCTGGGCCGGGAGTTCGCCCTGGGTCTTCAGGAGGTCCGGGGCAGTGGGGACGGCGTGGAGGTCTCCGGATTCGTCTCCCGGCCCCTCTGCGGCCGGGGAAACCGGGCCATGCAGATTTTCTTCGTCAACGGGCGGTTTGTCAAGTCCCAGCTCCTCACCGCCGCCGTGGAGGAGGCCTACCAGAACCAGATCATGAAGGGCCGCTTCCCCAGCTGCGTCCTCCATGTGACATTGCCCAGGGACCGGGTGGATGTGAACGTCCACCCGGCCAAGACCGTGGTGAAGTTTTTAAGCGACCGGGAGGTGTTCTCCGCCGTCTGCCACGTGGTGCGGGACGCCCTGGACGGCGGCACGGAGCCGGCGGCGGCGGATCACCCCCCTCTGCCGCCGGAGCGGCACATTGCGGAGCCAAAAAAGGACTTCTACCGGCAGATGGACGCCAAAACCTTCCGGGAGAGCCAGGGCGGCCCCCCCAACAGGGGCGGCTTTGTGACAAAGGTGCCCCCGGCCCCCTCGGAGCTGGGGGGCCGTGTGGCGGTCAGCGACGTATTCCGCCGGAGCGCGCCCCCACCGGGCGTACCAGCCAGGGAAGTACCCCCCGCCGCCGGGAAAATCCCCATATTCCCCGTGACGGAGACTGTGCTGCCGGAGGTTCCGGCGGCTTCGATAGCCCCGCCCCCGGCGGAGAGCGCGGCGGTTTTGGCGGCGCCTCCCCCGGCGGAGGCTGCGGGGACGGCGATACCCGCCGCAAAAGCGCCGCCTTCTGCGCGGGAGGCCCCCCGCGCCCCGGAGGCCCCGGAGGCTATACAGGGCACCTTGCTGTCCGACGCCCCCGCCCCCTGGCGGTTTGTGGGGGAGGTGCTCCGGACCTACATCGTGGCCGAGGACGGGGAGGACGTGTGGCTGATTGACAAGCACGCCGCCCACGAGCGGATCAATTTTGACCGGCTGAAGGCCGGGGAGGAGCCGGTGATGGTGCAGCAGCTGCTGACACCGGAGGTGCTGCGCCTCTCCCCGGAGGACACGGCGGCGCTGACGGAGCACCTGCCCCTCCTCAGCCAGTTCGGCTTTGAGGCGGAGGACTTCGGCGGCGGGAGCCTTGTGGTCCGCTCCATCCCCGCGGACATCGACGCCGGCGCTGTGGGGGAGACCCTGGAGGAGCTGGCACAGCGTCTGCGCACCGCCGGATCCGCCGACAGCGCCGCCGCCCGGGACGCCATGCTCCACACCATGGCCTGCAAGGCCGCCATCAAGGGCGGCTGGCACAGCGACGAGCGGGAGCTCCGGGCCCTGATCGGGCGGGTTCAGAGCGGGGAGGTCCGCTACTGCCCCCACGGCCGCCCCGTGGCGGTGAAGCTGACGAAATACGAGCTGGAGAAGATGTTTAAGCGGGCATAGGAGGATTGATATGGGAAAGAAGGACTTCCGTTTTGTCTGTACGCACAGCGAGTCCACCTTCACCCTGGGCACTCTGCGGGTGCTGGTGGACCGGGAGACGGGGGTGAACTACCTCTGGTGCAGGGACGGGAACAGCGGCGGGCTGACGCCCCTGCTGGGGCCGGACGGCCAGGTGGTGATTACGCCCAGGGGACAGCTTTTGGAGGACTGAAGATATTTTGCCCGGAGAGGAGGGAACCGCCGTGACGAGACCAAGGGTGCTGTGCGTGGTGGGCCCCACCGCCTGCGGCAAGACGAAAATGGGGGTGCTGCTGGCCAAGCGGTACAACGGCGAGGTGGTCAGCGTGGACTCCATGCAGATCTACCGGGGCATGGAGACCGGTACCGCCGCCCCCACAGCGGAGGAGACGGAGGGCGTGCCCCACCACATGGTGGGCGTCGCCGACCCCGGCGAGCAGTGGTCCGTAGCCCGGTTCACCGCGGCGGCGGACGACTGTGTCCAGGACATCCTCCGCCGGGGGAGGCTCCCCATCTTGGTGGGGGGCACCGGGCTCTACCTGGACGCCATCGTCTCCGGCCGGACCTTCGCCGCCGGACAAGCCGGCGGCGCGGTGCGCCAGACGCTCCAGCGGAGGCTCCGGGAGGAGGGGATCGCGCCCCTCCGGGAGGAGCTGCGGGCCGTGGATCCGGCGGCGGCGGAGCGGCTCCACAGCGCGGATGAGAAGCGGATCCTCCGGGCGCTGGAGGTCTACTACGAGACGGGAAGGACCATCACCGAACACAACAAGGAGACCCGGGATCTGCCGAAGAAGTACGACGCCGCCTATATCGGCCTCTGCTTCCGAGACCGGGAGGATATGCGCGCCCTCATCGACGCCCGGGTGGACGCCATGGTGGCCGGGGGGCTTTTGGAGGAGGTGGACGCCCTCCTGTCCCTGGACCTGCCGCCGGGGAGTACGGCGCTCCAGGCCATCGGCTACAAGGAGTTCATCGCCTGCCGGGCCGGGGAGATCACCCGGGAGGAGGCCATCGAGCTGGTGAAGCTCCGCTCCCGGCAGTACGCCAAGCGCCAGCTCACCTATCTCCGGCGCAATACGGCCATCCACTGGCTCTGCTGGGAAAAAGAGCGCGATTTTGATAAGGCTTTACAGGAAGCGACAGAAATTTTGTCCCGCCTTGGGCTAAGATAGACCCGAGGCGGACAAGCCCTTGTCTGCCTACATATAAACAAAGGAGTGCAGACAAAAAATGGCTAAGACACCGAATTTACAGGACATGTTCCTCACCAGGGCCCGGCGCAGCGAGGTGGCCGTCACCGTCTTTTTAGTGAACGGTTTCCAGATCCGGGGGACCATCGGGGGCTTCGACGCCTTCACCGTAATCGTCCTCAGCGACGGGAAGCAGAACCTCATCTATAAGCACGCCATCTCTACCATCATCCCCATCCGGGCGGTAGATGTATCCGACTGGGATGGGGAGAAAGGCAGTCAGACCGGTCCATGAGAGACAGCAACTTTGTCACAAAAACCATCGCTGTCGCCGCCTTCCTGGCGGTGATGGTCTACTTTGCCACACGCCTTGGCGGCTATCTGGTGGACCCGCTGATTACCACCGCCGCCTACTACTACCAGAGCGACGACGCGGTGACCGTCACCGGCTATGTGGTCCGGCAGGAGGAGCTGCTGCCGGACCACAGCGGCCTGGTCTACAGCACCCGACAGGAGGGGGAGCGGGTGGGGAAGGGCCGCAGCGTGGCCACCGTCTACCACAGCGAGGCCGCCCTCAGCGACGCCAGACAGCTGGAGATCCTGGAGCAGCGTCTGGACCAGCTCCAGTACGCCCAGAGCGCCGCCTCCGGGGCGCAGGCGGTGCTGAAGCTGGACAACAGCATCCGCAGCGGCATCTTTACCCTGAAAAGCCATGTGGCCCAGGGGAACCTCACCGCCGCCTCCACGGAGAGCGGGACTTTGCAGACCCTGGTGCTCAAGCGGGACTACACCTACAGCGGGGAGGACGAGCTCGCCGCCCAGATCACCGCCCTGGAGGCCGAGATCCGCACCCTCCGCTCCTCCGCCCAGGCGGGGAGCAGCGCCATTACCGCCCCCCGCGCCGGGTACTACGCCTCGGTGGTGGACGGGTACGAGACGGTGCTCACCCCGGCCATTCTGGAGGATCTGACCCCCTCCACACTCCGCGCCATCGCGCCGGACGCCGCCGCGGTAAGCCGGGTGGGCAAGCTGATTACCGGCAGCACCTGGTACTACGCCGCCGTGGTATCCTCGGCGGATGCGGCGGATCTGCGGGAGGGGGGCCAGGTGACCCTGCGCTTTTTAAGCGGACTGGACCGGGACATCACAATGGAGGTCCACTCCCTGGGCCGGGAGGAGAACGGGGAGCGGGTGCTGGTCTTGAAGAGCGACCGCTTTCTCTCCATCACTACCCTGCTGCGCCGGCAGAACGCCCAGCTGATCTTTCACGCCTATGGCGGCATCCGGGTGCCCAAGTCCGCCCTGCGGGTGGTGACGGACACCGTCCCCGGCAGCGAGGGGATGGAGGAGCAGGAGGTCCGGGTCACCGCCGTCTACTGCCGGGTGGGCCGCCTGGCCCAGCTCAAGCCGGTCATGGTGGTCTACGAGGGGGAGGACTACTACCTGGTGTCCCCCGACCCGGAGGCCCTGGGGAGCGCGCTGACAGAGCGGCAGATCGAGCTGTACTCCATTCGCAGCGGGGACGAGGTCATTGTCACCGCCAACAATCTATATAACGGAAAGGTGATAGGGTGATTGGATATGAGCAGTATCGCAGAGAACATCGCAGCCATCCGCAGCCGCATGGCCCGGGCCGCCCGGGCCGCGGGCCGGGACCCCTCGGAGATCGCGCTGGTGGGCGCCAGCAAGATGAATGACAGCGGCGCCTGCCGCGCCGCCATCGCCGCCGGTATCGACGCTCTGGGGGAGAACCGGGTCCAGGAGATGCTGGGTAAGTACGAGGAGGGCGCCTATGAGGGCGCGCCCCTCCACTTCATCGGCCACCTCCAGCGCAACAAGGTGCGGCAGGTGGTGGGGAAGGTATCGCTGATCCACTCCGTGTCCTCCCTGCCCCTGCTGGAGGAGATCGAGAAGGAGGCCGCCAAGCGGGGCCTTGTCCAGGGCATCCTTCTGGAGGTAAACGTGGGCGGAGAGGAGAGCAAGAGCGGCTTCGCCAGCGCCGAGGTCTTCGCCGCGGCGGAGCGGGCCAGGGCGCTGGAGCACGTGGCCCTCCGGGGGCTGATGACCATCCCGCCCGCGGCCGCCGCGCCGGGGGAAAATCTGCCCTACTTTCAGGAAGTTGCCCGTCTCTATATTGACATAGGAGAAAAATTGTACGATAATAGGTTATCATATCTGTCTATGGGTATGAGCGACGACTTTGAAGACGCCATCGCCGCCGGAGCCACCCTGATCCGGGTGGGTTCGGCAATCTTCGGTGCGCGGAACTACCCCGTCTGAACTCTGCTGCCGAAACGCTGTATCCGGCAAAAATGGCTCTCGTTTATAGGCGGGCCCCGGCCTCTCCCGGGAAGCTCTTTGCGGCCGGGGCCGCACATTTGGCGGGGCGTTCTGGTTTGTGACTGTGGCTCCTTTTCGCGGCGGAGCTTGCTGGAAAAACTTTGTAAGGAGAAGTGGGCATGAGCTTATTGGATGAAGTGAAAAAAATTTTTAATCCCTACGAGGATGAGGACGACTACGAGGATGAGGGGTTTGACGATCAGGAGCCGGCCCCCTTCTTTGACGAGCGCCAGAGCCGGGATCGGAAGAGCGGGTACACCGTGGACGACCGGCGCAACAAGGTGGTGAACATCGCCGCCACCACCCAGCTGAAGGTGGTGCTGGTGAAGCCCGAGCGGTTCGAGATGGCCAGCGAGATCGCCGACCATCTGAAGGAGAAGCGGACGGTGGTCATCAACCTGGAGTCCACCAACAAGGACATCGCCCGCCGGCTGATCGACTTCCTCTCCGGCGTGGCCTACGCCAGCGAGGGGCGGATTAAGAAGGTGGCCGCCAATACCTATATCATTACCCCCTACCACGTGGAGATGGTGGGCGACCTGCTGGACGAGCTGGAGAGCAACGGACTGTATTTTTAAGGAAGCGCTGAATAGATCCACGTGTGCGGATTGCCGGCCGAATTTTCGTCTGGCAAGGCAAAAAATCGCAGAAATACCTGGTGTGCTTCAAGATTTTTTACACAGGCAGCGGCAACTTTGACCGCAAAGCCATGTGTTTAGCCTGCCGGTACAGTTTCTAAGTTATATAAGCGTAGGAGGACAGAGAGATGCTGACACCTCAGGAAGTGAGCAGCAAGACCTTTCCCAAGGCGGTCATGGGCGGGTACAACATGGTATCTGTGGATGAATTTCTGGACAAGCTGACCGAGGACTACGCCAGCCTCTACAAGGAAAACGTGGCGCTGAAGGCCAAGATCAAGCTGCTGGCGGAGAAGATGGACGAGTCCCGGCAGACGGAGGAGTCCTTCCGCTCCCTGCTCCTCTCCGCCCAGAAGATGGCCACGGAGATCGTCACCACCGCCGAGAGCAAGCGGGACGCCATTGTGCAGGAGGCCGAGGAGCAGCGCACCGCCATGATGGGCGACGCAGAGAAGGACGCCAAGGCCCGCATCGCCGAGCTGGATCAGCTGATGAAGGCCGAGGAGCAGCGTCTTCTGGAGAAAAAGCAGGAGGTGGACGCCGCCATCGCCGGCGAGGAGTACCGCCTGGAGCGGGCCCGGATGGCGGTAGGGAAGTTTATGGACCTGGCCAGGAGCAGCTGCGAGGAGCAGCTCCAGATCTTGGACAAGCTCACGGAGATGTTGCCCCCGCCCCCCCAGCGCCCGGCGGAGCCGGCGCCGGCCGCAAAGGCGGAGACGCCCAGACCCCCGGCAGAGCCGCCGGCGGAGGTCCAGGAGACCCGCGTGATCCCCCCGGCGGAGGAGACGCCCGCAGCGCCGCCGGCGGAGGAGTTTACCGGGGATCTGGAGCCTCTGGAGGAGGAGGACTACTACGAGGAGGAGCCCCGCGGGGGAATCCTGAAGAACCTCTTCCGCCGCAGCCGGGATTACGAGGATGCGTACGAGGACGAGGAGGAAGAGGAGGACGAACCGGCCGGCGGCGCATTTTCCGCCGCTTCCCGCCATGCCCAGCCCCCCGCCGACGATCTGGACGACGCGGACACCCGCGTGATCGCCCTGGACGACCTCCAGTTTGGGCGCAACTATAACAAAGAGAAGTGAACCCCCGCCGGTATCTGCGGCTGTGAAAGCGGGAGTGGAAATGAAGGGCGGCTCGACGAGCCGCCTTTTTGCCAATGAGGTGGAGATATGGAGCGCACCAGACCCATCATCGCCATTCTGTACGACTACGACAAGACCCTGTGCACGCAGGATATGCAGAACTACGGGTTCATCCCCAGCCTGGGCATGGCGCCGGAGGACTTCTGGCGTCTGGCCAACGCCTTTGGATGGCGGGAAAAGATGGACGGTATCCTGGCCTACATGTACACCATGATCGTTCAGTGCCGGGAGAAGGGGATCCCCTTTACCCGGGATACCCTCCGCCGCCACGGGCGAAACATCGCCCTCTTCCCCGGCGTCGCCGACTGGTTCCCCCGGATCAACCGCTTCGGGGAGGACCTTGGCGTCTCCGTAGAGCACTATGTGATCTCCTCGGGACTGCGGGAGATCATCGAGGGCAGCGCCATTGCCGGGTGCTTTAAGGAGATCTACGCCAGCGAGTTCTACTACGACGGGGAGGGCCATCCGGTCTGGCCCAAGCTGGCGGTGAACTTTACCGCCAAGACCCAGTTTGTCTACCGCATCAACAAGGGCGTTCTGGACGTGTCCGACGACAAAACCCTCAACGCCTCCATGCCCGACGACAGCAAGCGCATTCCCTTCACCAATATGATCTACCTGGGCGACGGCCTCTCCGACGTGCCCTGCATGAAGATGATGCGCTCCTACGGCGGCCAGGCCATCGCCGTCTACCAGCCGTTGAACCGGCCGGGTGTGGAGCAGCTCCTCCGGGACGGCCGGGTGGACTACATCTTTCCCGCCGACTACCGGGAGGGCACGGCGCTGGAGGAGACCATGCAGGATATCATACGGAGAATGGCCGTAACCCACCGCCTGGAGGAGACCTCGGCGGGACAGCTGCGGGCCATCGGAAAAAAGGAGGAACGGTAATATGCAGGAGTTTTACGATCTGGAGGACTGCCCCATCTGCCGGGAGGGCGTGGGGTCTGTGGAGCACGAGGGCGGCTGGTGCGTCTATGTGGAGTGTCTCCACTGCGGCGCCCACACCGCCCACTTCGCCTACAACAGCGATGAGGAGCGGGAGAAGGCGGAGCGCAGCGCGGTGCAGATGTGGAACCTGGGAAAAGTCATCCGTCAGGATCTGGGGGAGTAACGTCCTCGCACACTCGGATGGAGCCCCGCGGATCTCATGGGAGGGTCGGGAAGTCCTCTTCCAGGGACGCGCGGGAAAACGGCCTCCGGCTCCCTGCGGCCTGTGGACCGCGCACTCCCCCAGGGGGCCCTTCGCCGCCGAAGGATCGCGGCGTCAGGCGCATGCCCCGGCGGTACATGCGCAGCGCAGCCCCGCCGACCACGTCGGCGGGGCTGCATTCCGGGGAGCGGACAGGCGCTCTATAGTCGAATCACATAAGAATCAACAAAGTTTGACGAAAAAGATAACGCAGCAGTTCGTGAAGATGAAAAGGAGCTACGATTATGGACACCATCGCCGCCATCTCCACCGCGCCGGCTGTCGCCGCCATCGGCATTCTCCGCCTCTCCGGGCCGGAGGCGATGGCTGTGGCCGACGCGGTTTTTCGCCCCGCAGACGGCCGCCCCCTCTCCGCCCATCCCCGCCGGACCATGGTCTGCGGCGCGCTGACCGACCGGGAGGGCCGGGTGCTCGACCACGCCCTGGCGGTGACCTTTGCCGCCGGGCACAGCTACACCGGGGAGGACAGCGCCGAATTCCACTGCCACGGCTCCCCGGTGGTTTTGCAGGAGGGGCTTCTCTCCCTCTTCGCCGCCGGCGCCAGACAGGCCAGAGGCGGCGAGTTTACCCGGCGGGCCTTTCTCAGCGGAAATCTGGATCTGACCCAGGCGGAGGCGGTGATCGACCTGATTGAGGCGGAGACCCCCCAGGCCGCCCGAAATGCCGCCGGCCAGGTGGACGGGGCCCTCCTCCGGCAGATCGCCCCCCTGTATGACGGCCTCATGGACGTGGCCAGCCGGTTTTACGCCGTGGTGGACTACCCCGACGAGGACATCGAGGATCTGACCCGGGAGACCCTGGGCCGCACCCTGGCGCAGACGGCGGAGGCCCTGCGGGCGCTGCTGGGCACCTTCCGCCGGGGCCAGATCCTGAAAAACGGCCTGTCCACCGCCATTCTGGGCCGGCCCAACGTGGGAAAGAGCTCCCTGCTCAACGCTCTGGCGGGCTTTGAGCGGGCCATTGTCACCGACATCCCCGGCACCACAAGGGACACCGTGGAGGAGCGGGTACGCTGCGGGGAGCTGCTGCTGCGCCTCACCGACACAGCGGGCCTCCGGGAGACGGAGGACCCGGTGGAGCATCTGGGCGTGGCGCGCAGCCGCGCGGCGGCGGCGGGGGCGGCGCTGTGCCTGGCGGTACTGGACGCCAGCGCGCCGCTGACAGAGGAGGATCGGGAGGTCCTTGCGCTGGCGGCGGCGGCGGAGCGGGCCATTGTTGTGGTCAACAAGTGCGATCTCTCCCGCCGCCTGAAGCTGCCGGTGACAGACCTCCCGGTGGTGGCGCTCAGCGCCAGGACAGGGGAGGGGATCGCGGAGCTGGAGGCGGCGATTGCCGCGCTGTATCCGGCGGAAGGGGTTCCTGCCGGGCAGATTCTCACCAACGCCCGTCAGGCGGAGGCGGTGGAGCGGGCGCTGCGGGCCGTGGAGGGCGCGGCGGCGGCTCTGGCGGAGGGCCTGACGCCGGACGCCGTTCTGACAGACGCCGAGGCCGGCATCAGCGCCCTCGGGGAGCTGACGGGACGGACGCTGCGGGAGGACCTGGTGGAGCGGATCTTCTCCCGGTTCTGCGTGGGAAAGTAGGGGACCTTTGGCGGCGCAGATCCGCCCTACTCCTCGTACACCCCTACCGTCGTTCCCACATAGTAGTGCGTCAAAATCTCCCGATAGTTCTTCCCCTCCTGGGCCAGCACGTTGGCCCCATACTGGCTCATCCCCACGCCGTGGCCGTACCCGGTGACGGAAAATACCACCTCGCTGTCCGTAAAACTGATCGTAAAGGCTGCGCTGCGCAGCCCCAGCAGTCCCCGCAGCTGGGCCCCGGTCAGGCTGACGCCCCCCACCTGGAGGCTGGTCACCGCGCCGTTCTCCGTCTGCTGAATGTTGGTAAACCAGTTGGACGGCGCCCCCGACAGGTTTGCCGTGGGATAGTTGGAGATAAACAGCTCCTTAAACTCCGTCAAGGTGAAGATCTCCCTGCTGTGGTAATTGGGCACCGTGTCCTCCCCCTCCGGGGAGGGGACGCTCTGCAGGTAGGGCAAATCCCCTGTCCACACCTCCCCCGCCGGACGGGTGGCCCCCGCTGAGGAGGAGTGGAACACCGCCAGCACCGGGGCGTTGTCGTAGAGAACCACCTCGCCGTCCGTCTCCGCCACAGCCAGGCAGATCTTCTCCTCGTACACCGCCGTGGCCATGCCCCAGCTCTGGGCCGCCTCCTCCTCGCTGCGGTAGGCCTTGCAGCAGTTGATGTCGTCGCAGGCGTCCGCCTCCGGATGGTTGGGGCTGCCGCCGCGGCGGATCTTGTAGAGGGTGTAGGTCCGGGCGGCCACCGCCTGGGCCTTCAGGGCCTCCTCCTCGAAGGAGGCGGGCATCTCCGCCCGGACCACGCCCTGGAGGTACTCCTCCATGGTCATCTCCTCCACCTCCCCCTGGATCAGCACCGTCAGCGTCCTGGCGCTGTCGTGGACGGCGGGAGGAATCTCCCGCTGCCCGCCCTCGTCTGTGGCCGGCGGATCCTCCGTCGAGGGATCGGGTTCCTCCCGGCGCTCTCCCCAGAGCCAGGGGAAGAAGAAGAGAAAAAACAGAATCACCGTGGCCGCCGCCAGACTTCTGCGCAAGTCTTTCGCCTCCTCGCCTGTGTATACCATCGGTTGACAAAGGGCGACACGCCTGTCGGCGGCCTAAATGGGCGCTGGACTTCGTTCTCGGGTTTGGCGGGCGACAGCCCGCCTGCACCCTGCGGCCTCGTCAGCCCCCATTTTTGCTCGCCGACAGGTCCTTCGGAGTTTTTCGGGAGCGAAAACGAACGCTGACAAGGCAGACGAGGCAGCCGGGCTGTCGCCCGGCAACGAGGATAACGCCGTCAGCTCTCGTTTTAGCCCCGAAAAACCGTGTTGCCCTTTGTCAACCGATGGTATGAATCATGGATACTTATACTCTATGAGATGCCTGTCCAAAAAATGATGACAAATCTTTTGCCAGGTGGTATACTACCACTTGGCAGTCGGGAGCAGGCGGCGGTAAGCCTCCCCTCCGGCAGACGGACGTGAATCCCTTCGCGCCGTCCCCTGTCAGCATACGCACAGGGGGCTCTCCGCCCGTACACCCCGCGCAAGTCCCCCGGCAGTGCCGGACGCGCTCACTCCCCATCTGCTGAACAGTTTATCACACCGAAAGGATTTTTTCCAATGAAAAAACTGTCAACGCTTCTGCCGGTTCTGCTGGGTGGGGCGGGCTGTCTCCTGCGCTTTTTTCAGCGGCGGACGGTCTTCACCTCCGACGGTCTGGCCCGGCCCCACCCGCTGTCCGCGCTGCTGGCGCTGGTGCTGCTGGCCACGGCGCTTTCTTTCCTCCTGACCGCCTGGAAGCGGCAGGGGAAACAGCTGACCTTCTTCCACAGCTTCGCCCTGCCGGAGGGGCAGCCGCCTTTTGATCTGGTCTGCGGCGCGCTGCTCTTTGTCGCCGCCGGGGCGCTGCTGCTGGTGCGGTCCGTGGGCGGAGGGAACCTGGTCCCTCTGATTTTCGCCGCTCTGGCGGTGCTCTCCGGCGTGACGCTGCTGCTGTTTCTGCGGGCCTGGCGGTCGCAAATCGCGCCGGGCAGCCTGCTGCTGCCCCCGGTGCTTCTGGCGCTGATCTTCCTTTTGACCACCTACCAGCGCTTCGCCTCCTACCCGGTGACCACCGCTTTCTATGTGCCCGTGCTGGCCCAGGCGGCCCTCGCCCTGACCTTCTACCAGATAGCGGCCCACGCCTTTGCCCAGGGAAAGCGGCGGGACCTCTGGTGGAACCTGCCCGTGGCCATCGTGCTCTCCCTCACCGCCCTGCCCGACGCGGAGGGGCTGCCCCAGGCGGGGCTGTATCTGGCCGGTGCGCTGTGCCTGTTCGCTTTCTGGCGCTGTCTGGGGGAGTACACACCGCCGGAGACGGAGAGGGAGGAGGAACGTGATGAATGAGATGATTCTGCTGAAGCTGGGGGAGCTGGTGCTCAAGGGGCTCAACCGCCGCAGCTTTGAGGACAAGCTGCTATCCAACATCCGCCGGCGGCTGAAGAACTTCGGAGCGTTCTCCGTGACCTCCAAACAGTCCACCATCTACGTGGAGCCCCTGTCGGCGGACTGCGATTTGGAGGGGGCCTACGACGCCTGCGGCAAGGTGTTCGGCATCGTGTCCATGGTCCGCGCCCGGGCCTGTGAGAAGGACAGGGACGCCATCCTGGCCTGCGCCAGGGAGTACCTGGCCCCCCAGCTGACAGCGGCAAAGAGCTTCAAGGTGGAGAGCAAGCGGGCAGACAAGACCTTTCCCTTGGGCAGCATTGAGCTGAGCCAGTACGTAGGCGGCGGCCTCCACGAGGCCTTCCCCCATCTGAAGGTGGACGTCCACAACCCGGAGCTCACCGTGCAGCTGGAGGTCCGGGAGACCGCGGCCTATGTCCACGGCCCCGCCCGCCCCGGCGCGGGGGGCCTCCCCATCGGCATGGGGGGCACGGCGGTGAGCCTCCTCTCCGGCGGCATCGACAGCCCGGTGGCCTCCTACCTGATGGCCCGCCGGGGGGTGCGCCTGGAGATGGTCCACTTCTATTCCCCGCCCTACACCTCCCCCCAGGCCCTGGAGAAGACATTGACTCTGGCCAGGCTCCTGGTGCCGTACTGCGGGCGGCTGGTGGTGCACACCGTGCCCTTCACGGAGATCCAGGAGAGCATCCGCCAGAACTGCCCGGAGGACTACTTCACCCTCATCATGCGCCGCTTTATGATGCGCTGCGCGGAGCGGGTGGCGGACCGGGTGGGGGCCAGGTGCCTGGTCACCGGGGAGTGCCTCGGGCAGGTGGCCAGTCAGACGGTGGAGGCCATGGCCTCCACGGAGGACGCGGCGGTGCGCCCCATCTTCCGCCCGGTGATCGCCATGGACAAGGAGGAGATCGTCCGCATCGCCCGGAGGATCGGCACCTTTGAGACGTCCATCCAGCCCTATGAGGACTGCTGCACCGTGTTCACCCCCCGGCACCCCAGGACCCACCCGGAGATTGCCGACGTGCGGCACTTCGAGGAGGCATTGGATATAGAGGGGCTGGTCAACCGGGCCATAGAGGCGTCCTGGTATGAGGTGATTCGGTACTGAGAGGGAAACCAGATGGAGCGGACATATTTTATGGAGACGGAGCGGCTGGGCTTCTCCCGGTGGACGAGGGACGACCTTGACCTGGCCCGTCTGCTGTGGGGAGACCCCGCCGTCACACGATTCATCTGCGCCGCCGGCGTCTTTTCCGAAGAGGATATCCTCCGGCGGCTGGACACAGAGGTCGCCAACGGGGCGCGGTTCCACATCCAGTACTGGCCCGTTTTTTTGCTGGGTTCCCAGGAGTTTATTGGCTGCTGCGGCCTGCGGCCCCACGGGGAACGGGGGTATGAGATCGGCTTCCATCTGCGCCCGGCATTCTGGGGGCGGGGGTACGCCTCGGAGGCCGCAGCGGCGGCGATCCGGTACGCGTTTTCGCTTCTCCGTGCGGAGGAGCTGTTCGCGGGCCACAACCCCCGCAACGCCGCCTCCCGGAAGACCCTGACGCGCTTCGGCTTCCACTGCACCGGCGACGAGTTCTACGAGCCTACGGGCCTGTACCATCCGTCCTATGCGTTGAGGCCGGAGGATGTATCAGCGGCTCTATCGTCTCCGCGCTTTGTTTTGAGGTAGCTCTATGGAGTATACAAAAGAAGTTTTCGCCCAGTACGACCGGCGGTGCATCCGGGTCTACCAGGCCTACAACAGCGCCATCGCGGCGGAGGCGGTGGCCCTCCAGACCTTCGGGGAGAGCTTCAACCGCAGCCGCATGACCTGGATCAAGCCCTCCTTCCTCTGGATGATGTACCGCGCGGGCTGGGGCACGAAGAAGAACCAGGAGTGCATCTTGGCCCTGGATATCTACCAGGACACCTTTGACCGCTTGCTGCAAAAAGCGGTGCTCACCTCCCCCGACGCCGCCGGCTACGACGGCCTCCAGTGGCGGCGGGACTTCGAGGCATCCGAAGTCTACTGCCAGTGGGACCCGGACCGGAATCCAAGCGGCGGCCCCATCGGTCGGGCGGCCATCCAGATCGGTCTGAAGGGGGAGACGCTGTCGGAGCTTCTGCGCGCAGGCATCCACCGCATCGAGGACCTGACCCCCCAGGTGCGCAAGTGGAACGAGCAGCGGAAGGCGGGAAAGCTCAGCGCCAAAACCCTTCCGGCGGAAAAGCTCTACCCCGTCGCCGACCCGGCAGTCCGAAAGCGTCTGAGCATGCGGTAGGATCCCCCACGGGGGAATCCAAAGGGGGCCGCAGCCCCCGTGGTTTGTTCGCCCTGGGCGAACAAAAAAATTGAAATCATTTTTCCGGAAACCGCGCTTTTCGGAAAAATACCCCGACCCGCGCGCCGGGGGCGCGCACACCAGTCCGCAGACTGGTGAGGGAGAATCTAAAGAGGGGACGAAGTCCCCTCTTTAAGATGTTCCGCGCCAAGTGGCGCGTACAAGCGTTTTGGCCGTCGGCCAAACCTTGGCGCAAAGGCGGATTCATTCCGCCTGCGCAAGTCAAATCAATTGGGGTCCCCGCCGGGTTGGAAACCCGGTGGGGCGGAATCTAAAGGGGGATGCAATCCCCTCTTTAAATAAAACCCGGAGGTTTTTATGCAATACACAGCCGAACTCATCGCCGTGGGCACCGAGCTGCTCCTCGGCAACATCGCCAACACCGACGCCCAGATGCTCAGCGAGGGGCTGAGCACCCTGGGCATCAACGTCTACTACCACACCGTGGTGGGAGACAACCCCCAGCGGCTGAAGGAGGCGCTGGAGATCGCCCGGCGGCGGGCCAACATCATCATCACCACCGGCGGCCTGGGACCCACCTACGACGATCTCACCAAGCAGACCATCTGCGAGGCCTTCGGCCTGCCCCTGGAGTTCCACGAGGACATCTGGGAGGAGATCTGCGCCTACTTCATGCAGCGGATGAAGCGGGAGGACATCCCCGAGGGAAATAAGCAGCAGGCCATGCTGCCCGTGGGCTGTACCGTGCTGGATAACCCGGTGGGCACCGCCCCCGGCTGCGCCTTTGAGAAGGACGGCATCCACGTGGTGATGCTGCCCGGCCCCCCCTTCGAGTGCCGCTACCTCTTTGAGAACCGGGCCAGGGCCTACCTGGAGAAGCTGACGCACGAGCGGATCTTCAGCCACGAGCTGCGGGTCTTCGGCATGGGGGAGAGCCAGGTGGAGCATGCCCTCCACGAGATCATGGTCCGGGGAACCAATCCCACCCTGGCCCCCTACGCCAAGACGGGAGAGTGCCTGCTCCGGGCCACCGCCAAGGCCCACACGGAGGAGGAGGCCGAGGCGATGCTCCGCCCCCTCATCGGCGAGGTCCGGGAGATCCTGGGGGATCTGATCTACGGCGAGGACGTGGGGAGCCTGGAGGAGGTGGTCTTCGCCCTTCTGAAGGAGCGCGGCTTGACCTTCTCCGCCGCGGAGAGCTGCACCGGCGGGCTGATCGCCAAGCGGTTCACCGACCTGCCCGGGGCCTCGGCGGTGTTCCAGGGAGGCGTGGTGTCCTATACCAACGCGGTGAAGGAGCAGGCCTTAGGCGTGCCCCACGAGCTGATTGAGAAACACGGCGCGGTATCCGAGGCGGTGGCCTGCGCCATGGCCGAGGGCTGCCGGCGCCTCTGCGGCAGCGATGTGGCGGTGTCCGTCACCGGCGTGGCCGGCCCAGACCGCGACGAGAACGGGAATCCGGTGGGCATGGTGTTCCTCGGCCTTGCCACCGAGCACGGCACCATCTGCCGGCAGGTGGATCTGAGCGGGGGACGGGGCCGCACCCGCAGCGATATCCGCACCCTGGCGGGACATCACGCCTTTGACCTCGTGCGCCGGAGTCTTCTGAACACGGTGCTCTGAGCGGCCATAAGCAGGGATAAGTATGAAACAAGTTACCATCTACACCGACGGGGCCTGCTCCGGGAACCCGGGACCGGGGGGCTGGGGGGCCATCCTCCAGTACGGATCGCACACCCGGGAGCTCTCCGGCGGCGAGGCCCACACCACCAACAACCGCATGGAGCTCACCGGCGTCATCGAGGCGCTGTCCCTCCTGAAGGAGCCCTGCCAGGTGGAGCTCTACAGCGACAGCAAATATGTGATCGACGCTTTGAGCAAGGGCTGGGCCAAAAGCTGGCAGGCCAGGGGTTGGGTAAAGAGCGACAAAAAGCCGGCCCTGAACCCGGACCTCTGGGAGAAGCTGCTGAACCTGTGCCAGCGGCACAGCGTCCGCTGCCACTGGGTAAAAGGCCACGCCGACAACCCCTACAACAACCGCTGCGACGAGCTGGCGGTAGGGGAATGGCAGAAATTCAGAAAGCCGCAGGAATAGGGGCGTCTTCCGCGTTCATAGATTGTTTACAGCCAGTACACGATTCTCTCATAATCCTGTAGTAAAGTACAAGCATGCAGAGGGTAACACACAACCCGATGCGATTTCTCCCTCCTAAAACACACACAACACACACGGAAAAGGCCCGCCGTTTGGCGGGCCTTTTCCGTCAGCTTATCGAATTATCGAAAAACCCGAAGGGTTTTTCGATAAACTGACGGAAATTTCGGCCGCAGGCCGAAATTTGTCGCCTGTACCGGAGCCGCGTAGCGGCGAGGAAATGCCCTTGGGGTGCAGGCGGTTGATTGCACGCGAAAGGAACCCCTCTTGGGTTCCTTTCACACTATCCTCCTTACCGCCATCCTACTCTGCCGTCTTTTTTGACAGACTGATATGGAAAAAAAGGGGGGAACGGAGAATTTTCACGGCAGGGAAGAAGTTTTTATTGACAGCGGGGGGAAAATCCACTATAATATCCTATACATTGTCCTCCCGCCGTGGGAGGCTGCTTTTTGTCCGCTGCGGCGAGCCTCTATGAGCGCCCGCCGTCGTGCAGTGAGCTCCAGAAGCAGGACCGCCCGCCCTCTGCAAGGCGGCTCCGCGGCCGGGATAGCTGCCGCTCGCGCAAAAGATCATGGAATGTGCGCAGTATCCCTGTTGATACAGCTTTCTGCTGCTCACAGAAAATTCAAAGGAAGAAAGAGGTGTATTGCATGTTCCGTACCTATCAGCCCAAGAAGCGCCAGCGCTCCAAGGAACACGGGTTCCGCAAGAGAATGCGCACTGCCAATGGCCGCAAGGTGCTTGCCCGCCGTCGTGCCAAGGGTCGCGCCCGTCTGACCCATTGAGGGCGCGGAAAGTGCATCGCAGATAGATCAGCATGAGGGACGGGTGCCGAAGTGCCCGTCCCTAAACGGCTATAGGAAGCACGGGATAAATCCCCCACGCGGATGGAATCAGTCCTTCCTATATCGAGGGAGAGGGCCCATGAAGAGCGCGGTGACCATAAAAGAGAATTGGGAGTTCCGCCGGCTCTACCAGCACGGAAAGAGCGCGGTGACCCCGGCCATGGTGGTCTACTGCCGCCGGAACAAGGCCGGCGCCAGCCGGATGGGGCTGACCGTCTCCACCAAGCTGGGGAAGGCGGTGATCCGCAACCGGATCAAGCGCCGCCTGCGGGAGGTCTACCGCCTGTCTCTGCCCCAGCTGAAGCCGGGCTATGACGTGGTCCTGGTGGGCCGCGCCCGGGCGCTGGACCTGCCCTTTCCCCGACTCATGGACACCTTTCAGAGGAGCTGCAAAAAGCTGGCTATCTGGGAGGAGCGGCCGTGAAAAAGCTGTTTCTTGTCCTGATCCGCTTCTACCAGCTGGCCGTCTCCCCCTATTTTCCCGCCCGCTGCCGCTTCACCCCCACCTGCTCCCAGTACGCTCTGGAGGCGGTGGAGCGGTACGGGGCGGCAAAGGGCGGCTATCTGGCGCTGAAACGTCTGCTGCGATGCCACCCCTTCTACAAGGGGAATTTTTACGATCCGGTACCTTAGCCCGATCAAAATCCGCTGCGCCGGGTTTTTGATCCAGGGGGCGGGAACGATTTCTTCAAGGCGCGTTATACCCTGAAAAAATTGGACCGAGCCCGACCCGCAGAGAATCTTTTCGAGGACGCGGTCCCCGGAAAAGCGACTTCAATTTATTTGCGCCGGAGGCGCAAATCCTGCCGGGACTTTGATTCCCGACAGAGGGAGTATCCACCCACGATGGAGGAACGAAACGAATGATACGACTGGTAACCGCGCCGTTCGCCTGGCTGATGCGCCTGTTCTACAGCCTCACCGGATCCTACGGCGTCGCGCTGATCCTCTTCACCCTGGCGGTAAAGCTGGTGATGCTGCCCTTCCAGATGAAGAGCAAAAAGAGCATGGTCCGCATGGGCCGGCTGGCGGACAAGCAGAAGGAGCTGGAGAAGAAGTACGCCAACAACAAGATGAAGTACCAGGAGGAGCTGCAAAAGCTCTACACCGAGGAGGGCATCAACCCCATGGGCGGGTGCCTGTGGAGCATGATCCCCCTGCCCATCATGATCTTCCTGTACTACATCATCCGCATGCCCATCACCCACTTCATGCGCCTGAGCGACACGGCCTATGAGGAGGTCAAGACCCTGGCCCTCTCCATGGGCCACACCATCGGCAACGTGGGCTACGAGCAGATCGGCATGACCCGCTTTATCTCCGAGCACTGGAGCTCCTTCGAGGGGAAATTTGACGGTCTTCTCAACGTGAACTTCGATTTCCTGGGTCTGGACCTCACCGCCGTGCCCATGGATTTCATCAAGAACTTTGAGGCCACCTGGCCGGTAATCGGCGTCCTGGCCATCCCCGTCATCTCCGGCGCCCTCAGCTACCTGATGACCAAGGTGACCAGCTCCTCCAACGGCCAGCAGCAGCAACAGGCCAGTATGAAGGGCATAATGCTGATGATGCCCCTGATGAGCGTCTACATCGGCTTCATCCTCCCCGCGGCTTTAGGCGTCTACTGGCTGGCCAACAGCATCTTCTCCATCCTCCAGGAGGCCACCTTGGGGAAATACTTCAACAAGAAGATCCAGGCCGAGGAGGACGAGCGGGAGGCCAAGCGGGCCGCCGCAAGGCAGCTGCGCATGGAGGAGGCCAAGCGCCAGGCGCTGGAGGAGAAGGAGCACCCCAAGCCTAAGAAGAAGCTGCCTCCCAAGCAGCCGGAGAAGAAGAAGAACCCCACCAACGAGGCCGGCCGGGTCGGGGAGCGCCCCTACGCCCGGGGCCGCAGCTACGTGGCGGACCGATATGACGAAAATTGATACGTTCTCCTCCCCAGGGACGCCCGCAGCGGAGATTCTGCAAAACAGAATCTCGCATCGCCGCAGTCCGGAGGGGGAACGTACCGAAAATAACTTTACTATCGCTCTTTGATCCCCTGCGATCCCAGGAGAATCGCAGGGCGACGATATTGCAATTTAAACGGAAAATAGTATGAGGAGCATAATGCTATGCGTTATATTGATGTAACAGGCAAGACCGAGGCGGAGGCCATTGCCAAGGCCCTGGAGCAGCTGAAGATGGACCGGGACGACGTGTCTGTGGAGATCCTGGAGCGGGCCAAGTCCGGCTTCCTGGGTATCGGCGCCAGCCCCGCCAAGGTCCGGGTCACCTACGACGACGCCCCGGAGGAGGCGCCCGCCCCCGCGGTGGAGCCCAGGCCCGCCCAGCCCCAGCGTCCAGCCCCTGCGGAGCGCCTCCAGAAGGCGGAGCGCGCCCCCCGCCCCGACCGCGGCGAGCGTCCCCAGAAGGCGGAGCGCACCCCCCGGCCTGAGCGTGCCCCCCGTCCCGAGCGCCCGGACCGCCCGGATCGCGGCGAGCGTCCCCAGCGGACCGAACGCCCCACCCCCGCCCCTGTGGACCTGGGCGAGGAGGCCACCGACCCCAAGGCGGAGCAGATCCGCGCCTTCCTCACCGGCCTGATGGAGCATATGGGCAGCGCCGCCCAGGTGAAGGTCTACCAGGCGGAGAAGGACCGCTACAAGGTCTATCTGGAGGGGGAGAAGCTGGGCCAGCTCATCGGCCGCCGGGGCGAGACCCTGGACGCTATCCAGCAGCTGACCAACTACTCGGTAAACCGGGGCAGCGACAAGCGGGTACGTGTCCACGTGGACGCGGAGAACTACCGGGAGAAACGGGAGCAGAGCCTCCAGAATCTGGCCCTCAAGGTGGCCGGCAAGGTGGTGCGCTACCGGAAGAACGTGACGCTGGAGCCCATGAACGCCTATGAGCGCCATGTGATCCACACCGCCCTCCAGGACTACGCCCATGTCACCACCTACTCCATGGGCACGGAGCCCAACCGCCGGGTTGTGGTCGCTTACGAGCGCTGAGTCTAAAAACCGCGAAATCATGCAGGGCCGGAGGCTCTCCCACAGCGGAGAACCTCCGGCCCTGTTTTTTTCCGTCTCCGGCCGGGGGAAAAACAGTGACAATTTGGAAACGCATTTGTAATTCTCCTGTTGTTGACCTCCCCCCGGATCCTGCTATACTACTTGATAGAAAACAGAAAAGGAGACACTGGGATATGCGAAAGAGAACGACAGCGGCGGCGCTGGCGCTGCTGCTTGCCATAACACCCCTCCTCACCGGCTGCGCCGGAGAGCCCGCAGCGCCTGATCCGTCCCCGACGGAGATCACCACCCCTCCGGCAGCCCTGCTCCCGGAAGAGCCGGAACCGGAGACCTACGACATCCTGGATCCCACCGTCATGCCCGAAGGCGGGGAGCGGGACGGCGTCCCCTACGCGCCCTTCGACGGGCGGGTGGAGCATCTGTTCTTCCACCCGGTGGTGGCCTACCCGGAGCTGGCCTTTGACGGGGACAGGATGGAGCAGGGGATCGACGACTACATGGTCACCGCAAGGGAGTTCAACAGGATACTGGAGAGCGTCTATGAGCGGAACTACATCCTGGTAGACATCGGCGATGTGTGGCGGGAGAGCACCGGCGAGGACGGAAACCCGGTGATGGTCCGCAGCACCCTCTACATCCCCGAGGGGAAGAAGCCCCTGATCTTCTCCTACGACGACACCAACTACTACCCCTACATGCTCCAAAACGGCTTCACCTACAAGCTGATTCTCGGCAAGGACGGAAAGATCTGGTCCTACGGCCTGGACCCCCGGGGCAACGAGGTAATCAGCCGGGATCTGGACGCCATCACCATACTGGACAAATTTGTGGAGGAGCACCCGGATTTCTCTCCCTTCGGGGCCAAGGCCTGCCTGAGCCTCACCGGCTACGAGGGCATCTTTGGCTACCGGACCCAGACCGACAGCCAGAACTGGACGGCAGAGCGGGAGGCCAACCGGCAGAGGGAGATTCAGGCGGCGCAGCCCATTGTGGCGGAGCTCAAACGCACCGGCTGGACCTTCGGCAGCCACACCTGGGGCCACATCCGCCTGGGGAACAGCAGCATGGAGAAGATCCGCACCGACACGGAAAAGTGGCTCAGTGAGGTGGGGAGCCTGGTGGGCCCCACGGACATTCTCTTTTACCCCCACGGGGAGCGGCCCGACGGCGGGGACTGGAAGCAGACCGGGGAGGTCTTCCGCTACCTCCAGTCCCAGGGCTTCCGCGTCTTCTGCTCCGTGGGTACCGAGAGCTTCAGCTTCATCAAAAAGGACATCTGCGCGGTGATCTGCGACCGTCTCCACCCCGACGGCACCACCCTGCGCAGCAAGTACGCCGAAAAGCGATACGGCCAATTCTATGACCCGCGGGAGATCATCGACCTGGAATCCCGACCGGAGAGGGAGGTGGGCTGGCAGTGAGACCGGAGGGGGCGCTGCCCAACAAGGTAATGAAGGAGGGCGGCAGGGGACCGAAGAAGTCCGTCCTCCTGCGCCTGGTGATCGCAATTCTGGTGGGCATCGGGATCAGCGAGCTGCTCTACTGGATGGGGGACCTCTTGGGCCTGTCCCATGCCGCGGTATTTCATCGGGTCTGGGTAGCCTGCGCGGTGCTGCTGGCGGCGATAATCGCCCTGGCCCTGTGGGCCCGGCGGCGGAACCGGTTTACAAGGGTCTGCAATGACCTGATGCCCCTGCTGGAGAGCGACGTGGACGCCTACATCACCGGCTACGAGGCCCTGCGAAAGCAGTGGAAGGGGGCCTTCTACCAGCGCTACATCTGTCTGAACCTGGTGGCGGGCTACCACAGCCGGGGAGACCTGGACACAGCCCTGGACCTGCTCCACCAGGCGGCCACCTGCCGCCTGCCCGGCGTCACCAGGACGGTGTGGGCCTCGGATCTGGCCATGAACGCCTTCCGCCGGGAGAAGTGGCAGGAGGGGCTTGCCATCATGGAGCGGGAGAAGGAGGCCCTCAGCGCCATAGCCACCCTGGAGAACGGCAAGGCGCCCAGCGCCTGGTGGCTCCTGTGCCTCTACCGCCTTATCGCCCGGGGAGAGACCGACAAGGCCCGGGAGGTCCTGCCCCAGGTGGAGGCGCAGTTTACCGCCGCCGGGGCCCGAGACACCCTGGCGCACATCCGGAAGGTGCTGGAGCGGGGGGAACAGCCGGGAGCACGGATATAGCCGATTCACAGGAGAAGTGTCAAAAAGAAGGCGGCTCCGGGTGTCAAAAGGGGAGGGTACTCTCCGAGACGGATATTGCCCGTATAAATAAGCCGAGAGCGGCGTACCTGTCGCCAAGCCAACCACCCCTGTACAAAGATGAAAGCGCGGCCGGATCTCCGGCCGCGCCCTGCTTTTGCTGTATGGGTCGCAGAACATCGCACCCTGTAAGGGCAGCGAAGAAGAGGCTCACTCCTCCGCTCTCTCCTCCCGGCTGCGCCGCTCCCGCTCCTCTTGGTCCCGCTGGCGGTAAAACTCCTGTTCCTCCCGTCTCTTCTTTTTCTCCATCCGCGGGAGGAAGACACCAAAGAAACCTATACAAACGGCGCACACTAAGAGCACCGCCGTCCCCTGGGGGAGGAAGCTCAGCAGCAAAGAGATGAATCCACCTGTCATTTACGTCTCCTCCGCTCCTTCCGGCTCCCCGGCGGCGCTCTCCTCGCCCGCCTCCTCCTCTCTCTGAGCCAACGCCAGCGCAATCACCCGGTCGCCCTCCTCCTTGAAGCGCATAACGATGACGCCCTGGGTCGCCCGTCCGGCCAGACGGATGGCGTCCACATGGGTGCGGATCAAAATCCCGCTCTGGGTCACCAGCAGCAGGTCCTCACCGCCGTCCACCACCTTGATGCCCATGACCTTGCCGGTCTTCTCTGTCACCATATAGTTTTTGATGCCAATGCCGCCCCGGCTTGTGACCCGGTACTCCTCCACCGGCGTGCGCTTGCCGTAGCCGTTCTCGGTGATGGTCAGCACCGTCCGCCCCGGCGTCACCCGGGCGGCGCCCACCACATAGTCCCCCTCCCGGAGGCGAATACCCCGGACGCCTACGCTGCCCCGGCCGGTGGGCCGCACGTCGCTCTCGTGGAAGCAGACAGCCATACCGTCGTGCGTGGCAATGAGGATGTGCTTGCTGCCGTCGGTCTCCCGGACGGTAATCAGCTGATCCCCCTCCTCCAGGGTGAGGGCCCGGATGCCGTTGTTGCGGATATTGCGAAGGGTGCTCACCGGCAGCCGCTTCACCGTGCCGTTCCGGGTAATCATGGTGAGGTAGAGCTCCTCGTCCTTCAGCTCCCGCGTGTGGATCATGGTCTGGATCCGCTCGCCGCTCTCCACGGGGAGGATATTGACAATATTGGTGCCCTTGGCGGTCTTGCCGCTCTCGGGGATCTGGTACCCCTTCTTCCGGTAGACCTTCCCTGTGTCGGTGAAGAATAGAATATAGTCGTGTGTGGAGGCGGTGAACACGTCCACCACGTAGTCCTCCTCCCGGGTAGTGATGCCCTTCTTCCCCATGCCCCCCTTGGACTGGGCGGCATATTCGCTGGCCGGGGTGCGCTTGATATAGCCGTTGGCTGTCAGGGTAAAGACACACTGCTCCTCCTCGATCAGATCCTCGATGTCGATCTCGTCCTCCACAATGCCGATCTCGGTCTTGCGCTCGTCGCCGTACTTGTCCCGAATCTCGGTGAGCTCCTCCTTCAAAACGCCCTGCATCTTGCTCCTGTCCTCCAGAAGGGCGGTGTAGTAGGCGATCTTCTCCTCCAGCTCCCTGTACTCATTCTCCAGCTTCTCCCGGTTCAGTCCCTGGAGGGCGATGAGGCGCATGTCGCAGATGGCCTGAGCCTGTACGTCGTCCAGCCCGAACCGCTCCATTAGCCGGTCCTTGGCGTTGTCATAGCTGGATCGGATGATCCGGATAACCTCGTCGATGTTGTCCTGGGCAATCAGCAGACCCTCCAAGAGGTGGGCCCGATCCTGGGCCTTCTTTCTGTCAAAAATAGTCCGCCGGGTGATGACCTCCATCTGAAAGTCAATATACTCGTCCAGAATCTGCCGCAGGGTCAGCACCTTCGGCTGCTTCTGGTTGTCCACCAGCGCCAGAAGGATGATGCCGAAGGTAATCTGCATCTGTGTCTGGGTAAAGAGCCGGTTCAGCACCACCTGGGGGTTGGCGTCCTTCTTCAGCTCGATGACGATCCGCATCCCCTTCTTGCCGTCGCTGTGGTCCTGGAGGTAGGAGATGCCCTCCAGCCGCTTGTCCTTCACCTGCTCGGCGATGTTCTCCACCAACCGGGCCTTGTTCACCTGATAGGGCAGCTCCGTGACAATGATCCGAGTCCGGCCCTGGCCGAACTCCTCCATCTCCGTTCTCGCCCGCAGGCGGATGTGCCCCCGCCCGGTGGCGTAGGCCGCCCGGATGCCGGACCGACCCATGATGATCCCCCTGGTGGGGAAGTCCGGCCCCTTGATGTGCTCCATCAGGTCGTTCAAATCCGCCTCCGGGTTATCGATGACGCAGATCACCGCATCGATGACCTCTCTGAGATTGTGGGGCGGAATGTTGGTGGTCATGCCCACGGCGATGCCGCTGGACCCGTTCACCAAGAGGTTGGGGAACCGGGAGGGCAGCACACGGGGCTCCTTCAGGCTCTCGTCGAAGTTGGGATCCCAGTCCACGGTATCCTTGTCGATATCCCGGAGCATCTCATTGGCGATCCTGCTCATCCGGGCCTCGGTGTAACGGTAGGCGGCGGGGGGATCCCCGTCCACGCTGCCGAAGTTGCCGTGGCCGTCCACCAGCATATAGCGCATGGAGAAGTCCTGTGCCAGGCGCACCAGGGCGTCGTAGACGCTCTGATCCCCGTGGGGGTGGTACTTGCCCAGCACCTCGCCCACGCAGGTGGCGGATTTCTTATAGGGCTTGTCGCTGGTGAGCCCGGTGTCGTACATGGAGTAGAGGATGCGCCGGTGGACGGGCTTCAATCCGTCCCGGACGTCGGGCAGGGCCCGGCCCTTGATGACGGACATGGCGTACTCGATGTACGCCGTCTCCATCTCGTGCTCCAGATTGATCTCCACAATTTTCTGGTCCGGGAAGGAGATGTCCCGGCTCATATACTCGTCATGCTTTGACATACAGTTTTTTCTCCTTTTTAAGCGTTGGTGGTGGTTTTTTTGCGCCGACAGGCGCAGGTGGTTTGTTTGTAGCGCCGCGTCGGCGCGGGACAACCGCCGCGTCTCGCGGCGGGGACGGGGGACGGGGAGTTTCGCCCCCCGGGGCGAGGTACTTTTCCC
>CANDEH010000024.1 GCA_947383645.1 uncultured Clostridia bacterium | reverse complement strand
AAACTACAAAATTTCTTCGGCGTTTTCTTACAATTTCAGATTGGCGTTGACAGCCCGAAGTGGGCACAGAGCAAAATCATTTTCATATCTGCCGTCCTATGGAGCAAAAGTAGCAGAAGTAGCAAAAGCCACCCTATGACACCCTTTTGCTACTTCTGCTACTTTTGCTACTTTTGCTCATTAACTTGCTCCTCCTTTTGTTGTAGTTCGGGGAGAACGGCGGCCAGGGGCTTTGTGGCGTCTGGCCTTTGGCCTGCTACTTCCACATCCGGTCCGGCTCTTATAGGTGTTCTTTGGTATCCACCTTTGCCGTTCCCTTAAACATTGTTATCCATTGGCAATGTAGACAATGTTTAATTGTTATTCTTGTACATTTTAACACTTGTTAATTGTTGATTTGCGTGGTATAATAAAGCCATACTGGAGAAGGTGTCGGCATTGTGCCGCGCCCCCAGAAAGGAGGAATAACCGTGGTAGAGCGAAAGAACAGCGAAAAGCGGATTGCATCAAATAACAAATGGACAAATGCACATTATGACCGGGTAAATCTTGCAATCCAAAAGGGCCGCAAGGATGTAATTAAAGCCCATGCAGACAGCCGGGGAGAAAGTGTAAACGCCTTTATAACCCGCGCCATTCAAGAAACCATCGAACGGGACACAGAGGCCGGGGGTATATCCTTATCCCCCGACACCGTAAAGGCCGCTCAGGAGGCCGCAGAAGCCACAGGAGAGGCTGTGTCGGTGTTCATAGCGCGGGCGGTGGAGACACAGGCGCAGCGGGACAAGGCAGCGCGGGGGCTGAAAACATGAATATCACCTATTCGCGGTCATCCGTCAAAGTCATCAACGGAATGGACAAAGCTACAAAGCAGCGCATCAAGGCCGGTATCGAAAAGATACCCAAAGGGGATATTAAGCCATTGAAGGGCAGCTCAGGAACGTACCGGCTCCGGGTGGGAGACTGGCGCATCTTGTTTTCTTACCCGGAAGATGATACAATCCTGATAGAGAAGATAGGGTCGCGCGGTGGCGTGTATAAGGGGGTGTAAGCCAATGTCACCAATCAGGGAACAACTTGTAGGTGTGATAGACTGCCTGCCGGAAACGGAACAGTCGCTTTTGCTGGAGATTGCCCGCCGTTTCCTGCCGGAAGATACAGCGTCGCCGGATGATCTGGAGACAATCCAGAAGGCACGGGCAGAGTACGCAAAGGGGCAGACGGTCCCCCATGAATCTATCAACTGGGATTAAAGCACAAGGGCCGGGGAACACCCCCGGCCCTCTCTATGTCCGTTTTTACTTGTGCCGCAGGCCGTTTCTGTATCGGGACGGCGGCTGTGTTGTGCTCTTTTTTCTGATTGCACATTTCTGCAATATCTGCATTTCCTTGCACAATTTTCTTTACAGTGTTCAGAGAAACGCCGTTACTTTCCGTTACTTTCCGTTACTTTCCGTTACTTTTCGTCAAAAAATGGCGAAAAGTCCTGTCCTCTCCATGCTCTGCGGGCCACCTTCCTGCTGAACCCGCTCAATTTTGAGCGGGTTGAAATCCTGTCCATCTTTAAACCCGTACTCGCACATTCTGGTGAACCCGGTCAAAATCAACCGGGTTGATTACTTCGCCCGAAATCCGGGAGTTGGGGTGCAGCGCGGAATTCAATCCCCTAAATTTTTAGAAGATTACATATTTCGGTGACCGGAACCGAAAACAGGAGGCTTTCGTTATGACCCGCTAAGGATTTACCATTCTGGCGTCTCCTGCTCCATCGTGGGGGTGATGCTGATCTTCGCCAGCCATAGGGGGACAAAGTCCAGTTTCAGGCAAAAAACGTCCTGATTCCCGCCGTTTGTAGGGAGCGGGAAATCTCCCGCCCTTTTGGAAAGCATCTTATCGGCACTGTAGGGATACGGCAAATTACCGCCCCCTTTGCGCCTTTCTCGTTTGCTCCCCGAAATCCCGGGGCAACTCAATATCGCAAAGAGGGGTGCAGCTTAAAGCTGCACCCCTCTTTGCCATTAAGAAAGGTCAATAAGCTGGTTCAGCATATCCTCCAGGCGCCTGTCCTGCGCCGCGGCGCCTACGATGCAGGCGGCCACATCCGGGGTTCCGCATAGCTGTACCGCCTTCCCGGCGCTGTATGTACGCACGGAGCGGTTCACGCACGCAAGCGTCACCTCTTGCGGGTGCTGCCGGGCGTACTGTGTCGCTTTGTCTGCAAGGTTCACAGCGGCGGAAGCTGCTTTACTTCAACCTTGCCTGGATTGCTCCACCGGGCGGCTATTTCATCAAGGTTACAAAATGCGGCCCTACTCAAACCCATACCCAATGTAATAGCGGTCACGTCCGCCTTTCCCATGTTGACGCCCCGGTACACACTGGGCGTGGAACAAATAATAGCTTCATGCACAAGATCGTCCGGGGCGTAGTGGCTGGGAACATGGAACATGGACATAACCTTTTTCAAATCATCCTCCAGCATCGCCGATGTGGTAAAGGTCAGCTCAAAGCCGGCCTTTTCTGCCACCTGTGCAGACAGGCCAGCGCAACAGGGCTACCGGCCGCTTTTCCCGCCATCGCCTCGACTTCGGCGCGGCCAGCTCCTCAGCGGCCACGGCCTCAGAGTATCGGGCGGCAATGCGGGCGGCGCCCGTCCGGTAGTCCTCCAGTGCCCGCCGTATGGTGTCGTTCCTGGTCTCCAGGGCTTTTTTCAAATCGTTGAAGTACAGATTTGCGTTTTTCACAAGTAAAATCATCCTTTCAAATTCTTTTTTAGGGTCTTAGAAATCTCCGGTCCAACTGTAGTTTTCTGTAGCGCCAATTCCAAGTTTTCACAAGCCGGCAGTTTGGAGTGTCCCTTTTTTTATGTTCGAATTTTTTCGAACTTTGGTGCATTCCCCGGCGCACACTAACAGCTATTCAAAGCCGGGAAGCACAGATAGATGCACGGAGGTTACTCCTGCCGCATTCATTAATGGAGCCGCTTTGCCGCTCTCAGTGTTCGCTGCACCGGGGGCGGTCTTTTGCGCCAAATTCCCAAACGTTTGCGATTTTGCCGGGCGGGTTGACCGCGCATAGGGCAGAAACATCGCCTGCCGCTTCCCTGCGTGGTAGCCTCTGTTGCCCACCTTCACGCGCCGGAATGTCTTTCGCTTACTCATTGGGTTCCTCCTCCCCCAGGCTTTCGGCGATGGATGTTATGGCGCATCCTGGCCATAACCACCAGGCGCAGCGCTCTTTGATACAGACTCCCTCTCCCGCTATGCACATCAACGGGCAGATATTTGTTGGTTGGTTCACGTGTTCATTTCTCCTTTCGGTGTTGTGTGGCCCACAGGGGGTTAACTTTTCCTCGTACAAAAAACAATGTATATTTGTTAACAAAGTTAACCCCCCAAACTGTAGGGTTAACTTTGTTAACTTGGTTAACTGTGGGTTAACTTTGTTAAGAAAAAACATTGTTTTTTTGTGCACACGCGCGCGACCCTACCCGTTAATACTTGTCTGAAAGCCTTGTGGGTGTTGGTATTGCTCTATCCTTACTCCCCGGGCATTGCGTGCTCCCCGCTGGCTATGTGTCACAATCAGGCCGTCGCGCTCTTGAAGCTCGCGGGCAAGATTCAAGTCCGGCTTCTGCCGCAGATCAGTAATATCACCGAACGGCGGGAACCCCAAAATCTTAGCACCCTCTCTCTTGAGGTCGGCATAGCTCCAGAAGCCGCCGCCGGGCCGGTCGGCGATAAGCTGGTTGAACACCTGGACAAGCGGCTCATTCTCGTAGGGTATGCCCTTCTCTTTTCGCTCCTTCCGTCGGTTGACGACGGCCAAGTCCTCCACGGTCATGGGGCTGAACCCCACCCAGTGGACGCCGCCCCGGTCTCCGATGGTGTAAACGATGCTCGGCCCTCTGGGGGCATTGGAACACTTCACATGGACCATGACGCACTCATCTTCGTTGTCGGGGTTGCGGGTCAGCTCCAGAATGGAGCGCATAGAGGCCGGAATATCCACGCTGCCCAGGGAGCGGTTGACGGGGGATTTGTCTCCGGCCTTGCCCATATGGGAGACGATAGCGCAGGCGCAGTCATTGCGGTCGCACATTTCAAACAGCTTGGCCAGCTCCGGCCTGGTCTCGTTTGGCCGGAACATGTCCACCCCCGCCCCCATGAACGCTTGGAACGGGTCGAAGATTACCATTGCGGCCTGGACTTCTTTGACTGCCGCCTCTACTTCTGGACTGGTGAAGGTTAGTCCGGCGGCATTGGTCATAAAATGCACTTTCGCCAAGTCGCCGCCGTCTGCCTCGATGCGTCCGCGTAGGACCGGAAGGTCATCCTCCACGGACAGAAACAACACATCGCCAGGGGAAGCAATTGGGAGGCCCAGAAGCGGATCCCCGGTGGTAACATGGGCGGAGATGGCGCAGAGGAAGGCCGTCTTTCCCGTTCCGTTGTCCCCCTGCACCAGCGTGCCCTTTCCCCTTTGGAAGTAGGGAGCGATGGTCCAGCGGGGCGGTTCATATGGCACATCGCAGGCCCGGACCAGCCGCGGCTTGGTGGGGACTGCCCGATTAGCCTCCGGCGCAAAATCCCGGGCGGCGGACTGCTGCCGGTACGCTGCCGGGTCATACCCCGGGCCGGTCATGGTCTGGATGGCGTTCTGAATGGTCAGCGCCCCGTAGGTACTGCCGCTCCGGGGTCTGTCCCACTTATCCCGCATAAGACCGGACTGCCGAAAAAGGCGGTCTATCCGGGCAGCGTCTCCCCTGGTCCACCATGTCAGGGCATTGCACAGGGCTATGTCAGCCTCGGAGGCGGATTCATAACCGGTGGTATCCCCGTTCCAGAGGGCAGCGAACTGCGCCCCGTTCCGGGCCCGTTTGGCTTTCTCAATCAAGGCAGCATCGTCCAGGTCTGCCGGCGTCCCGCCGCCGATCTCCAGCGCCGGAGGAGGTGTGGGCGTTTTTGCCCGGGGCCGCACCATGTACTTCTCCAGCACTGCCGACAACTGCGCCCCGCGCTCCTCCAGACCTGCGCCGGCCGTCCAGGCGCCGCCGGTGACGGTGACGAATCTGTTTGTTGCCCCGGCTATGTAGATCTCCACGCCGTTGTTCGGATTCTTGATGTAGTACCGGGCCTTGTCATAAGCGAAACCCGCCGGCACCGTGAAGAGGATACGCAGCCCCTTCCCGCTGGGGGAATACTCGGTGTAGGCCTGCATGGCGTTCAGGATATCAGATGCCGTTTGCGACACGTCCCCTGTATCCTCTATGCAATGGTCAATGTCGATGGCCCCCAGGGTGCCGAAGATACCCACACCAAGCCCGTCATACCCACCCTTCTCCATGGCTTCCAGGGCCACGGCCAGCGGGGAGAAGGTGGCCGGGTTGGTGCTCTGGGCCCCGCCGCCGGTCCGAGGGTTGTACGGGACCTTTGTCCGTTTGCCGTCCCGCTCCTCATACCGCCAGCAGCAGAACAGGCCCTTTTCCCGCAGCGCAGCGGGGAGGTTTTCTATTTGTGCCTTCACTGGCTATACCTCCTTCGGGGCCGCCCTCTCGATGGCCCGCGCTGTCCGCAATATCTCCCGCGCCCGTTGCTGCATCGAGCGGGCGAACCTCTGGGCCTCCGCCGGATCATCGGTCAAAAAATAGCCGTGCCGGTTGTCACTGATAATCAGCGCCCCGGCCCTCCGCTCCCGCTCGATCTGCCGCCGAACCTCCCGGCCTGGAAGGTCTGCCAGCTTCTCCAAGTGGCGCAGCGTTATGCCGCTGTCCGCGCCGTGGGATAGGAGGTCAGCAATCCGGAACAGTTGACCTCCCGCCGAGGATGTGGTATCATCGTGGGTAAAAGCGTGGGCAGTTCGTGAGGCCGTCCCGTTTTCCACCGCCCCCGTCAGCGTTGCCGCGCTGGTGGGGGCATTTTTGTTTTTGGTCATTGGGACACCCCCTCCCTCTCCCTGCAGTTCCGGCGGCTCTCTGTGTCAAGCTGTTCCGCAAGGGCTTCCACGTTGACAAGGAAGCGGTTCCCGGAATAAATACCCGGGCAGCTCCCCTGTGCAACCAGTAATCATAGATAGTGCTCGGTCATAAGCCCCATTGCAGCAGCTTGGCGGATAGTCTTAAAATTCGGCATAATTGGATCTCCTTTCTTTTCTTCTGACGATATTTCAAGAAAATCGTTGACGTGGAATGGTTTTCTTGTTATAATGCATTATACACCGAGAAAATCATTCCACCAAGAAAACAATGCTTTAGTTTTACGAAAACAAGTTTTTCAGTCTATATAGGTGTGAAAATATGGAACAAACGTTTTTTCCGGTCACTCGACGGGAGGCCGAGCGCACAGGCATCAAATACTCATCAGAAGCAAATAAAAATGCCCTTTTCCCGTCCAGACTGCGGGAATTAAGGGCGAAAAAAAGTGTATCACAAGAGGCTTTATCTAAAGTGCTTGGGGTTTCAAAGTCAACTATCGGTCTATGGGAAAATGGCGATACTCTGCCAGATGCAAAAGCAATTCATGATCTGGCCAAATATTTTGAGGTCAGTACAGAATACATTTTGTGCCTAACCCATATAAAAAGTGCAGATGTTGGGTTAAAAAGTGTATGCGAATATATAGGCCTATCAGAAAATGCTGTTAAATTTTTGCAATATATTGGATATGGTTCCGATGAATCAGAACGGGATATCATGCCTCTGGTGCTGTCTCTTCTTCTTGAACGATATGAGTTTTTCCAAGTTTTGAGTGGCCTTTCTATGTCTTGCAAACTGGCAGCTCGCTACTACGAATCATCTGATATTGCCTCTATGAAAAGATTTGAAAATGAGCATTTGGAGGAACTTCAACAATTGGGTTTGAGTGTTTGGGACGCATCTGCTTCTTCTGATATGTTTATCGCTCAGGCAAACAGTAGGTTCCTTGATTGTATGGAGAAGGTTCGATCATATTTTATATCTAAACAAAAAGAAGAGCAGCCCCGGGCATGACAAGGAGGAATTTGTATGGCAAACATCCAAGAACGCCGGGACAAGTCCGGTAAGCTGATCTCCTACAGCATCCGGGTCCACCGCGGCCGTGGCCCGGACGGGCGGCAGCTCAAGCCCTGGACGACCACCTTTGAAGTCTCTCCCACCTGGACGGAAAAGAGCGTAAAAAAACGGGCCGAGGCTTTCGCCGCGACCTTCGAGAAGGAATGCAGGGAGGGGATCACCACCGACAGCCGTCAGAAGTTCGGCCCCTACTGCGAATATGTGATTAAACTGAAGGAGGAACGGGGTGCAAAGCACTCCACGATTTCCAGTTACAAGGACCTTGCGGCCCGGATCATCCCTGCCATTGGTCACATCCGGCTGAAGGACCTGCGGCCCGATCATCTGAATGATCTATATACCGCTCTTGCCCAGGATGGCCAGAACAAACGGACCGGCGGCAAGTTGTCGGCAAAATCCATACTGGAGCATCACCGCTTGATCTCCGCCGTGCTGGAGCAGGCCGCAAAAGAGGGGCTTGTCCCGTTCAACGTTGCCAGCCACGCCACGTTGCCAAAGGTGGAGCGCAAAGAGGTAAACTATTTCCAGCCGGAACAGGTTGCCGCGATCCGGGAAGCTCTGGAGCTGGAACCGCTCAAATGGAAAACCCTGGTCCATATGCTGCTGATTACCGGCGCACGGCGCGGGGAAATTCTGGGCTTGAAGTGGCCGGAGGTCGATTTTGACCGCAACCAGATCCACATATGCAATAATATCCTGTATCGCTCAGGCCGGGGAATCTATGAGGATACGCCGAAGACGACCACCTCTAACCGCTATGTGGTCCTTCCCGCCGAGACACTGCAGCTCCTGCGGCAGTACCGAACATGGCAAAACGAGGAGCGGCTGCGCCTGGGGGAGTATTACCAGTATCAGGGATTCTTGTTTACCCAAGAAAACGGGATTCCCATGCACCCGGACAGTATCACATCATGGCTCACCAAGTTTTCAAAGCGCCACGGCCTGCCGCACATCAACGCCCATGCCTTCAGGCATACAATGGCCTCCATGCTCTACTTCAATGGGGTAGACAGTGTTTCGATTTCAAAGAGACTGGGCCACGCTCAGGTCAGCACCACCGCCGATATTTACGCCCATATCATAGCAGAGGCAGATCAGAAGAACGCCGACATCCTGGCGGACATCTTTCTCAAAGAAGGATGCAGCGCGAGGGGCGAGTTGAATTAAAGTTGAATTTTTGGCGGGAGCGCAAAATTGAATTATGCCAAAAAGCACAAGAAAACCGCCGATTCAATCAAGAATCAGCGGTTTTCTTGGTACGCCATGAGGGATTCGAACCCCCGGCCTTCTGGTCCGTAGCCAGACGCTCTATCCAGCTGAGCTAATGGCGCATGTCCTCTCAGACAGCTTAGTCATAATACCATATCTCTTTTCAAAATGCAAGAGCAATTTTCAAATTTTTTAAAAATTTCCTCTCCGGTGCAATCATCCCAAAATCCGGTCCGCTATGGCGTCGGAGAGCATGGAGAAATCTTCCAGACACAGCCGCTCTCCCCGGATGGTTTCAGGCAGCCCGCAGTCTGTCACCGCAGTCCGCAGCTCCTCCTTTGTCAGTCGGTCCCCATAGGCAGATGCCAAGCTGTTGACCAGCGTCTTTCGGCGCTGAGCAAACGCCGCGCGGACCGTGCGGAAGAAAAACGCCTCGCCGCACCGGGGAGAAACCGCCGGCGCTGGGCGCACCGGACAGTGGAGCACCGCGGAGGTCACCTTAGGCGCCGGCAGGAAGCACTCCCGCGGCACCTCGAAGAGCACCTGCGGCTCTGTATAATACTGCATAAACACCGAGAATGCCCCGTATTCCGGCCCCGGCACGGCGGCAATCCGCTCCGCCACCTCCCTCTGGACCATTACGGTGATACTCGCAAAGCACCTCGCCTTTACCAGCGCTGTGAGAATAGGCGTGGTGATATGATAGGGCAGGTTGGCGCAGACCAGCGGGCGCAGTCCGGAAAAGTGCTCCGCCGCCAGGTCGGGAATAGACAGCTCCAGGATATCTCCCGGCACCAAAGTGAAATTTCCGCAGTCCGCCATGGTCTCCGACAGGATAGGCAGCAGCGCTGTGTCCAGCTCCACCGCCGCCACGCGCCCCGCCCGCCGGCAGAGCTCCCGAGTCAGCGGACCGATGCCCGGACCGATCTCCAGCA
The DNA here is from genome assembly GCA_947383645.1 of uncultured Clostridia bacterium. Classification (GTDB taxonomy): domain Bacteria; phylum Bacillota; class Clostridia; order Oscillospirales; family Oscillospiraceae; genus CAJFPI01. The sequence goes on along the minus strand of CANDEH010000024.1, from coordinate 17,345 downwards.
CGCCGCAGGACGTATCCGCGCCGCAGGCCTCGGCGATCCGGCGGGGCACCCAATCCTCAATGAGGAAGTTTTGTCCCAAGGATTTGCTGAAGCGGAAACCGTGGCGCTTCAAGAGGGCCTCAATGGTGGGCTTATCGCACAGATTCATGGAAACCTCCCCTTCCCATCAGAAGTCAGGTGTGTGAAATGAGCTGACGCAGCGCCGGAACAAACGCTCTCAGGTACGTCTGATCAAACCGGTTGGCAAACCGGAGCTCCTGTTCCGGGAGGCCCGGGACAGGCTGGACGAGATACCCCCGAACCAGAATATGGCCGCCTCTCTGGGCAGAAAAGCGAATATGCTGGTGAAATCCGTAAGGCTCCTCCAAAACGGCCTCGCCCACAAGCGACCGGTAGAGGCGCTCCAGATCTCCGGCGAATTGGACCAAATCCCCTGTTCCCACGTCCATACCGGCCTCGGCGGCAAAGCCGCCGCTCCGAACGCGGACCCGAAGCAGCGCGTTAACGGGGACGGCGTCCTCCGGAAAGAGAGACGCCTCTATCGACAGCGTAAACGCCGCGGTTTGCAGGGTACAGCACAAAGTTATTCCCTCCAAAATTGCAGGTTTGGGTGGCATATCGCCGGCGGATATGGTACAATAACCACAGGGTTGCCTATTGTACTTTAATTTCAGCCTTTTTTCCGTCCCTCACGGGACAGCCGAAAAAATTGGCTCAGTATACCGTCTCAGCTGCGCTTTCGCGGTATCCTCTATCGTTCGGGAAGGATGTGGCGCCTTGCCTCAGCAACTTATTCTCTATCTGGTGGTCTGTCCCCTGCTGTTTTTAAGCGGGTTTGTGGACAGTGTGGCCGGCGGCGGCGGGCTGATCTCCCTGCCCGCCTATCTCATCGCCGGCATGCCCATCCACGTGGCGGCGGGGACCAACAAGATCGCCAACTGCCTGGGCAGCACCACCGCCGCGATCCAATACCTGCGCAGCGGGAAAATTCACCTGCCGATTGCCCTCACCGCCTCGGCGGGCGCTCTGGCGGGCAGCGCTCTGGGGGCGCAGCTGGCCATCCTGCTCTCCGAACGGCTGCTGAAAAGCCTGATGCTGGCGATCCTGCCTGTTGTGGCTATCTTTCTGGCCCTGAAAAAGGACATCGGGACAGAGAACACGTCCCCCTCCGCCCTCTCTCCCCGACGCACCGCCGCGTACAGCCTGCTGATCGGGCTCTCCATCGGCGTCTACGACGGCATGATCGGACCGGGCACCGGCACCTTCCTCATCATGGCCTTTTCCGCCGCCCTCTCCCTGGATCTAATTACCGCCTCCGGCTGCGCCAAGGTGGTCAACGCCTCCTCCAACGTGGCGGCGGCAGCGGTCTACCTGTTCCACGGCAAGGTGATGTGGAGCTTCCTCCTCCCCGCCGCGGCCTGCTGCATCCTGGGCGGCTTCTGCGGCGCCAGGTATGCCATCCGGGGCGGCGGGAAGCGGGTGCGGTCCATGATCTTCGTGGTTCTGGGCCTGCTGTTTGTCAAGCTGGGATATGACCTGCTGTTCTGACGCAGGCCCCGCATTCACAGCCGCCGAAAGGCGTGGATGGCAAAGGACGCCGTCACTGTCAGCGACGCCGCGGCCCGCAGCCGCTCCACTCCGGCCTTGGGCGTCTTCCAGGCGTAGGGCGTCATCCCGAACAGATCCATAATGCTTTTGCTGTCGGGCAGGGTAAACCTGCTCCGCACCGGGGTCACATCCACATAGGAGAACCCCTCATAGAGCGTCCGCTCCTCCGGATTTTCATAGACCTCGTCATAGAGGACGCGCTTCATCTCCATCAGATGATCCCCGCCGGGGACCACGTACAGAAATGTGCCGCCGGGCCGGAGCACCCGGCGGTACTCCTCCGCGGCCAGCGGAGAGAAGCAGTCAATCACCAGATCCGCCGTCTCCGCCGCCACCGGCAGGCGGTACACGGAGGCGACGGCAAACGCCGCCTCTCTCACCCGCCGTGCCGCCCGCTTCAGGGCAAATTTGGACAGATCCACCCCGGCGGCCTCCAGGGGCCGCCCCGCGCCCTGAAAAGCGCGCACCACGCCCTCGGTGTAGTACCCCTCGCCGCACCCGGCGTCCAGCGCCGCCCCGCCCCGGGGCAGCGCCTCCAGAGCCAGCGCGCACAGGGCCTTCCGCAGGGGCTCATACCACCCGCCGTCTAAAAACCGGCTCCGTGCGGCCACCATCTCCCGGTCATCCCCGGGGGATTTTGAGTGCTTGCGGTTGGCGGGCAGCAGGTGCACATATCCTTCCCGGGCGATATCATAGCTGTGTCCCGCCGGGCAGCGGTACTCCCGCTCTCCCCGCACCAGCGCCCCGGCGCAAACCGGACACACAAACACCGTCCCCGCCCCCTCCGCAGTTTTCTGTCAGTATACCACACCGCCCCCGATTTGTCCACCTGGATGAGATAGGAGATAGGAGTTAAGGTGTCCGGCTGCGCCGGACGATTTTATCGCCCCGTTGAGAGCGCTCCCGTCCCAAAATATCTCCTATCTCATATCTCCTATCTCCTATCTGAAAAAAAGGAGGTTTTCCATGCAGCAATCCGTCCCTTCCGGCCTTTCCGCCTTCTCTTTCCGCGTTCTCGCCATGGCGTTGATGCTCTGCGACCACACCTGGGCCCTGCTCCTGCCGGGGCAGTGGTGGCTCACCTGTATCGGCCGCCTGGCCTTCCCTATCTTCGCCTTTCTCCTGGCGGAGGGCTTCTTTTACACCCATGACCGCAGGCGCTACTGCCTCCGGATGCTGTTTTGGGCCGTCGTTACCGAGATCCCCTTCAACTTCATGATGGGCAGCAGCCCCCTCTACCCCTTCCACCAGAACGTGCTGTGGACCTTCCTCATCGCCCTTCTGACCATGGCGGCCCTGGAGAAGGTGCGCAGCAGCTTTCGGCCCCTGCCGGCCCTCCTCCTCTGCGCCCTCCTGACGGCGGCGGGGTACGTTCTGGGCTACCTCGCCATGGTGGACTACTACGGCGAGGGCGTGCTCACCGTACTGGTGTTCTACTTCTTTCGGGGCCGGCGGTGGTGGGATTTTCTGGGGCAGTTTCTGTGCCTGAATATCCTGCACGCCGTGATGCTGGGTGGTTACTTCTTTACCATTACCCTCTTCGGGCACGAATTCGAGATCGTCCAGCAGGGTCTGGCGGTGCTGGCCCTTGTCCCCATCTGGCTCTACCGGGGGCGGCAGGGCTACCACGCCAGGTGGTTTCAGCGGTTCTGCTACGCCTTCTATCCCCTGCATATGCTGGCGCTGTATGCGATCTATCAGATCGTGTCCGCCTGACCCCCCATCTCCCTTCGGGAGACAGCAGAATGAAATTTTTTTGGAGGAAAACCCAAATGGATCACAAAACCGACATTGTCATCATCGGCGCGGGCCCGGCGGGCATCTTTACCGCCCTGGAGCTCCGGCGCTTAGGCAGCCGACAGAATATCCTTATCGTGGAGAAGGGCGCGGCCATCGAGCACCGGCACTGCCCCAAGGACAAGACACAGAAGTGTGTCAACTGCAAGCCCTACTGCCACATCACCACCGGCTTCTCCGGCGCCGGCGCCTTCTCCGACGGCAAGCTGTCCCTGAGCCATGAGGTGGGCGGCGACCTGCCCAACTTAGTGGGGGCGGACAAGGTCCAGGAGACCATCGGCTACACCGACCAGATCTACCTCAGCTACGGCGCCGACGCCCACGTGGAGGGTCTGGGCAACGACGAGGAGGTGAAGGAGATCCGCCGCCGGGCCATCCAGGCGGGTCTGAAGCTGGTGGACTGCCCCATCCGCCACCTGGGGACTGAAAAGGCCCAGGACATCTACTACGCCATCGAGCAGGACCTTCTGCAAAAGGGGGTTGAACTTCTCTTTGGCTACGAGTGCACCAACCTTCTCCTGGAGGGCAGTCTCTGCCGGGGCGTGGTCATTACCAACGGCCATGACAGCCGGGAGATCACCGCCGGCCACGTAATCATCGCCACCGGCCGGCGGGGGGCGGACTGGCTGGAGAGCCTCTGCGCCGAGCACAGCATCGCCCACCAGCCGGGCACCGTGGACATCGGCGTCCGGGTGGAGGTGCGCAACGAGATCATGGAGACGGTGAACCGGGTGCTCTACGAGTCCAAGCTGGTGGGCTACCCCCGGCCCTTCAAGAACAAGGTCCGCACCTTCTGTCAGAACCCCGGGGGCTTCGTCAGTCAGGAGAACTACGACAACAATCTGGCCGTGGTCAACGGCCACAGCTACAAGGACCTGAAGAGCGCCAACACCAACCTGTCCATCCTGTGCAGCCACAACTTCTCCGTCCCCTTCAACCAGCCCATCGCCTACGCCCAGAAGGTGGGGGAGCTGACCAACATGCTGGGGGCGGGCCACATTATGGTCCAGCGCTTCGGGGACATCTTAGACGGCAAGCGCACTTGGCCCAAGGAGCTCTCCCACTCCAACCTCCGCCCCACCCTCCCCGACGCGGAGGCCGGGGACATCACCGCCGCCATGCCCTACCGGGCCATGACCAACATCATCAACTTCATCCAGGCCATGGACCACGTGGTTCCCGGCTTCGCCTCCTACGAGACCCTGCTCTACTCCCCGGAGCTGAAGTTCTACTCCAACCGGGTGAAGATGGACGAGCACTTCACCACCAACATTCAGGGCCTCCACTGCCTGGGTGACTCCAGCGGCTGGACCCGGGGTCTGATGATGGCCTCGGTGATGGGTGTCCTCATGGGGAGAGAGCTTTTCGCGCAAGAGACAAGCGCCTCCTGAGGAAGAGAATTTCACTTCGCGCTGCGCCGCGCCCTGCATCTGTCCCTACAGGGACAGATGCAGGGTTCGACGTTTACTGCGCGCAAAGTGTTTTTTCTCACGTACACGCCGCAGGAAAAAGCGGCATTTCATCTGTTACGCGGCTGCGTCTGTTAGACATTTATACCAATTTCGCACTTGCAAGTCCAACGGTTTTGTGCTATTATACACATAAACCGAGCGGGCTTTTTCCACGGGACAGGCTGAAAGGGGGAGGGGACAGATGCAAAAGAGAATCATCACCATCGGCCGGGAGTGCGGCAGCGGCGGGCACACCATCGGAAAGCGGGTGGCGGAGCGTCTGGGGATCGGCTTCTACGACAAGGAGATTGTGGAGCTGGTGGCGGCCAAGACCAAGCTGTCGGAGGACTTCATCGCCGCCCACGGGGAGTACTTCCGCAGCGGCGCCTTTGGGCACATCATCGGCTACGGCGGGCGCTTTACCGCCCCCATGCAGACCCAGAGCTCCATCCAGGACCAGATGCACTTTGTCCAGACCACCCTGATCCGGGAGCTGGCGGAGCAGGAGTCCTGCGTCATCGTGGGCCGCTGCGCCGACCACATCCTCCGGGAGCGGCAGGACTGCCTCAACGTGTTTATCCACTCCGACATGTCCTACAAGGTGGAGCGGTCCGTCCGGGAGCACGGTCTGGAGGAGGAGGAAGCCGCGGGCATTCTTGCCAAGCGGGACAGAGCCCGGTCCCAGCACTACAGCTTCTACACCAGTCAGACCTGGGGCCTGGCCCGGAACTACCACCTGACCCTCCACAGCGGCTTTTTGGGGGAGGACGCCTGCGTGGATCTGATCTGCGCGGCCTGGGAGAAATAGAGATTCATTAAAAAACCACACCGCGTCCCCTGCCGTTGGGCGGAGGACGCGGTTTCCCCTTTCAAAAAGGCGATTGCACCTTGCGGCGCATGAATTTTTGTGGTACGATAGGCAGCAATGGACGCCCTTCGTCAGTCCGCGGCGGCCCCGGTATATTTCCCCGGCCGGCGCGGCAAAATGACAGAAATCAGATCGGCCTCCGGGCCTGATCTATGAAAGCAAGGTCTCCACGGATATGAAGCTGAATCAAAAGACGACTGTTCTTGTCGGTCTGGCCTTCCTCTCCATCTCCGCCTTCTGGCAGATGTACGACAACGTGATCCCCCTGATGCTCAAGGGTACCTTCCACCTGGATGAGGCCCTCACCGGGGCGGTGATGGCGGCGGACAACATCCTGGCTCTGTTCCTCCTGCCCTTCTTCGGGGCCCTCAGCGACCGCACCAGCACCCGGATCGGACGGCGGATGCCCTTCATCCTGGGCGGCACCGCCGCCGCCGTGGTGCTGATGAACCTCCTCCCCGTTCTGGACAACCGCTACGCCGCCGCCCCCTCTCCGGGGACCCGGGCGGCCTTCGTGGTACTCCTGGGGCTGCTGCTCGTCGCTATGGGCACCTACCGCTCCCCGGCGGTGGCCCTGATGCCCGACGTCACCGTCAAGCCCCTTAGAAGCAAGGGCAACGCCGTCATCAACCTGATGGGGGCCGTGGGGGGCGTGCTGTACCTCATCGCCGCCGCGGTGCTCTACTCCGACGAGCGGGTGGGAGGGCTCGCCCACGTGGACTACCGTCTCCTCTTCGCCATCGTGTCGGGGATCATGGTCCTCTCGGTGCTGACGTTGTTCTGCACCGTCCGGGAGCCGGATCTGGCCGCCCAGGCGGCCCGGTACGAGGCGGCCCACCCGGAGGAGGACCTGACGGAGGCGGCGGCAGGCAGCGGCAGGGCGGCCCTGCCGCCTCCGGTGCGCCGGAGCCTTCTGTTCCTGCTCCTCTCCATCGCGCTGTGGTACATCGCCTACAACGCGGTGACCACCTGGTTCACCACCTACGTTCGGGAGCAGATGGGCCGGGCCCTGGGCGGCGCCTCCACCTGCCTGATGGTGGCCACGGCGGGGGCCATCGTCTCCTATATCCCCATCGGCGAGATCTCCAGCCGGATTGGCCGGAAGCGCACGATTTTAGGGGGCGTAGCCCTTCTGAGCCTGTGCTTTGCCGCCGGCTATGTGCTCACCGCCCTCTACGCCGAGATCAACGGCGTGATGTACGCCGTCTTTGCCCTGGTGGGCCTGGCCTGGGCCGCCATCAACGTCAACTCCCTGCCCATGGTGGTGGAGATGTGCCGGGGCAGTGACGTGGGGAAGTTCACTGGCTACTACTACACCTTCTCTATGGCCGCCCAGGTGGTGACGCCGGTGCTCTCCGGGTGGTTGCTGGGCCATGTGGGGTACTTTACCCTGTTCCCCTACGCCGCCTTTTTCTCCGCCGCCTCCTTTGTGACCATGCTCTTCGTCCGCCACGGGGACGGCAGGGCGGAGCACCGCCGGGGTCTGGAGGCCTTTGACGTGGACGATTGACGGTTGTTGAAAAAAATGCCCCTTCCGGGGCGTTACATAGGAAAAGAGGCGCGATATGAAACCGATCCTGTACGTGTACATCCTGCTGGCCATGGCGGCGCTGTTCCTGCTGTGGCTCTTCACGCTGAAAACCCGCCGGGGGCAGCGAAAGCTCCAGCTTCTGGGCCAGTACCGCTACGCCCACCGGGGCCTACACAACGCCAGGCGTGGCATCCCGGAGAACTCCATTCTGGCCTACCGCTACGTTTTAGCCGGGGGGTTCGGGGCGGAAATCGACGTGCGCATGACCAAAGACAAGCGCCTGGTCGTCATCCACGACAGCGACCTCAGACGCCTCTGCGGCGTGAAGGGCCGGGTGGAGGATATGACGCTGGACCAGCTGAAGCTCTTGCAGCTCCAGGGGACCCACGAGAGTATCCCCCGCCTGGAGGAGGTCCTGGCCCTCTTCAGCGGCAAGGCGCCCCTGATTATTGAGCTGAAAACGGAGGGCCGCAATGCCCGCTCCCTCTGCGAACGCGTCTGCCGCCTGCTGGAGGGGTATCAGGGGGACTTCTGCATCGAGTCCTTCGATCCCCGGGTCCTGTGGTGGCTCCGGCGCAACGAGCCCTTCATCATCCGGGGCCAGCTGTCCCAGAATTTTCTGAGGCGGCAGGAGGGAGCCCGGCTGGGCCTTCCCGCCCGGTTCCTGCTCACCACGCTGCTGACCAATATCGTCACCCGGCCGGACTTTGTGGCCTACCGCTACGAGGACCGGAACCGCCTCTCTGTGCGCGCCTGCCTGGAGCTCTTAGGCGGCCAGGAGGTGAGCTGGACCATCCGCAGCCAGGAGGACCTGGAACGGGCGGAGGCCGCCGGTGCGATCCCTATTTTTGAGGGGTTCCTGCCCAAACCCAAGAGCGCCCCCCAGGAGACGGCCCGGCTCTGAGGGCGACAGCCGGAGAAAAAGCGGGGGAAGGGAGACCAATCCCCCCTCCCCCGCCGGGTATCTCCCCTGAAAAAAGCCTTGACAAACCGCATCGTCCTCTGCTACAATAGCCGCAAGTGAAGAACAAAACGGGTGCAGACCTACCGAAAGTCAGGCTACTATGGCCTGACTATTTCTATTTTCAGGAGGTATTCTCTATGTTTTCCTACTTTTGGCCTGTCCTGCTCATCGTGGGCGCCAACGTGGTCTACCACATCTGCGCCAAGTCCGTCCCCGCGGACCTGGATCCTCTGGCCTCCCTCACCGTCACCTACCTGGTGGGCGCGGCCTTCTCCGCCCTGTGCTACTTCGTCATGCACCGGGGCGGGAACCTCCTCCGGGAGTACGCCAAGCTGAACTGGGCCCCCTTCGCCTTCGGCATCGCCCTGGTGGGCCTGGAGGCCGGGTTCATCTACGCCTACAAGGCCGGGTGGCAGGTGGGCTCGCTGTCGGTGACCCAGAGCGCCATCCTGGCGGCGATCCTCCTCCTGGTGGGCCTCCTGCTCTACAAGGAGCCTCTGACGGCCAACAAGCTCATCGGGGTGGTGATCTGCATGGTGGGCCTGTACATCATCAACCGCTGACCCCCGGCAGCACCGGCCGGCCGCCGATGTAGACCTGCACGACCTCCAGCGCCCCGTCCAGCACCAGCAGGTCGGCCCGCCGCCCCGGGGCGATGGCCCCGACATCCTCTGCCCTTATCGCCCGGGCGGGGGCGGTGGAGGCGGCATAGGCGGCGGCCTCCAGGGGGATGCCGAACTCCACCGCCCGCCGTACCCCCTCCAGCAGGGAGATGGCCGAGCCGGCCAGCGTTCCGTCGGGCAGCGCCGCCCGCCCCTGCCGCACCGTCACCGCCTGCCCGGCCAGGGTGTACGTCCCGTCCCCCAGGCCGGCGCAGCGGAGGGAGTCGGAGATTAGAATCAACCGCTCCCCGAAGAGGCGGAAGGCGGCGCGTACCGCGGCGGGGTGGACGTGGAGCCCGTCGCAGATCAGCTCCGCCCAGGCCCCGCTGTCCAGGGCCGCGCCGATAAGCCCCGGCGCACGGTGGCACAGGGGCGGCATGGCGTTGTAGAGGTGCGTCACCAGACCGGCCCCTGCCCGGAAGGCCTCCATGGCCGCCTCGTAGTCCGCCTCGCTGTGTCCCAGGGACACCACGTACTCCCCGGCCGCCGCCCGCAAAAAATCCATGGCCCCCTCCAGCTCACAGGCCAGGGTAATCCGCCGGACGGTCCCCCGCCGGTCCAGGCGCCGGAGCAGGGCCGGGTCCGGCCTTTGCAGATGCGCCGCCGGCTGGGCCCCGCAGCGGCTGGGGCTGAGGAAGGGTCCCTCCAGGTGGACGCCCAGGCACCGGGTCCCCTCCGCAGGCCAGCCGGCGGCGATCCCCTCCACCGCGCCGGCCAGCGCCTCCTCCGGGAGGGTCATCAGGGTGGGCAGACAGGCGGTGGTCCCTTGGGCGGCATACCAGTCCGCCATCACAGGCAGCGCGGCGGAGGCGCCGTCGGAGAAGTCGCCCCCCGCCGCTCCGTGGGTGTGGATGTCCACCAGCCCGGGCAGCACGTAGCATCCCCCGGCGTCCAGCCCGCCCCTTCCCGGCAGGTCCCCCACTGCTGTGATTACCCGGTCAAAGGCCAGATCGGCGGAGCGGAAGGAGCGTCCCATCAGCACCCGGGCATTTCGAATGTACATGGAGTCACCTCCTGCCGGCAGTCCTCTGCCGGCGATTTGTCCCAGTATGGGTCTGTTGACAAAATTGCCGCCGAATGGATGGCGCAGAAGATTTTTCGTCAGTTTGTTGAAAAACCGCAGGGAATACTGGATGTATTCCCGAGGATTTCGAGGCAAAATGGCGGAAAATCAGCAAACCAGACGCCGGCAGACGACCTCGTCAACAGACCCATTATAGCATGGAAGCAGCCGCTTTTGTGCTGTATTTTTTTCTGCCGCAGATAAAGGCGGGGAAAACGGCCCGCGTTCCCGCCAGACCGCTTCCCCCGCGGAAAAAATGCCCTAATCCGTTCCCCTTACGCAGGCAGGCTGATGGGACGGCGGACACTGCGGCGGTCAGCCCGCCGGGCCTCCACGCCCCCCTCTGTCTCCACCAGACGGTAGACGGCGCGGCGCTTCCCCTGAAAGGCGGCCAGACTGCCGTCCCGCTGGACGGCGATACGCCGGAAGCGAAAGGGGATCACCGTCTCCCAGCTGCCTGCGGCGACTACGCCATAGCGTCCATTCTGATGGCCGATGAAGAAGGTGCGCTTCTCCCCGCCCACACTGTGTACCAGGGACTCCGTCAGCTGTACAAACTCCATTTTGCCATGACCTCCTTCTCTTGATGGTCCCATCATACGCCAAGAAAAGTCCCAAAAACCGGACAGCAGTTTGCACTGCTCCCTGTTAGACATACAAAAATTGGGGATAGCCGCTCAGACGCAGTCCCGAAGATCCCACTATCGCAGGCATCCCTCGATGGCACAGCCGCTCTCTCCCTCCTTGACTTCTTCTGATTCTTTATTCGGATGCCTTCCTGCATCTGTGCCGACTTGACCGCCCTGGCTTTTTCCTCAGGTGTGCAGTATTTGGGCATTCGCCGCGCAAATGGCAGACGAACTGTCCAGGACCTGGCATACCTCTGGAAGAAACGCCCTGCGCGGAACGCTGCCCCTATTGACACTTCTACAGTCACCCCCCTCCCTGATGGTCCGGGCGGTATTGCCTCAATCTCTGCCAATCGATTATCCCCGTCAGCAGATGCAGTTTGGTCTGTTGCCGACAGCTTTTCAGCTTCCATATTATGCCGCAAAGCTCTCCGTCCCTCTCCCCCGCCGCGGGTGAAAAAAGTACAGCTGCTCTCTTGTCGCCCCCTGCCAAATCTGCAAAACGCAGAGGCCGCCTCCCGCCGGCAAACCCGCTCCCTGCGCCTTCTATATTCTTAGCGAGTTTTTAACACAAGGCACACAAAAATGCATGTCAAACCCCACCTGAAACCACATCCCCGTTGGAAAAATTCGGCCCAACTCTGTAGTGGATACCTTCTTTTTCCGTCTGCATTCCAGGCAATTGAAAATACCTCTCCCCCGCTCGTTTTGCAGCAAAAGGTTTTGCCCCCGAGGCAGAAGGGAAAATTTTCCTTTTTCTGCGCAAATTTTTATTTGTTCCTCAAATTTCCCGCCGTCAGTACCTTACTGTTTTCAGCAGATTAATAATTTATATAGGAAACCCAAATGCATGTCAATTTCCCCTTTAATATCACAATATGCACCGTATTTTCTAAAAATAAATGGCCATTTTTTGTTTTAAAGTAACATAATTGAAAAATTGCCCCTGAATGTCGCTTTCTGTCGAAACCCGCAATCCCTACTGCCGCAAGGCATTTCTCAGATTTTTTTGAATCCGGTTTAAAAAACCCTGCCAAATGTGATAATTCATACAGGTAAATTATTATCAAATTACAATTAGATATATTGTTTGCTAAAAAGTTATGATATCTAAAATAAATTATATGATATATCGCTTTTCTCTCCATTAAAGTTGCATTGTGGTATTGCAAATAGGGTGAATATGCTATATTATGTATGTGTTTCCGGAAGGGTACTCTGCAATTTTCTGAAGGAACAATAGCAAATTCTTGACCACTCTCTCCCCTACCGTTCCCTGAGAAGGGGGAGACCTCAACCGGGAAACTGACAAGATGCGAAGCGCCGGCGGAGGGGCTCCAGCCCACACCGACCGATCAGGCGCAGCGGGCGCGTCAACCGGGCAGCAGCGGCAAGCCGCTGGCCTGTCCGGCAGAGGGCGCGGCCTGTCCAGCTCCAAAAGAGTGCGGATGAAACACGGCGCAGACCGCCCGCAGGCGGCTGCGACCACCCGGCAGCCGGAAGGACGGCCAGCGGCGCCGGGGAGAGCGACGTATGTGGAAATTGGAGGGACGACTTATGCTGGCTTATGAAAATGTAAAAGCGGGAATTTTGGAGTACATCAAAAACAACCATCTGAAATCGGGGGATCAGCTGCCCACAGAGAAGGAGCTCTCGGAGTACCTGGAGGTGGGCCGTCTGTCCCTGCGGGAAGGCCTGAACGCCCTGAAGTCCGAGGGGATCATCCTGTCTGTGCGGGGAAAGGGAACCTTCGTGGCGTGCAGCAGCGACCACATTGCCGACACGCTGAATGTAAACTCCTCCGTCACCGACATGATCCGGTGCAGCGGCTACGAGCCCGGGGTCTCCTACTTCGAAAAGCAGATCGTCAAGGCTGACCAGGCCGTGTCCGAGGCGCTGATGGTGGATGAGGGCATTGACGTTCCCGTCTGTGTCCGCGTGCGCACGGCGGACGGCGTCCCCGTGGTCCTGACCAAGGACCACTTCGCCCCGGCTCTGGCAGCGGCCTTCCTGGGACTCAATGAGACGGAGATGTCCATCTATCGCTATGTGGAGAACACCTGTGACATCAAGATTGGCGTGAGCACCACGGAGATCATCCCCCAGTGTGCCGACGAGAAGATCGCCGAGACGCTGAACATCCCTGTGGGCACCCCGGTTCTGGTGCTCCAGGCCACCGTAACGGACATCTACGGCACCCCTCTGATCTACGCCTACGAGTGTTTCCGCGCGGACAAATTCAAATTTGTCGTCACCCGCGGCAAGCCCTGACAGAGCCGCCGTTACAGCTGTCTCGGCAAGGGAACCCCAAAAGAAAGCGCCTGTTCCAAAAGGAACAGGCGCTTTAGCGTGTCAAAAACGCTCTTGGATTCCTTCACCATCCTCCTCACCGCCGGTACCCTCCGCTGACTGATCCGTCTGCCGGCAGACGCCGGCCTCCTTTTGCTACACTTTTCCTCTGGTCAGGTCGTAGCTAATCATCAGCAGCCCCACAATCTCCTCGTCGGGAAGGGATCCGTCCAGCAGGAGGGAGACCCAGCGGGACTTGTTCATGTGGTAGGCGGGAAAAATTCCCTCCCGCTCCAGCAGGGAGCCGGTCATAAGCGGGTCGCATTTGACATTGAGAATATCCACACGCCCCTCTCCAGCCAGACCCAACACGGCGCGGGGCACATCCATAACAGCGGCAAACCACTTGCGGTTATTCTCGTGGCGCAGGACGCAATAGGTTGGGGAACTGGCCCAGAGGTACTCCGGCTCCGCCGAGAGCTGCTCCCGGGCGCAGGCGAGAAGGGCCTCTCTGTCCATAGTACGCCCCCCGTTACTGCCTGGCCGCCTGCTTGGCAATGGCCCGGCGGCGGAAGCAGAGGCAGAAGAGGATGTACAGCCCGATAAAAAGGAACCCCCAGACCCCGTGGAAGAACCGGTAGACCGGGTTCTGCTCCATCAGGTCCCCTACGGTCAGGGTGACCTCCCCCACGCACTCGATGTAGTGGGTGGCGTCGTCGTAGCTCCCCTGGACGAAGCCGCTCTCCCCCGCCGGCACCTCCACCTCCTCCCAGCGGGAGATGGGGAGCTGGTACAGCGGTTCGCCGCTCTCGGTACTCCCCGCCGGGGTGATGTCTGTACTGCTCACCATGTGGCCGATCACCGTCTCTCCGCTGGGCAGGGTCAGGATGTAATACTGCCGGCCGCCCACGCGCTCCGCGGCCTTGTAGTGGAGGACGATGGGGGCGAAGCGGTCCTGCTGCCGGAGCTCCGCCAGGGAGGTGGGCCGGGGCGTGTCATCCTGGGGCGCGGAGCCCACACTGTTCGGGCCAATATCCGCGGTCTCCAGATAGGCGGGATAGGCAACCCGCTCCGCGTAGGCGCGGACCAGGCCCGGGACAAGGAACATCAGCGGGATGCAGACGGCAAGGGTGCAGAAAAAGCTCTGCACGGCGTAGAGGGGAACTTTCACACGCATGGAAAATCACTCCTTGTAATCAAGTACCCGCATTGCGCGGGATAAAGGGAACCTTACAGCTCCCTGGTGCGCTCTACTGCGGCGATGACTGCATCCATCACCGCGCCCCGGACCCCCGCCTGCTCCAGGGCCCGGACGCCGGCGATGGTGGAGCCGCCGGGGCTGCACACCGCGTCCTTCAGCACGCCGGGGTGGTCCCCGGTCTCCAGGAGCAGCTTGGCGGTGCCATGGACCATCTGGGCGGCGTAGAGCAGGGCCTTCTGCCGGGGCAGGCCGCAGGCCACGCCGCCGTCGGCCAGGGCCTCCATGATCTGGCAGACAAAGGCCGGTCCGCAGCCGGACACCGCGCTGCCCGCGTCGATGAGCCGCTCCTCCAGCCGGTCCAGCACGCCGGCGGCAGCAAAGGCAGCGGTGAACCGCTCCAGATCCTCCGCCGTCACCAGGTCGTTAGCGTCATAGAGCACCACCCCGGCCCCCACGGCGCAGGGGGTGTTGGGCATGATGCGGATCACCGGATACTCCCCCCCGGCCAAAGCGGACAGCCGCTCCATGGTGAGCCCGGCGGCTATGGTGACCAGCACAAACCGGTCCTCCCGCCGGGCCAGAGTGTCCCGCAGCGGCTCCAGCGTCCCCGCCATCATCTGCGGCTTGACGCCCAAGAGGACATAGCGGCACTGCCGGGCCACATCCTCATTGGTTCCCACATCGCAGCCCAGCCGAACGGCCAGCGCCTCCGCCTTGCTGGCAGTACGATTAGAGAGCAGGACCCGGGCAGGAGAAACAGTCCGGCACAGGGCCTGCGCCAGGGTGCCGCCCATGTTCCCGGTTCCGATGAAGCCAAATTCGTAGGTGGGCATGGTCTTTAAACCTCCGGTTTTTTGAATTAGGAATTAGGAGTTAGGAATTAGGAATAGAGGTGTCGCCTGTGGCGACGGGATTTGATTTTTGGAGTGAAACAGGGAAGATAAGAATAAAGAATAGAAATTTTCCGCAGGAAAATACATTCCAAATCGTCCGGCAAAGCCGGACACCACAATTCCTAATTCCTCATTCCTAATTCCTCATTCACCCTCTACCTCGTCTGTCCCGTCCCCACCACCAGGTACTTGTATGTGCACAGCTCCTCCAGCCCCATGGGGCCGCGGGCGTGGAGCTTCTGGGTGGAGATGCCCATCTCGCAGCCCAGGCCGAACTCGCCGCCGTCGGTGAAGCGGGTGGAGGCGTTCCAGTACACCGCCGCGCTGTCCACCGCGCGGAGGAAGGTCTGGGCGGCAGCCTCATGGTTGGTGACGATGGCATCGCTGTGGTGGGTGGAGTGGGCGGCGATGTGGGCGATGGCCTCGTCCAGGCTGTCCACGATCTTGACGGCCAGGATGTAGTCTAAAAATTCCGTGTCGAAGTCCTCCGGACCGGCGGGAACTCCTTCGATGATGGCGGCGGCGCGGGGGCAGAGGCGCAGCTCCACCGGGGGCTGGTGGGCCGTCAGGCGCTCCCGGAGACGGGGGAGGAAGGTTTCGGCGATGTCCCTGTGGACCAGCAGCACCTCCTCGGCGTTGCAGACGCTGGGGCGGCTGGTCTTGGCGTTCTCGATGATGTTCAGGGCCATATCCAGGTCCGCCGCCGCGTCCGCGTAGACGTGGCAGATGCCGGTGCCCGTCTCGATGACGTTCACCGTGGCGTTCTCCACGCAGGAGCGGATCAGGCCCGCCCCGCCCCGGGGGATCAGCAGGTCCACCAGGCCGTCGGCGGCCATCAGCTCCTGGGCGGAGGCGCGGGTGGTGTCCTCCACCAGCTGCAATGCCTCCGCCGGCAGGCCCGCCTGGGCCATGCCCTCCTTCAGGGCGGCCACAATGGCGGCGGCGGAGCGGTGGGCCTCCTTGCCGCAGCGGAGGACACAGGCGCTGCCCGCCTTCAGAGCCAGGGCGGCGGCGTCGCTGGTGACGTTGGGCCGGGACTCGTAGATGATGGCGATGACCCCCATGGGCACGGCGGTGCGCCGGATGGTGAGGCCGTTGGGCCGCTCCACGGTACGCAGCACCTGTCCCACCGGGTCGGGGAGGTCCGCCACCTGCCGCAGGCCCTCCGCCATGCCGGCGATGCGGCCCTCGGTGAGGGCCAGCCGGTCCAGCATCACGTCGGAGATGCGGCCCCGGGCGGCCTCCATGTCCGCGCCGTTGGCGGCCAGGATGGACGGGGTGTGGGCGATCAGGGCGGCAGCCATGGCCGTGAGGGCGGCGTTTTTCACCTCCGTGGAGGCGGCGGCCATGGCGCTTTTGGCGGAGTTGGCCGCAAGGAGCAGTTCTCGGGTTGTCATAGGCAAAACCTCATTTCCTTCCATAGTAGAGCCATTCTTCCAAGGGGGCGTATCCTCCCCTGGTCACTTTCCCTGCCCGAAGAACCGGGTGCCCACGCGCTCGCCGTCGGCGATACGGTAGAGGTCCTTGGGGCGGGTGCCGTTGGTGATAATCATGTCGCAGCCGGCCTCCATACACAGCTGGGCAGCCTTCAGCTTGGTGACCATGCCGCCGGTGCCGAAGCCGCTGCCCGCCCCGCCGGCCAGGTCCAGAATCTCCGGCGTCAGGGTCCGCACCTCCGGGATCAGGGCGGCGGCGGGGTCCTTATGGGGGTCGGCGGTGTAGAGGCCCTCGATGTCGCTCATAAGCACCAGCAGGTCCGCGTGGATGTTCACCGCCACGATAGCGGCCAGGGAGTCGTTGTCCCCCACGGCGATCTCGGCGGTGGCCACAGTGTCGTTCTCGTTGACCACCGGCAGGGCCCCCATCTCCAGCAGGCGGAAGAGGGTGTTCTGGAAGTTCCGGTGGCGCTGTGGGTCCTCCACATCGGAGCCGGTGAGGAGAATCTGAGCTACGGTGTGATGGTACTCGGAAAACAGCTTGTCGTAGATATACATCAGCTCGCACTGCCCCACGGCGGCAGCGGCCTGCTTGGTGGGCATGTCGCCGGGCCGCTGGGTGAGGTTCAGCTTCCCCACCCCCATGGCGATGGCGCCGGAGGACACCAGCACCACCTCGTGTCCGGCGTTCTTCAGATCGCTCATCACCTTACACAGGGACTCCACCCGGCGGATGTTTAATTTTCCCGTCCCGTGGGTGAGGGTGGAGGTGCCCACTTTAATCACCATGCGCATTGTGTTTTTTGCTCCTCTCCGTGGTGGTTTCGGGGACAGTATAGCACAGGTGGGGGGAGGATGTCTATTGTGATTTGTTCTTATATGTTGTGTGCCGCTGCCAGCGGCGGGGGGAGACGGGGAGTTTCGCCCCCCGGGGCGAGGTACTTTTCCCACGC
>CANDEH010000023.1 GCA_947383645.1 uncultured Clostridia bacterium | reverse complement strand
CCCATGCCGCTCTCGCCCACGCCGCCAAAGCCCATCTCGCTGGTGGCCAGATGGATCACCACATCGTTGACGCAGCCGCCGCCGAAGGACAGCCGGTCCAGGGCCTCCCGGACGCTGGCGCTGTCCCGGGAGAACAGGTACAGCGCCAGCGGTTTGGGCCGCTGGGCGAGGTCGCCGTAGAGGTCCTCATACCGCTCGAAGGCGAGGATGGGCAGGATGGGCCCGAAGATCTCCTGCCCCATCACCGGGTCGTCGCAGGTGACATCGTCCAGCACCGTGGGGGCGATTTGCAGCGTCTCCCGGTTGTAGCTGCCGCCGGCGACCGTCTTTCCGCTGCACAGCAGACCCAGCAGGCGGTCAAAGTGCTTCTCACTGACGATCCGGCCGTAGTCGGGATTCTTCAGCGGCTCCCTTCCGAACTGGATGTCGATCTGTCTTTTCAGCTCCTCCACCAGCGCGTCCTTCACCGGACGCTGACACAGGACATAGTCCGGGGCCACGCAGGTTTGACCGCAGTTGAGGTACTTCCCAAAGACGATCCTTCTGGCGGCAAGCCGCAGATCGGCGGTCTCATCCACGATGCAGGGGCTCTTGCCCCCCAGCTCCAGAACGGCGGGGGTCAGCGTCTCGGCGGTGTGCCGCAGCACCTCCCGGCCCACAGCCTGACTGCCGGTAAAGAACACCAGATCGAACTTTTTCGTCAAAAGCGCGCTGTTCTCCTGCCGTCCGCCGGTGACCACGGCCACATGGGAGGGGTCGAAGGTCTCGCCGATGAGCCTTTCGATCACCGCGCTGGTGGCGGGGGAGTAGGCGCTGGGCTTGACCACGGCGGTGTTGCCGGCGGCGATGGCGTCGGCCAGGGGGTCGATGGTCAGCAGGAGGGGGTAGTTCCAGGGGCTCATAATCAGCACGTTTCCGCGGGGGGAGGGGAGCGTAAAGCTCCGGGAGGCGAACTGGGCCAGAGGCGTATGGACGGTGCGCACCCGGGCCAGAGAGCGCAGATGCTTTCGCATGTAGCTGATCTCCGTCTTCACCAGTCCGGTCTCGCACATAAATCCCTCGAAGGCGCTCTTGCCCAGATCCGCGGTCAGGGCGGCGGCAATCTCATCCTCGTACTTCTCCACGGCGGCATACAGCCGCCCCAGAGCCGCCTGACGGAAGGGGAGGGGCAGGGTGGCCCCGCTGCGGAAGAAGGTCCGCTGGCTCTCTAAAATCCGGTCAATGGTCATCTGCCGCTCTCCTCCTCCATCACGTCGTAGTAGAACCGCTCCAGGGCAGGCGCGTCCATCAGCCGGGGCACCGGGTAGAGGGGGTTGGCCTCGCGGTGGGCGTGCCGGGCCATGGCGGGGATGTCCTCCTTCCGAATACCGGGGAGCTTGGCGGGGATGCCCATTTTGGCGTTCAAGTCCCGGATGGCGGCGATAAACTTCTCCGCCCCGGTGCGCTCGTCGTCGGACCGGAGGACCACCCCGGCGGCCAGACCCAGCTCGTAGAGCTTTTTGTGGACCGAGGAGCCGTAGGCCTCCAGCACATAGGGCATCAGCACCGCGTTGGCCAGCCCGTGGGGGGTGTTGTACTGCCCGCCCAGGGAGTGGGCCACGGCGTGGATGTAGCCCACGTAGGACTTGGAGAAGGCGATGCCGGCGATGTGGGCGGCAATGAGCATATTCCGCCGGGCGGTGAGATTGTCTCCATCGTCATAGGCGGCAGTGACGTTCTCAAAGACCAGCGCCGTGGCCTTCAGCGCCAGCCGCCGGGTCTCCCTGGTGGTGGAGTTGCCGATGTAGGCCTCCACCGCGTGGGTCAGGGCGTCCATGCCGGTGGTGGCGGTGAGGGCGGGGGGCAGGGAGCAGGTCACCGCCGGGTCCAGCACGGCGCACTGGGGGATCATGGTGAAGTTGTTCATGGTGTACTTGTGCCGCCGCTCGCTGTCGGTGATGACGGCGGTGATGGTCACCTCGCTGCCCGTGCCGGCGGTGGTGGGGATGGCGATCAGCAGCGGCAGCCGCCGCCACACCCGCAGAAGCCCCCTCATGTCGTTGACGTGCCGCCGGGGGTAGACCGCCCGGGCCCCCACCGCCTTGGCGCAGTCCATGGAGGACCCGCCGCCGAAGGCGATGAGGGCATGGCAGTCCTCGGCGCAGAAGAGGGCGTGGGCCTCCTCCACGTTGTGCACCGTGGGATTGGGGCGGGTCCGGTCGTAGACGGCGCAGCGGATGCCCCGCTCCCTGAGGAGGGTCTCCAGGGGCTCCGTGACCCCGGCCTCCCGGAGGGGCCGGTCGGTGACCAGCAGCACGGACCGGATCCCCGCCTTCTCCAGCGCCTCCGGCACCTGGGCGATGTGCTCCAGCCGCTCCGGCTCCCGGTAGGGCAGCACCGGCATGGCCAGCCGGAAGGCCAGCTGTATCGTCCGGCATCCGATTTTCATCAGACTATTCATGGGGCAGTCCCTCCTTGCAGAGTATTTTCAGGTTGGCGGTGATGGAGGTCAGGGCCTCATAGAACACCGCCCGCTGCGCCTCCGTCAGATCCCGTCCGGCCATCTCCACCGCCAGGGAGGCCCGGCGGCACACCTGCTCCGCCGCCGTCCGGCCTGTCTCCGTCAGCTTCAGCCGGCCCCGGTAGAGGCTGCCGTCCACCTCCTCCTTGGTGACGAAGCCCCTCTCCAGCAGGATGGCGATCATCCGGGACACATCGGACTTGTCCCGGCCGCACAGCCGCCCCAGCTCCGGGGCGGTGAGCCCCTCCTCGCTGCGCAGCAGCGTGGTGAGATAGGTGGCGTGGGAGGAGCGCAGTCCGTGACGCCGCATCTCCTCCGTGGCCAGCCTGTGCCAGCACCGGGACAGCTCGAACAGCGACAGGGAGAACCGCTCAAACCGCTCCACCATAGACCATTCCTCCCCTCATTTCCCGCTCCGCGCGGGATAAAATCCAGCAAGTTGTCAATTCAACTTTTGCAGGATACACCAGGAAGGTTGAAATGTCAACTTCTTTTTGGGAAGAATTTAAAAAAATTCTCCCTGGGGGGTTGACAAATGGTATAACGAATAGTATACTCTCTCCCTGAGAACAGGGGCCGCAATGGCCCGGAAAGGAGTCCGCCATGCTGCGCTATCCAGAGCTGAGAAAAATGAATCCCCGGCAGGCCGTGGCCTGCGCGCTTGTGATGCGCATTTTCCGGCAGAAGTGCCCCTGTGGCGGACAAAACCGGCGGCGGATGCTCTCCGTCTGCTGACCTGTTCCCGCTCAAATAGGGAAGTTTACCGGACAAGGCGTGTCGCCCTGTCCGGTTTTTATTATGTCCGAGTGGTATATCCGGAGATAATAGAGGTGATTTCAGCCGCTTTGTCCGCCGCCGCAAGCAGCGGCAGCCGCAAAACATGGTACATATCCCATCCAGACTTTCAGCGTGGAGGGTATATCAAGCCCCGGCACAGCGATCATGCACCCCCGGACAGGGTGGGGAGAAGCCCCGTCAAAGAGGCCCGGCCAGCAATCTGGCGGGGTCCGGGAAACTATACTATTTGTAATATTCCGAACCCATACGACATACCCTGTAGAGGGTACAGAAGGAGGGAAGAGACCCTATGATAACCGTACAAGGCAAGTACAACGAGGCCAAGATTTTCACCGACGTGGTGGATCAGGCATCCATCGCCCAAGTCATCCAGCTGTGCAGCCAGAAGTTCGCCGCCGGCAGCCGGATCCGCCTGATGCCCGACGTCCACGCCGGCATGGGCTGCACCGTGGGCACCACCATGACCATCACCGACAAGGTGGTGCCCAACCTGGTGGGGGTGGACATCGGCTGCGGCATGGAGACCGTGCGCCTCCGGGAGGACCACCTGGAGCTTCAGAAGCTGGACAAGCTGATCTACGAGCGCATCCCCTCGGGCTTCGCCGTCCGGCAGAAGATCCACCGGTACATGGACGAGCTGGATCTCAGCGAGCTCTGCTGCGCCAGGCATGTGGACCTGCTCCGGGCGGAGAAGTCCCTGGGCACCCTGGGCGGCGGCAACCACTTCATCGAGGCGGACCGGGACGACCAGGGCCGGCTCTATATCGTGATCCACTCCGGCAGCCGCCACCTGGGCCTGGAGGTGGCCAAGTACTACCAGGAGGAGGGCTGGAAGGTCCTCAACCGCACCGACGACGCCTCGGTGGAGGCCCTGATCGCCCGGCTGAAGGCGGAAGGCCGCCAGAAGGAGATCCAAAAGGAGCTGAAGCGGCTGAAGAACCAGCGGCAGACCAGCATCCCCCGCCCCCTGGCCTACGTCTCCGGGGCGCTGTTCGAGCGGTATCTCCACGACATGACCATCGTCCAGCGCTTCGCCGCCCTGAACCGGCAGGCCATGGTGGACGAGATCGTCAAAGGCATGAAGCTCCACGTGGAGGAGCAGTTCACCACCATCCACAACTACATCGACACCGACACCATGATCCTGCGCAAGGGGGCCGTGTCCGCCCAGGCGGGGGAGCGGCTGCTGATCCCTATCAACATGCGGGACGGGAGCCTTCTGTGCGTGGGGAAGGGCAACGAGGACTGGAACTGCTCCGCCCCCCACGGCGCAGGCCGTCTCATGAGCCGCAGCGAGGCCAAGGAGCGCTTCACCGTGTCGGAGTTCAAGAGGCAGATGGCGGGGGTGTACACCTCCTCTGTGGGGAAGGGGACCCTGGACGAGTGCCCCATGGCCTACAAGGGGATGGAGGACATCCTCGAGAACATCGGCCCCACGGCGGAGGTGGAGAAGATCATCCGCCCCATCTACAACTTCAAGGCCGGCGCCGAGGAGGCGTAGCGGGCGGAGCGCGACTATATCATTTTGTCACTTTTTGTATTTATTTTGTTTCCAATTCCGCCTTACATTTTTGTGTCCGGACGCGCATACTAAGGATAGAATTTTGTAAAGGAAGATCCCCGCCATGATACGACGTGTTTTTGCCCTGGCTCTCTCGCTGCTCCTGCTGCTCACGGCGGCCTGCGCCGACGCTGTCCAGCCTGAGAACACGGATCCTGACGATTCCGGGCACAGTCTTCCCCTGCCGCCCGATCCCCCTCCGGAGGACCATCCTCCGGAGGACAGCTCCCCGGAGGACCGCTTGCCGGAGGAGGAGATCCGGGGCGAGGCGGGGCCCCCCGCCGACAGCGCCGCTTCCGGGGAGGAGGGTGACCCCGGGGAGGAGAGCGGCGCCGGGGAGGGCCGGCGGACCATCGAAGCGGAGAAGCCCATGGTGGCCCTGACCTATGACGACGGCCCCCACGCCCAGTACACCGATCAGCTGCTGGACATCCTGGAAGAGAACCGGGCGGTGGCCACCTTCTTCGAGGTGGGCCGCTACCTCTACAACGACGCCGACGCAGTGCGCCGGGCGGAGGCCCTGGGCTGCGAGGTGGGCAGCCACTCCTACCGCCACGCCGATCTGGGCAAGCTGTCCAGGGAGGCCATTTTGGCCGATCTGGAGAAGGCGGACGCCAACTTTCAGGATGTGCTGGGCCACAAGCCCAACCTTCTCCGCCCGCCCTACGGCTCTCTGAGCAAGACCCTGCGCGGCGCCACGGGCCGGAGCCTCATCGCCTGGTCCATCGACACGGAGGACTGGCTCTCCCGGGACGTGGAGAAGATCCTAGCCTCGGTCCGGAGGGCCGGCGACCTGGACGGGCAGGTGATCCTGATGCACAGCACCTACGACACCAGCGTGGAGGCCAGCCGCATTCTGATCCCCTGGCTGATCGAGGAGGGCTACCAGCTGGTGACGGTGACGGAGCTGATTACCCTGCACTACGGCGACACGCTCCAGGCCAACGGGCTTTATAACTACGAGTACTTCCACTTCGGACGGCCGGTGTCCCTGCCCGCCGCCGCCCCGTCCCAGCCGCCGCCGGCGGAGCAGCCCCCGGCGGACGTCCCAGACCCGCCCCCGGAGACGCCGGAACCCCCGGAGGACCCCAGCCAGGGGCCGGCGGACCCGGAGAACCCCGCGGACCCCGACGGCGGTCAGGAGAACCCGGACCAGCCCCCAACGGACGAGCCCCCCGGCGAGACCCCGCCCACCGACCCCGACAACGGCCAGTCCCCCACGGACACCGCCCCCGGGGAGAACCAGTCCGACCCGGCCAACCCGCCGCCCGCTGGTTCCGATTCAGGGGACACCACCCCCGCCGAGACGCCGGAGACTGAAGAATAGCCGCACATAAAAAATGGACCACTCTGAAACGAGCGGTCCACAGCCTGTCGAAAAACCCAACGGGTTTTTCGACAGGCTGTGGCAAATTGCGGCCAAAGGCCGCAATTTGTCGCCGCGGCGGGCTGATTTGACGCGAAAGGAACCCCTCTTGGGTTCCTTTCACACTATCCTCCTTACCGCCAGCCTGCTCTGCCGCCTTTTTTCGACAGGCTGAATGGACCGCTCTGAAACGAGCGGTCCATTTTTTCATACCCAACTAAAACCCCAGATACCGGGCCGGCACGGCCTTGCAGAGCCACACCCCGTTCTCCGACAGGTAGAACACCGCGCTGTCCCGGACCATGGCGGCGGCATCCACGGACAGAACTGCCGGTGTGCCGTGGCGGCGGCCCACCGCCGCGGCGGTCTGGTAATCCATAGAGAGATGTACATACTGCCGGCCCATGGGCCGCAGCCCCTCCCGCCGGATGGCCGGGAGGAACCGCTCCGCGGTGCCGTGGTAGAGAACCTCCGGCGGCCGGGCCGTCTGGAGCTCCACATCCACGGCAATGGAGTGCCCCTGACTGGCCCGGATCCTGGTGTGGTCCTCGTTGAATGCGTAGCGCCGCTTGCTGTTCTCCCGGACGATCCGCTCCAGCGTCTCCCGGTCGATGGTACGGCCGGTGGCCCGGACGCCGGCAATCAGGGCCTCCACATCGGCCCAGCCGTGCTCGTCCAGTGTAATCCCCGCGGCCTGGGGATCGTGGCGAAGGACCAGACTGAGGAAGCGCCCCAGCCTGACGTCCGACTTGCTCTGTTCCATAGGCAGCACCTCAAACAAATCTTCCATTAAAATTGTACTATCGTTACCGGGCGGAAATCCTGGAATTCACTGTGTTCAAGCGCGAAATTAAAGCTCTTTTTGATACTTTTTCTCCCGAGAAAAAGTATCAGATCAGCTTCTCGAAGTAGAAGAAGGCGTCGTCCTCTCCGCACTGGCGCATACAGGCGGCGAGCATCTTTTTCGACGCTTCGTTCTCCTTAAAGCACTTGGCCTCCAGCCGGGTGAGGCCCAGCTCGTACAGCGCCCAGTCCGCGATGGCGGCGAAGGCCTCGGCGCCGTAGCCGTGTCCGTCAAACTCCGGCAGAATCCGGCACCCCAGCTCCGCCGCCCCCTTGCAGTCGAAGCGGTAGAGCACCACCTCCCCGACAAACTTCCCCTCCCGGCGGATGGCGAAGTTGATGGCCAACCGGTTCTTGAAGTCGTTCCGGGCCACCCGGCAGAAGTAGTTCTCTGTCAGCGGCCCCTTTAGATCCTTCCGGTAGTCGTACCCCCACAGCCGGTTGCGCCCGTCGTCCAGGCACAGCCGGTTGTAGGCCTCCCGGTCGGCCAGCGTGATAGCGTTCAGCGTCAGCCGCTCTGTGCGCACCTCGGGGATGGCCTCCAGCCGGGAGAGCTCCGTGGCGGTGGTGAGCTTGTACTTGATCCCCATGGCGCAGGGGTGGTACTGGGTCTTGCTGGTGCGCAGGCCCCGGTCCGCCCCGTCGTCCTCCCGGTTGATATAGGCGCACTTCCCGCCGAAGTGGGCGGCGAAGGCCTGGACCGTGGCGGGGTAGACCCCCTCGTAGTCCGGCAGGGCCTTCTCAATGTGGCAGATCAGCGTATCCCCGCAGATCTCCCCCACGCTGATGGCGATGAACCGCCCCTCCAGCTCCATGGCTCCCGCCAGCAGCCAGGGCTTGCCCACCTGCCGGGTGAGCTTCCGGGCGTAGCAGAGCTCCTTTTTCGCCAGGGCGCTCTCCTTGTGGAAGGAGCGGTGGAACTCCTCCCAGAACTGCTCCAGCTCCCCGGCGTCCGCCGGCGTGATGGGGCGGAAACGGGCCTGGGGGTAGAGCTTGCGGAACTTGTTGATGTGGTTGCGCTGGCCGGAGTAGTGCCGCCCGGCGAAGGTGATGAGATCCTCCGCCTGATAGAGATAGTCCTGCCAGAGCCGGTTGTTCTCCACCCGGACGCAGGGGTACCGGGGGAGCAAACGGCCCAGATCCGTCTCGGGCACCTGGTAGAACACGGGGCAGATGCCCTGCTCCCGGCAGTAGTCCTCGATGGCGGCGATGGCTCCGTCGATATCGCTGTCGGCGTTCCGGGGCACCGGGTAGTCGAAAACCGTGCGCCCGTGGGAGGTGTTCTTGACAATGAGGCAGCCGCACGCCTCCGCGAACACCGGGGCAAAGTGGTGCTTCCACATGAGCTTCACGCCCAGGGAGTACTCGCACAGGCGGTAGGGGCAGTTCTGATAGTACCGCCGCAGCTTGGCGGCGTTTCGTACATTGACCGAGGAAAAAGTCAGCATAGGGTTACTTTACTCTCATTTCTTTTAGAATTGGCGGAATTTGTGTCCAATGGCGCGTGGAGAGCGCCCACCACCTCCCGGGAGTAGTCGATGAGCTTCAGCGTAATGGGGGTGGTCTGGCGCAGGGACTGGACGGCGATGCCCAGGGAGCGGCTGGCCCGGGGGGCCAGGGGCAGGGCCACGATGTTGTCCCGCCGCCCCTGTAGGATCAGGTCGCTGAGGATGCTGTACCCCAGGCCCAGCTCCACCATGGAGATCACCGTGGCGTCGTCCACGGAGGTGTCCCGGATGTCCGGGGCCACCCCCGCCCGGTGGAAGATGGGCAGAATGTCGTAGTCAAAGCCCAGAGAGGGCATCAGAAACTCCCGCCCCTGGAACTCCGACACAAGGAAGGCGTCCCGGTCCCTCATGGGGTCGTCGGGGGGCAGGATGGCCAGCAGAGGGTCGTCCCACAGGGGAAGAAAGTCAAAGCCCTCCCGCCGCTGGTTGCTGACAAAGGACAGATCCACCTTGTCCTCCTGGAGCCAGGTGTACATCTCGTCCACGTTGCCCATGCGGATATCCACGCTGATGTCCGGATAGTCCCGGCGGAACCTGGAGACGATGGAGGGCAGCCAGTGCATGCAGATGCTGGAGTAGGCCGCTACCCGGATGTTCTCCTTCCTGGTGCTGCCCACCAGGGCGATCTGGTTCTCCAGCCGCTTGGCCGCCTGCTGGAGGTCCCGCACCGCCGGCAGCAGACGCTCCCCCGCGGCGGTGAGGCGCACGCCGTACCGGTCCCGCAGGAGGAGGGAGAGCCCCACCTCCTTCTCCAGCGCGTGCATCATGTGGGTGAGCCCCGACTGGGTGTACCCCAGCCGCTCGGCGGCCTTGGTGAAGCTGCCCGCCTCCACCGCGGTGAGCAGCGCCTCCCACTTCTTCGTATCCATAAATTTTTCTCCTTATCCATTAGGAAACGTAATATATATTATAATCTCGATGTTGTCCTTTGGCAATATCTCTGCTACAATAAAAACCAGACATATTTTTCTCAAAAATGGTCAGATTTACACAAGAGATTTCTCTCCGCCGGGTGCGGCGGGGCAGAATGGAAAGGGAGAGCGACATGAGTAAGAAGCGAGAATCCTGGGGCAGCAACGTGGGGTTCCTTCTGGCGGCCATCGGCTCGGCGGTGGGCCTGGGGAACATCTGGGCCTTCCCCTACAAGATGGGCCGGGCCGGCGGGGCGGTGTATCTGATTATCTACCTGGTGCTGGCGGTGCTGGTGGGCGTGCCCATGATGGTCAGCGAGCTGGCCATCGGCCGCAAGACGGGCCTGGGCGTAGTGGGGGCCTACCACAAGCTGAGTAAACGCTTCGGCTGGATTGGCTGGCTGGCGGTGCTCTCGCCGCTGCTGATCCTGGGCTTCTACACCGTCCTGGGTGGCTACTGCATCGAGTATATGTGCCTGAACCTGGCCAATCTGGGCTTTTCGGGCCACGCGGCCACGGGGCAGGAGCTCTTCGCCGGGATGCTCACCAACCAGTTCGGCGGCCTGATGTTCACCCTCCTCTACCTGATCCTGGGCTACCTCATCATCAAGGGGGGCATCAAGGGGGGGATCGAGCGGTTCAACCGGGTGGGAATGCCCGCTCTGGCGGTGATGCTGGTGGTGGTCATCGTCCGCAGCCTGACCCTCCCCGGGGCGGCGGAGGGGCTCAGGTTCATGTTCCTCCCCGGCTACGCGGTGGCCCACGGCTACATTGCGGAGGCCCCGGGCTTCGTCTCCGTCCTGGCCACGGCGGGGGGGCAGATGTTCTTCTCGCTGTCCCTGGCCATGGGCATCATGGTGACCTACGGATCCTACCTCCACTCTGACGAGGACCTGCTGAAAAACTCTGTCGTCGTGGTGGCGGCGGACACCATCGTGGCGCTGATGGCGGGCCTGGCGGTGCTGCCGGCGGCCATCGCCACCTACGGTACCAAGGCCAAGCTCAACGGTCCCTCCCTGCTCTTTGTCACCCTGCAGGACGTGTTCAACACCATGGGGCCGGTGGGTCCGCTGTTTGGTGCGGTGTTCTATCTGCTGGTACTGGTGGCGGCGGTGTCCTCCTCCATCGCTTTGACGGAGGTCCTGGTGACCTTCCTGATGGACCACGCCCACCTGCGGGGCAAGGTGGGGGACCGGCGGAAGATCTCGCTGTGGGTGTCCGCCGTCGTGCTGGTGCTGGCGGTGATCGTCTCCCTGGACGGCCTGGGGAGCAACGGCCTCTGGGTGCCCCTCAAAGAACAGCTGAGCTACGTACAGGAGGGTGTGGTCCGCTACATCCCCTTCACCGAGACCTGGCTGGACTTTCTGGACTGCCTCAGCGAGGGGCTGATGATGCCCCTGGGGGCCCTGCTGCTCTCCTTCATGGTCAGCTGGGAGATCAAGCCGGACACCGTCCTCACCGAGGTGGGCGAGCCCATGGCGGCCCCCTGGCTTCAGAGGGCCTACCGGGTGTGCATGAAGCTCATCGTCCCCGCGGTGATGGTTCTGGTCCTCCTGGGCCAGATCAGCGACTTCTTTGGCCTGAAGTGGTTCTGAGAGGAGATTTTAAGAAGCTGTACCAATAGGTGAAACATACAGATATGCGAGATAAAATTGGAGATAACAAGGCAAAAAATCGCAGAAATACTTGGTGTATTTCAAGATTTTTTAACGCGGTTAGCGGCAATTTTAGCCGCAAAGATGTGTGTTGCGCCTATTGGTTCAGCTTCTAAAACCCGTATTCACAACCTCAAACGCCGGCAGGCCGGTTTTTTCTCCACCGATCCGCGTTGAATTTTCTAAAAATCCAAGTAGGATCCCTGCGGTTTTTTGTCTTGACCGGCGAGGAGACCGCTCGCCCATCTGCCATTTTCAGTTGTAAATGCAGCTTCTTAATGGAGGGGACTCCGGAAAGATCGTTGCGCATTTCTCCAAACTGTGCTATGATGCTTTCAGAGAGACCATCGACAGGCGGGGAGGAGAGACTATGATAAAGATCGTATGTGAGGAGTGCAGAAAGACCTACGACTACGAGAAGGACGACTTCTGCCCCCGGTGCGGGGCCTACAACCAGCCCCGCAGGACCGCCGCCGCCACCGTGCGCCAGGACGGGCTGAACGAGAGCGGCCACGCCGGATCCTTTGCCCACCGTGAGGTCCACACGGAGAAGGCGGTGCGCCGCGCGGTGGGCCTGGACCGGCCGCAAAAGAAGAGCCAGGACCGTCCTGCGGCCCGGCGTCCTCAGACCTCCCCGGCGCAGAAAAAGGCCCCGGAGAGGAGGAGCGGCGCCTCCGTTGCGGCGGTGGTGGTCTGGATCATCATTGTGATCCAGCTCCTGCGGCTGCTCTTCAACTTCTTTTAAGGAAGCGCCGCTTCAGGCGGCGTGCACAGCGATTATATCAGGAATTCCCAGACAGCGGACAGCAGAGGAGCCGAGCATCTTGCCCGGCTCCTCTGTATTTAAAGATATGGTCAACACACATGAGAGGGAGTATAGTCAACGCGCTTGAGAAGCGGCAAAAGGGAGGCAAGAGAAAATGCGGCGCAGCAGGGCGAAGGATGCAAACGCGCCGGCAGCGAGCCGTTTGGAACTCTGTTCCCTTGCGGGTACAGCCTCCCGCTGTATAGGTGCGGCACATGAAAACCGGCAAAGATCAGCGGACAAAAAGGGGCGCAGCATAGATGCACCCGCAAGGGCTCCGCCCCATCCATACGGCGGCGGAGCCGCCATTGACGGACGTCAGCCCGTCCGCGTCTGCGGCCCGAGGCCGCGAAAATTGCAGGCACTTTTTCCAGAAATTGTACTTTTGGAAAAGTACCTCTCAGCCGCCGGCGTCACACGGGCCCTCCGCTCCGGCGGAGGGTCCGCGCGCTTGGCCTATACCTCCGTCTGAAATAGTAACGCCATTCCAGACGGCGCTCCCCTCCCGCGTGCAGACCCGGCGGTCTTCGCGCGAAATTTCTACAGCTCTATAGATCGTCCACATCCTGCACCGGCACCTCAAAGGGGTCCGCCGGACATCCGGTGTAGCTGCCCTGGGGGTCGGTGCGGCTGGCCTGCAGGTCCTTGTAGCTGATCTTCGCGGCATCCTCCGTGCGCTGACGCTCCAGAGGCCGCTGCTTCCCGTCCTTCATCGCCATCTCTCCCTCCTGATCGGATATCGGATAGTATCCCCCGATACCCGCGCCCTATGCGGCGGATTTCCGCCGGGAAGTGACCTCTTTTTTGGACAGCAAACCGCCGCCTCTCTCTTGCCTGACGAAAAAAATTGTGGTAGGATAACGTAAGAAGCTGTACCAACCGCCACAGCATGGGGCTTTGCGTCTGAAATCACCGCAGACCGCGTTAAAAAGTCTTGAAATATAAACAGTATTCCTGCGATTTTTTCCCTTGTCCGCGGCAATTTCAGCCGGCAAATCCGCATACTTCGGCGATTGGTACAGCTTCTCAGAACATCCAGGAAACCGGCAGAGCCTGCCGCGGTGAAAGTGGGAAAGGGAGCCCAACAAGGTTCCCGCCCCGGGGAATCAACCCGCCGCAGCCCAAGGGCATTTCCCCGCCGCCGCGCAGCGCGGGCACAGCGGCAGATATCGGTCCACAGGCTGCGGATAAACCGACAAACTTCCGCAGATTTTTCAACATCCTATTCTGACAGGAGGCGTCCCCATGGAACTGACCGAGCAATTCATCCTGCGGCTCTCCCCCAACGCCGCCGCGGCGGAGAACGGGCGAAAGCTCTCCAGAAAAGGCAGCTTCTCCCAGCACCACCGCGCGTCAGACGACTCCCTCTACTGGGCGGACTGCGCCGGCAGCGGGAAGAACCCCTACCACACCTCTATCGACTTCACAGACCGGGAGCAGCCGGTGTGCCGCTGCTCCTGCCCCAGCCGGCAGTTCCCCTGCAAGCACTGTCTGGGCCTGCTGTTTGAGATTTTAGCGGGGAAGGACTTCCCCGCGGCGGAGATCCCCGCCGGCATCGCCGAGAAGCGGGCCAAACAGGCGGCCCGGGCGGAGAAGAAGGAGCAGGCGGCCTCCTCCCCGGCCAGGCCCAAAAAGCCCAACGCCGCCGCCCAGACCAAGCGGATGAACGCCCAGCTCAAGGGCCTGGACCTAGCGGCGCAGATGGTGGACGACCTCCTTACCGCCGGTGTGGGGACACTGGCCGGGGCCAACGCCCAGACCTATGAGAAGCTGGCCAAGGACCTGGGCAGCTACTACCTCACCGGCCCCCAGGCGGCCTTCTCCCGGATGGCCCTCGCCGCCCGGGCCATCCAGCGCAAACAGGTGGACGCGGCCCAGGGCTACGCCGAGGTGCTGCGGATTTTGATCGCCCTCCACAGCACCATCGAGAAGTCCCGCGCCTTCCTCCAGCAGAAGCTGGAGGCCGGCCAGTTCTCCGCCGAGGACACCGTGCTCTTCGAGGCCCTGGGCGGCGTGTGGCGGCTGGAGGACCTTCACGCCATCGGCGCCTGCCGGGAGAACGCCCGGCTGGTGCAGCTCTCCTTCGACGTGTCCCTGGACGAGGCCAAGCGGGAGTACGTGGAGCGGGGCTGGTGGCTGGATATCGACACCGGCCGCATCGACCAGACCCTGAACCTGCGCCCGCTGAAGGCCGTCAAGTACGTAAAGGCCGACGACAGCCGCTTCGAGCTTATCGAGGTTCCCACTCTCTACACCTACCCCGGCGAGAGCAACTGCCGCATCCGCTGGGACGGCTGCACCAGCCGCCCGATTTCCGCGGAGGAGCAGGCCTCCCTTCCCGCCCTGGCCCAGAAGGACCTGGCCACCGCGGTGAAGCTGGCCAAGGGGCAGATGAAAAACACCCTCCTGCCCAAGTTCTACGCCGCCCTGGTGCCGGTGGGAGAGATCGGCACAGTGGGGGGGACCACGGTGCTGGAGGACACCGCCGGCGGCCGCATCATCCTGCGGGACCGGCCGGAGGACGGGGCGGACCACGCCTGTACCGGGAGGCTTGCCATGCTGCCGGAGGGCGTTCCGGCGGGGAGCGCCCTGTTCGGGCTTATCTTCTACGACAACGCCGACCGGACCATCTGCCTGCATCCCTACAGTCTTGTCACCCGGGCGAATACCATTCGCCTGCTGTATTAAAGGAGGCGAACCACAGTGGATCTACAGCCCTTATATGATGTGAAGGAGCGGCTGGAGCACGCCGCCATTGCCGGCACGGGGCTTTTAGGGGAGGATTTTCGCCTGAAGCGCTCCGCTGAGGCGCTGAAGCCCCTGGCAGCGGCCAGCCCGGTGTTCGCCAAAATCTCCGCCGGCCTGGACGCCCTTCTGGACGCCCCGGCGGAGGAGCGGGGCCGCCGGCTTTTGAGCCTCCTGGCCCTGGTGGACGCGGTGGCCTACACCCAGGGGACCACCGGCCTCGCCGGGGAGATGGCGCCCCTCCGCGCCGGGGGCGGTACGTATTGCCAGATATCCTATGGGCAGATACAGCCTCTGCTTACCGCCCTCACCACCACCGGCGGCGGGCGGATGGAGATCGTCCAGTCCGCCTGGGAGGCCCACCCGGAGTTCTTCCGGGACTACCGGGTGCTCCCCGCCGTCATCGCCGGCCTGGGGGACGGCTACGGCGAGATGGCGGATCAGAACGCCAAAATCCTGCGGGAGATCGGCCCCGCCGCCCTGCCCCTTCTGAAGCGGGACTTCGACGGCGGAGGGAAAAAGGACATGGCCCGCCGGGCGGAGATGATCGCCGCCATCGAGGGGGCGGAAGCCACGCCGTGGCTCCTCTCCGTTCTGCCGGAGTGTAAGAAGGACGTGAGAGCGGCGGTGATCGAGGGCCTGGGGGCCAACCCGAACAACACAAATCTGCTGCTGGATCTGACAAAGAGCGAGCGGGGCAAGTGCCGGGAGGCCGCCCTGGACGCTCTGTCCCTCCAGGACGGGGAGGCGGTAAAGGCCTTCTGGACGGAGGAGCTCCCCAAGCGGGGGGAGAGCGTCAGCTTTCTGGCCAAGTCGGAGACTCAATGGGCCTCCGACCTGGTTGCCCGGGGCTTCCGCGCCTGCCTGGAGGACCTTCTGGCCGGCAGCGGCATGGTCACCGAGGCCCAGCACGCGGAGCTGCGCCGCTGGGGCGAGGCGGCGGTGGGGAAGGACTCCCCGGCCATGCTGGACCTCTGGCGCTGGGTGGACGACCGCGCCCGGGACATTGCCAAGCTGAAAAATCAGGCGGGGCTGCGGTGTCTGCCCGTGGACCAGGCCCTGAGCGGCTATCTGATGATGGGCATTTGCCGCCGGGACACCCCGGCCCTCTGCGCCCTCTGTACCGAGCTGTGGGAGAAGAACGGGAAGACCGCCCGCTGCCTGTCCCACGCCCTGCTTGCCGCCATCCTCACCCGGCCGGCGGCGGAGGTCTACAACCGGTTCTCCCCCTACCTCCGCACGAAGAAGCCCCTTCTGGCCGTGGAGGAGGCCCGCGCCGCCCACCAGGAGGTGCTCCAGGCCCTGCGCCGTCTGTACTGGCATGAGGAGACGGGGTGCTACAAGCTCTACCACTTCACCAGCCGCCCGGTAGATATCACCATCGACCGCCGGTGGATCGCCCGGCTCATCGACGCGGAGTGGAAGGCCCCCGCCGACCGCCGGGAGCAGCAGTACTACATGCCCTTCAACGGCGTGGAGCCCATCGGGGAGTTTGACAAGATTCTGCTGGACCTCATCAATCCCGGCGATTCGGAAGCCTGCGCCTTAGTGGTGCCCTACCTGCGGCAGCGGATGGTGGAGACGGGGAAGTGGAGCGGCTTCAGCTTCGCCCTGCTGAAGTTCCACGGCAGCCCTGTGGGCGTGCTGGGAAAGAGCATGCGCGCCAGCAAAAAGGGCGGCTACCTCTACCACCTGTGGCACCTCCTCCAGGAGGCGGCCAAGGTGCTGCCCAAGGAGGACATCATCGCCCTCCTCCGGGAGGCGGACAAGGCCGGCGGCCTCCGTCCCGAGGACACCCCGCTGTCCAAGGCGGCGTTCCCCTACACCATCGCCGCCCTGGAGGAGGGGAGGCCCTTCCCCGACTGGAGCGAGTGGTGGGCCCTGCGGCCGTAGGGAGGAGATATAGATGAATTTCGATATAAACAACCTGATCTGGACCCGCCCGCCCCGGACCTGTGAGATCACCCCGGAAAAGATCGTGATGGTCACGGAGCCCCACACGGACCTGTGGCAGCGGACCTACTACGGCTTTCAAAACGACAGCGCCCCGGTCCTCCAGCTGGAGACGGAGGAGCAGTACTTCTCCTTCACCGTCAAAACCGACTTTGCCAGCAGGCGCCGCTTCGACCAGTGCGGCGTGGCGGTGTACCTGGACAGCGAGAACTGGCTGAAGGCCTCCGTCGAGTACGAGAACGAGACCTTCCAGCGCCTGGGCAGCGTGGTGACCAACCACGGCTACTCCGACTGGGCCACCACGGACATCGCCGCGGACATCCGCTCCATGTGGTACCGCCTGAGCCGCCGGGGCAGCGACTACTGCCTGGAGTGCTCCCCGGACGGCCAGACCTTCCGGCAGATGCGGATCTGCCGCCTGTGGGAGGGGGCGGGGCGGATCGCCTTCGGCCTCTACGCCTGCAGCCCGGAGGAGTCCTCCTTCCGGGCGGAGTTCACCCATATGACCCTGGGCCCCTGCCTGTGGCGGGCCCACGAATAGAAAAGGAGGAACGCCCTATGGCCAACGTACAGCGCCTCCCGGCGGAGGAGCTCTTCCAGCGGGAGCTGGAGGCCCTCATCTCCGCGGAGCGGGACCCCATCCCCACGGGGTGGCGGATGTCCCCCCGGTCCGTCCTCACCTACATTGAGGGCAACACCAAGGTGAAGGGGGTGGACATCACCCCCAAGTACATGGGCAGCCGGCGGCTGGTGGAGATCGCCATCGCCACCCTGGTCACCGACCGGGCCCTGCTCCTCATCGGCGAGCCGGGGACGGCGAAATCCTGGCTCAGTGAGCATTTAGCCGCCGCCATCAACGGCGACTCCACCAAGGTGGTGCAGGGCACCGCCGGCACCACCGAGGAGCAGATCCGCTACTCCTGGAACTACGCCATGCTCATCGCCCGGGGCCCCAGCACGGAGGCCATGGTGAAGACCCCGGTCTACCGCGCCATGGAGACCGGCACCATCGCCCGGGTGGAGGAGATCTCCCGCTGCGCCAGCGAGGTGCAGGATGCTTTGATCTCCCTCCTCTCCGAGAAGCGCCTCAGCGTGCCGGAGCTGGGGTTGGAGGTGCCTGCCCAAAAGGGGTTCTCCCTCATCGCCACCGCCAACACCCGGGACAAGGGCGTCAACGACATGTCCGCCGCCTTGAAGCGCCGGTTCAACATCGTGGTATTGCCCACCCCGGCGGACATGGAGACGGAGATGGACATCGTCCGCACCCGCGTGGAGCAGCTCTCCGCCGGCCTGGACCTGAACGCCAGGAAGCCCGACGCCGACGCGGTGGAGAAGGTGGTCACCATCTTCCGGGAGCTGCGCCGTGGGGCCACTCTGGACGGCAAGCAGAAGCTGAAAACCACCTCCGGCGTCCTCTCCACCGCCGAGGCCATCTCCCTTTTGACCAACGCCATGGCGCTGGCCGGGAGCTTCGGCGGCGGGACCATCACCGACGCGGACCTGGCCGCCGCCCTCCAGGGGGCGGTCATCAAGGACGAGGAGCAGGACAAGGTCTGCTGGAAGGAGTATCTGGAGAACGTGATGAAGAAGCGGGGCAGCGCCTGGCTGGGCCTCTACCGAGCCTGCCGGGAGCTGGGCCAGGGATGAGCGCCCCGGTACTCTTTGGCGTCCGCCACCTGTCCCCGGCGGCGGCGTTCCATCTCCGCCGCACCCTGGAGGAGGTCCGCCCCCGGCTGGTGCTGGTGGAGGGGCCCAGCGACTTGAACGACCAGATGCCCTGGCTGTGTCACCCGGAGACCCGGTTTCCCGTGGCGATTTTAGCCTACACCCGCACCGCGCCGGTGCGGACATTGCTCTACCCCTTCGCCCGGTACTCCCCGGAGATGGAGGCGGTGCTCTGGTGCCATGAACACAAGGTCCCCTGCCGCTTTATGGACCTGCCCTCCTCCGTCTTTCTGGGGCTGGAGGAGGAGCGGGAGCGCCGGTGGGCCGAGGAGCTGCGGCGCCGGGAGGAGCAGGCGGAGGATGCGGAGGAGAACGAGGAGGAATCCGATTCCGGGGACATTCCCCCGGAGGACGAGGAGGGCGACGCCACCGAGTCTGTCTACCGCCGCTTGGAGCTTGCAGCCGGGGAGGACCACGACACCTTCTGGGAGCGGACCTTCGAGCAGATCGGAGACGCGGCGGACTATGTGACCGCCTGCAACACCTTCGGCCGGGAGCTCCGAGCGCTGAGCCGGGACGACCCCCGCCGCACCGCGGAGACCCAGGTCCGGGAGGCCCACATGAAGCGGGAGATCCAGGCGGCCATCGACGGCGGCATCCCCCCGGAGAAGATCCTCTGCGTCTGCGGCGCCTTCCACGTGGCGGGCCTGGAGACCTGCGAGCCCATGACCGGCGAGGAGCTCGCCCGCCTCCCCAGGGCGGACAGCACCGCCACGCTGATGCCATACTCCTACTACCGCCTGTCCTCCCGCTCCGGCTACGGCGCGGGGAACAGGGCCCCGGCCTACTTCGAGCTGCTGTGGGACTGCCTCCAGTCGGAGGAGGGGCTGGAGGGCCTCCCCACCCGCTACCTGGTGCGCCTGGCCGCCGCCCACCGAAAGGCGGGGAATATCGTCTCCTCCGCCGAGGTCATCGAGGCCGCCCGGCTCTCTGACACCCTGCGGACCATGCGGGGCGGGCGCTTCCCCTGCCTGGCCGACCTGCGGGACGCGGCGGTGACCGCCATGGGCCACGGCAGCTTCGCCGAGATCTCCGTAGCGGCGGCGGGTACGGAGATCGGCAAGCGGGTGGGCTATCTCCCCGAGGGGGTCAGCCGCACCAGCGTGCAAGAGGATTTCTACCGGCAATTAAAGGACCTGCGCCTGGAGAAGTACCGCGTTTTGGAGGCCCAGCGCCTGGACCTGGACCTGCGGGAGCGCCTGAACGTCAAATCCAGAGACGCGGCCCTCATCGACCTGCGCCGCTCCTTCTTCCTCCACCGCCTGCGGGTGCTGAACATCCACTTTGCCGCCCTGCTCCCCTCCCGGCAGGAGGGGGCCAACTGGGGGGAGTACTGGGAGCTGCGCTGGACCCCCGAGGCGGAGATCGAGGTGGTGGAGAGCTCCCTTTTGGGCGACACCATCGAGGGGGCCGCCGCCTTCGCCCTGCGGGAGCGCGCGGACAGCAGCGCCAGCGTGGCGGAGGCCGCCGCCATCTTCCGGGACGCCTTCCTCTGCGGCATGCCCGCGGCGGCGGCCCACGCCCTGACGGCCCTCCAAAGTCTCTCCGTGGACGCCGCCGCCCTGACGGAAGTGGCCGCCGCGGCGGAGCAGCTCAGTGTCACCGTCCGCTACGGGGACCTGCGCCGGTTTGACAGCGCCCCGGTGCTGCCCCTGCTGCGCCAGCTCTACCTCCGCGCCTGCCTCACCCTGGAGGAGGCCTGCCGGTGCGACGCCAAGGCCGCGCCGGAGGTGACGGCGGCCATGGAAAAGCTGAACCTTTTGCAGCTGAACCACGACTTTCTGGAGGAGGAGCGGTGGCTCACCCTCATGGAGACCGTGTCCGACCGGGACGATTTGAACACCCGGTGCTCCGGCTTCGCCATGGCGATTCTCTTGGAGCGGGGGAGGGCCGATGAGGACCTCCTCAGCCGGGAGGTCTCCCGCCGCCTGTCCCCCGGCGTGCCGGCGGACCTGGGGGCGGGTTGGTTCGAGGGACTGGCGGCGAAGAACCGCTACGCCCTCATCGCCCGATTGTCATTGTGGCGGCACCTGGGGGACTACATCGCCGCCCTGGACGACCGGGACTTTCGCCGTGCCCTGGTATTTCTCCGCCGTGCCTTCGCCGACTTCGCGCCCTTGGAGAAGCAGGAGATTGCGGAGAACCTGGGCGAGATCTGGGGCGTAGACCCCCGTCAGGCGGCGGAGGCCCTGATGACGGACCTCACCGAGGGGGAGCAGACGGTCCTCAAGGAGCTGGACGAGTTCGATTTCGATGACATTTAGGAGGCTTTATGGCAGGCTTTTGTATGGAAAACACCCGCCTTGTTACAGACTATCTGGAAAAGCAGGGCCTGTACCCCGTCCCGGAGGCCGACGAGGAGGGCTTCACGTTGTCCCTGGACAGCCAGAACCGCCTGCTCCTCTCCGGCAGTCCCCTGGACATGATCGAGCTGGCAGATCTGCTGGTGTCCCTGGCCCTCTCCGGGAAAAACCACGGCCAGCACTGGCACGTGGACGAGCTGACGCTCCTCAGCAAAGATTCCCAAATTCCGGAGCTGATCTTGCTGCGAAAGTGAGGCGATCTCTATGGTACAGACCGAACAACTCTCCCGCTGGCGTCTGATCCTGGGCGCGGAGACACAGGACACCTTCGGCGGCATGGGGGCCGCCGCCCTCTCACAGGAGGAGCTTCTGATGGACAGCGCCCTCTCCGCCATCTACGGCCAGGGGGAGGGCTTCGGCGGCCAGAGCGGCGGCCACGGCCCACCGGCCCCGGTACTCTCCAAGTGGCTGGGGGACCTGCGCAGCCTCTTCGACCCGGAGATGGTGGCCGTGGTGCAAAGCGACGCCATCGAGCGCAAGGGCCTCAAGCAGCTCCTCCTGGAGCCGGAGCTCTTAGAGAACCTGGAGCCGGACCTGGACCTGGCCTCCACGCTTCTGACCCTGAAGGACCAGATCCCCAAGAAGTCCAAGGAGGCCGCCCGCCAGTTCATCCGCAAGATCGTGGCGGAGATCAACAAAATGCTGGAGAGCGACGTCCGCCGGGCGGTGACGGCGGCCCTGAACCGCCGGGCCCACTCCCCCCTGCCCAGCGCCGCGGCCCTGGACTTCCGCTATACCATCCGGCGGAACCTCCGCCACTACAACGCGGAGCTGGGGACCATCATCCCCGAGCGGGTGTATTTCTTCGACCGGTCCAGCCGTGTAAACCGCTGGCACGTGATCCTGGACATCGACCAGAGCGGGTCCATGGGCCAGTCCATCCTGTACTCCTCGGTGATGGCCTGCATCCTGGCCAGCATGTCCGCCGTCCGCACCAGCGTGGTGGCCTTCGACACGGAGATCATGGACCTGACGGACCTCTGCGCCGACCCGGTGGACCTGCTCTTCGGCTTCCAGATGGGCGGCGGCACAGACATCGCCAAGTCCATCGCCTACTGCCAGAACTTAGTGGAGAGCCCCAAAAAGACCCTCTTCTTCCTGATCTCCGACTTAGAGGAGGGGGGCAACCGGGCAGCTCTCCTCCGCCGAATCGAGGAGCTGAAGGCCGCCGGCGTCACCGTAGTGGTCCTTCTGGCCATCGCCGACGGTGGCCGTCCCTTCTACGACGCCAAAACCGCCCAACACATCGCCGCCCTGGACATCCCCTGCTTTGCCTGCACCCCGGAAAAACTGCCGGTAGTCTTAGAGCGAACCCTGAAGGGCCAGGGGCTGGAGGACCTTGTGAAGGAGAGCAGGCGTGAGAATTAGGAATTAGGAGTTAGGAGTGATGGTATCGCCTTCGGCGATGAAATTTGATTTTTGAGTGAAGAGTGGAGAGTGAAGATATCGGGGGCCGCAGGGCGGCCAAATTGAAATCCTCCAGCGGAGCTGGACACCACAATTTCTAATTCCTCATTCCTAATTCCTAATTGACGAAGCGGGGTGTTTGCCATGAAAATCTTTATCGTGGAGGACGACGCGGTGATTGCCGCCGCCATCTGCCGCCACCTCACCGGTTGGGGCTACCAGGTCCGCTGCGCGGAGGACTTCCAGCATGTGATGGAGACCTTTGCCGCCTTCCAGCCCCACCTGGTGATTCTGGACATCTCCCTGCCCTTCTTTAACGGGTACCACTGGTGCGGGGAGATCCGCAAGGTCTCCAGGGCGCCTATCCTGTTCCTGTCCTCCGCTGCGGACAATATGAATATCGTCATGGCCGTGGGCATGGGGGCCGACGACTTCGTGCCCAAGCCCTTCGATCTGGAGGTGCTGACGGCCAAGATCCAGGCCCTCCTCCGCCGGGCCTACGACTTCGCCGCCGCCCCCACGCTCAGCCGGGGCGGGGTCACACTGGACCTGAGCGCCGCCGCTGTCACCTGCGGCGCGGAGAAGCTGGACCTGTCCCGCAACGAGTTCCGCATTTTGCAGGTGCTCATGGAGAACGCCGGCAAAACCGTCTCCCGGGAGACGCTGATGCTTCGGCTGTGGGAGACGGACAGCTTTGTGGATGAGAACACCCTGTCGGTGAACATCAACCGCCTGCGCCGGAAGCTGGCCGGCCTGGGGCTCACGGATTTTATCAAGACGAAAAAGGGCTTCGGCTACCTGGTGGAGTAGGGGGGGACGGGATATGAAACTGCTGCTTGCCTACCTGAAGGAGCGCCTCTTTGTCCTCCTTCTCCTGCTCGCCTGGCTTCTCCTCTTCGCCGGCGTCTTCGCCCTCTACCGGCTGAACCTGGAGGCGGTGCTCTACGCTACCCTTCTGGGCGCTGTGGGCACCCTGGCCGCGGCGGCGGTGGACTTCGCCCTGTGGCTGCGCCGCCTGCGGACCCTCCGGGAGATCCAGCGCCGGGTGACCCTGGGCCTGGAGGGCCTGCCGGAGCCCTGGGGGGCCACCGAGGGGGCGTATCAGGAGCTGCTGCGCATTCTCTACCAGGACCGGCTCAACCAGCTCAGCGCCGCCGCCGCCCGGGAGCGGGACATGGCGGACTACTACACCCTCTGGGCCCACCAGATCAAGACCCCCATCGCCGCCATGAACCTGGTGCTCCAGCGCGACGGCACGGAGCAGGGCCGGGAGCTGGCGGCGGAGCTGTTCAAGGTGGAGCAGTACGCGGAGATGGTCCTCCAGTACCTGCGCCTGGACAGCGGCAGCACGGACTACCTGATCCGGGAGATCCCCCTGGAGCCCCTGGTCCGCCAGGCGGTGCGCAAGTACGCCCCCCTCTTTCTCCGCAGCCGGGTGACCCTGGACCTCCAGCCCCTCCGCGGATCCGTCCTCAGTGACGAGAAGTGGCTCAGCTTCGTGGTGGAGCAGATCCTCTCCAACGCGGTGAAGTACGCCCGGGGCGGCACGGTGCGGATTTTCCAGGAGGGGGAGGACCTTATCATCCGGGACACCGGCATCGGCATCGCGGCGGAGGACCTGCCCCGGATCTTCGAGAAGGGCTACACCGGCTGCAACGGCCGGACAGACAAAAAGTCCACCGGCATCGGCCTCTACCTGTGCAAGGGCGTCTGCGACCGCCTGGGCCACGGCCTCGCCGTCACCTCCCAGCCCGGCCAGGGCGCCCAGGTCCGCCTGACCCTCCGCCGCGCTCTGCTGGAGGTGGAGTAAAACAGAGCCGCCTGTGCCTGAGCCGCGCAGCGGCGAAGAAATGCCCTTGGGGTACGGGCGGATGATTGCACGCGAAAGGAACCCCTCTTGGGTAGTCCCGGTAACGATGTTACCGGGACTACCAGATTTTGGCCTATGGGCCAAAATCTGTCGCCTGCGGGCGGGTTGATTTGACGCGAAAGGAACCCCTCTTGGGTTCCTTTCACACTATCCTCCTTACCGCCATCCTGCTCTGCCGGCTTTTTTGACAGACGGAGAGAAGGAACCCAATGAGGGTTCCTTCTCTCCGTTAATAAAATAAAACGAAAAACAAAATTTAATGTTGACTTTAATAAAATTAAAGAGTACAATGGGAATACCAAAAGGGGGTGGTGCTGTGCCCATTGAAGTAGTGCCGGAGTGGATGGCGGGGCTGGAGGACGAGGATGTAAATTTCATCAAGAATTTTCTCCTGGCCTCCGGGTCATTGAAGGAGATTGCGGGGCAGTATGGCGTCACCTACCCCACGGTGCGCCTGCGGCTGGACCGGCTGATCCAGAAAATCCGCATCAGCGAGGACGCTGCGGCGGACCCCTATGTGGCTCTGATTAAGCGCATGGCGTTGAACGAGACCATCGACTTTGACACGGCCAAGCTGCTGATCGGGGAGTACCGGAAGACGAGACAAAGCAAGTAGGAAATGACAGGAGGATATAAGATGGTTGTTGCATCCAGAGTTGTGATAGTATGGTTGGTGATTGCTCTGCCCCTGGCCATCCTGGCCACGGTGGGCCTGGTGTACCTGATCCGCCACCTGGCCAGGAGCGATAAAGAGGAGCCTGAGCAGCCAAAGAAAGAAGAGATGGACAAGATGAAGATTGAGGACCTGTAGAAAAGGAGACCGTCCCTATGAAAATCCCCTACAGCCGCTGGCAGACCCAGCGCAGATGTCTGCCGGACCTGGAGGAGTGCAATATTATGCTGCTGGTCAAGGGCTGCTCCCGTCTGGATCTGACCTATCAGATCTACTATCTGGCCGAGGAGGCGGAGCGCCGGCAGGTGCGGTTTGTCCTGCGCGTGGTGAAGGGGTGCCGGATCAGCGCCGAGCTGCGGCAGTTCATCAAAGAACACCGGCGGACGAAATTGGAGCGGTGCTGATATGGGACTGTATCTATGCATCTTTGACGAGTGCGGCCAGGAGAGCAGCGGGGTAGAGGTGGGACGCTACCAGTATTTCGCGGAGCTCAGGCAGCGCGTGGCGGCGTTTGTGGACCAGGGGCGGCTGCGGGATGTGCCCGTACTGCTGCACCACATGGACTGCGACGGGAGCTGGAGCACAGCGGAGTGCAAGAAGCTGCTTCAGGAGCTCTCAGAGATCAGGGAGCTGTTCCAGCAGGAGCCCCCCTCGGAGGAGGTGCGGCGCTGCAAGGAGGACGTATTCAAGCTCTACGGCGTCGTGCCTCAAAACCTCTTCGAGTGCTTCATTGACGCAGACTGCGAGTTTCTCCTTGACCGCCTGATGCAGCTGTGCGGCATCGCCATCGGGGAGAACCGGCCGATTCAGTTTCAATAGGTCTTTGCATCATAATTCAAAGAAAGGGCCGCTCCCAAGCTGAGGCAAATTGCGGCCTTTGGCCGCAATTTGCCGCTGCGGCGGGCGATTTAACGCGAAAGGAACCCCTCTTGGGTTCCTTTCACACTATCCTCCTTACCGCTATCCCACTCTGCCGTCTTTTTTGACAGACTAAAGGGGCCGCTCCCAACCTGAGAGCGGCCCCTTTCAAGTTTTTACCAGGAGCAGAGCGGTAATGATATCTCCTATCTCCTATTTCGTATCTCCTATCTCACCCGCCGCACTACTCAATCGAAACAATGTAGTAGTACACCGGCTGTCCGCCGGGCAGCAGGGACAGCTCCGCGTCGGGGCAGGCCTGGGCGAAGATCTCCTCCGCCTGGGCGGCCTCCTCCTCGCTGACGTCCTCGCCGTAGAACACGGTGACAAACTCCGCCCCCCGGTCCCTGGCCTCCCCGGCCAGGCGCTGGAGCAGGAGGGCGATGTCCTTGTCGGTGCCGAAGAGCTTGCCGTTAATCAGGGCCAGATAGTCCCCCTCACTGATGGCGAAGCCGTCAAAGTCGCTGTTCCGGGCGGCGTAGGTGATCTGGGCGGTGGTGACGCCCTGGGCGGCCTCGGTCATCACCGCAAGGATCTCCTCCGCTCCCATCTCCAGATCCACATTCATCATGGCGGTGATGCCCTGGGGCACGGTGGCGGTGGGGACCACCACCACCTTCTTCTCTGTCAGGCCCACGCACTGCTGGGCGGCCATAATGATGTTTTTGTTGTTGGGC
Organism: uncultured Clostridia bacterium; assembly: GCA_947383645.1. Taxonomy (GTDB): domain Bacteria; phylum Bacillota; class Clostridia; order Oscillospirales; family Oscillospiraceae; genus CAJFPI01. The sequence continues at coordinate 841 of CANDEH010000023.1, read as the reverse complement.
AGGACGAATACCGTCTCCGCCGGGGTCCGCTGGATCTCCCTGAGGATGCTCTCAGTGGAGGGGTTCATGGTCTGCCCGCCGAAGATCACCCCGTCCACGCCCAGGTCCCGGAACACGGCGGCGATGCCCTCGCCGGCGCAGACGGCCAGGAAGCCGTAGGGCTTCTCCGGATCCGCCGGGGCGGCCTCGGCGGTCTCCAGGTCCTCCTCGATCCGATCCAGATCGTCCACACTCTGCACATGCTTGCCGGCGGCCAGATCGTCGTGCTGGGTGCGCATGTTCTCAATTTTGGCCAGCTCCAGGGTGCCGTACTTCTGGGCCTCCTTCAGCGCGTCGCCGGGGATGTTGGTGTGGACGTGGACCTTGAAGGCCTCGTCGTCCTCGCCGATCACCAGACTGTCGCCGATGCTGCCCAGGTACTCCCGCAGGGGCTTCAAGGACTTCTCCACGGTCTTGCGCACGATGAACACCGTGTCGAAGGCAAAGGTGATCTCCTCAGTGGAGAACACGTCGAAGTCCGCCTTCTCCTGCTGGGGCTCCTCCTCGGCCAGCTCGGGCAGGGGCTCCCCCCGGACGGCGGCCAGCATCCCCTCTAAGATCACCAGGTAGCCCTTGGCCCCGGCGTCCACCACGTTGGCCTTCTTCAGCACCGGATTCATCTCCGTGGTCTGGGGCAGCACCTCGTAGCCGGTCCGGATGGCCTCGTCCAGGACGAACTCCACGTCCCGGTTCTCTTCGGCCACCTCGGCGGCCCGCTTGGCGGCCAGACGGGCCACGGTGAGCACCGTGCCCTCGGCGGGCTTCATCACCGCGCCGTAGGCGGCGGCCACGCCCTCCTGCA
>CANDEH010000022.1 GCA_947383645.1 uncultured Clostridia bacterium | reverse complement strand
TACGCACCAGTCTACCGAAGCAGCGCCGTAACCTGGGGTTCTTAGGGGGGAGGCGTGTAAGGGCCGTGCCCCCTGCGGGGGCTAAGGCCCGCCCACGCCGGACCCCTAAGCGCGCTTTTGGGTACTTTTCCCGCGTGGGAAAAGTACCTCGCCCCGGGGGGCGAAACTCCCCGTCGTTTGCAGCCCGCAGCGCAGCGAGCCCGCGGCACAAAAAGACCATCAACAGTGCTCCGCACTGTCAAAAAAGGAGCCTCCCATGCAAACCACCTACACCATCACCCACCTGAAATGCCAATCCTGCACAGGAAAAACCCACTGCGCCCAGTGCGGCACCGAGGTGGAGGAGACCCTCCTCCACTCCCCCGGCGTGGACTTCGCCGCCGTGGATCTGCGCCAGAAGCGCCTGCAAATCAGCGGGGACAGCGAAGAGACCATCCTGGACGCCATCGACGACGCCGGCCTTTTAATCTGCTGAGGCAGCCGCAGCGGCGGCCGCCGCCGCCCGCTTCCCCCGCTTGGGGATCTGAACGGTAACCGTTATGGTCTCTTCATCCTCCTCCCGGGAGACGCAGGCGTCCACGCCAGCCTGCTGCATGATCTCCACACTGCGGCGGATACTGTTGAGAAACAGCCGCACATCTTTAATAATGTAGTTGGGCCGCCGGGGCGGCGGCGTCACCTGGACCTGGCACAGAAGCGACTCTATATACTCCTCCGTCTGAGCCACGTTCAGGTGCTGCTCACCGATGTGCTTCAGGGCGGCGAGGCGCTGCTCCTCGTCGGTGAGGCGGAGAAGGGATCGGGCGTGGCGCTCGGTGAGCTGGTACTGCCGCAGAAGGGCTGCGCAGGGCTCGCTGAGGCGCAGCAGGCGCAGCTTGTTGGCCACGGCGGACTGGGACTTGCCCAGCTTGGCCGCCGCCTCCTCCTGGGACAGGTCGAAGGTGGCGATGAGCCGGGCGATGGCCTCTGCCTCCTCCAGGTAGTGGAGGCCGCTGCGCTGGAGGTTCTCAATCAGCGCCAGCACCGCCCGGCTCTCCTCGTCGATGTTCAGAATTACGCAGGGCACCGTGTCCAGGCCCGCCATCCCCGCCGCCCGGAGCCGGCGCTCTCCGGCCACCAGGGTGTAGGTGTAGTGCCCCTTCTGCACCGTCAGGGGCTGGAGGATGCCGTGGAGGCGGATGGAGTCCGCCAGCTCCCGCAAAGCCTGGGGGTCAAAGTTCCGCCGGGGCTGAGCGGGGTTGGGCGCAATGTGGTTGATCGGTATGTAATGAATCCTGCGGGACGCCAGCTTTACCGTCTCCATGGCTTGTCCTCCTTGCCGCTGCCACAAGATGTTGGGGGAGTATACCCCCTTAGCATAGCAGATGTAGAGGGCGAAAAAGGTCAAAGGAGGGGGAACGCCCTCTATGCTGCTCTAAATAAGAGGGAGTGGACGCTCTGTAAGAGTGTCCACTCCCCAGCTTGTCGAAAAACCCGTTGGGTTTTTCGACAAGCTGGGGCAAATTGCGGCCAAAGGCCGCAATTTGTCGCCTGTGGGCGGGCGATTGCACGCGAAAGGAACCCCTCTTGGGTTCCTTTCACACTATCCTCCTTACCGCCATCCTGCTCTGCCGTCTTTTTCGACAGACTGAGGAGTGGACGCTCTATACGAGCGTCCACTCCCTTTTTGATGCGGTCCTTCCCTGTGGTTCTTTGGGTACTACTATTTTCCCCAAGGGGAGTTTTTCACCGCCTCCTCATCAAAATCCCCGCGTCCGCCCTTATTGCGGTCACAGAAGACGGGGCGGGAGAGGATCTCACACACCTTGTCCTCCTGCAAGATCCACTGCTCCGCTGTCTCGTACTCCTCCCGGGTGATCTGGTGGTACTCCGGGACGTCGCAGATGCCGGTGAGCTGTTCGAAGGCGTAGATGTGCTCCCCGAACATCCCCACGCTGCACACCGCATAGAAGCTCTTCCTGCGGCGGTACTCGCTGACGTTCATTCCCCCTGCCCCTCCATCCGCCGGAGCTTCTCCAAGAACCGCCGGAACTCCTCCGGCAGAGGACAGGTCAAGGTCATCCGCTCCCCGGTGCGGGGGTGGAGGAAGGTCAGCGCCGCCGCGTGGAGGCACTGGCCGGTGAGGTCCGGCCGCTCCCGGCCATAGACCGGGTCGCCGCAGATCGGGTGGCCCAGGTGGGCCATGTGGACCCGGATCTGGTGGGTGCGCCCGGTCTCCAGACGGCAGCGGAGGTAGGTGGCCCCCCGGTAGCGCTCCAGCACCTCGTAGTGGGTCACCGCCCGGCGGCCATCGGGGACCACGGCCATCTTCTTCCGGTCCCTGGGGCTGCGGCCGATGGGGGCGTCCACGGCGCCGCTGTCCTCCCGCAGGCGGCCCTCCGCCACCGCCTCGTAGGTCCGGGCCAGGGAGTGGTCCGCAAGCTGGGCGGAGAGGCCCAGGTGGGCGGCGTCGTTCTTGGCGGCGATAATGAGGCCGCTGGTGTCCCGGTCGATGCGGTGGACGATCCCCGGACGCACCGCGCCGCCCACGCCGCTGAGGCTGTCCCCGCAGCGGCAGAGCAGGGCGTTGACCAGCGTGCCGGTGCTGTGCCCCGGGGCGGGGTGGACCACCATGCCCTTGGGCTTGTTCACCACGATGACGTCCTGGTCCTCATAGACCACGTCCAGGGGGATATCCTCGGGCAAAGCGTCCACGGGCTCCGGATCCGGCAGGGTGACGGCGATCACCTCCCCGCCGGCAAGGCGGCAGCTCTTGGGAGGGGCCTTCCCGTCCAGTAAAACCTGCCCGGTCTCGATCAGGCGGGCGGCGGCGGAGCGGGTCAGATCCGGCAGGGCCCGGGCGAGGTACACGTCCAGACGCAGGCCGGCCTCCTCACCGGCGGGGCGCAGAATCTCCATGATCGGTCCCCCTCCCCGGGGCGTCGTGCTTCTCGTAGAGAAACAGGTAGTACGCCGCCCCTAAGATCATCCCCGTCACCACGGCGATATCCGCCACGTTGAACACCGGGTAGCTGATGAACTGAAAGTTGAACATGTCCACCACATAGCCCAGGCGCAGCCGGTCGATCAGATTCCCGCAGCCCCCGGCAAGGAGCAGCACGCAGGCCGTCCGCCCCAGGGGGTGCCGGACGATCCGCCGCAGCAGAAGAAGCAGGAGGACCAGCATGATCGCCGCCGTAAGGAGGGAGAGGAGCCAGGTGTGGCCGGAGAGCACCGACCACCCGCCGCCGGTGTTGCGGATATACTTCAGCTCCAGAAATCCGGGCAGCAGAGGCATGCTCTCATAGAGCGCAAGGTGCCGCACCACCCACAGCTTTACCGCCTGGTCGGCGGCCAGCAGCATGAGAAAAAGAGGGACATACCACATAGAGGGCTCCTTTTCTATTTTGGTCAAACGGTATAGTAAAAAGCGGTGCAAATTTCCAATATGTGCAGGGCCACTGGTCTGGCCGGGGCTGACAGGGGAAAATTCGCAGGGGGACTCCCCAGGCAGCCGGCACTTCTTTACGTAATATATCACAGATTGTGGGAAAAGGCAAATCCTGACGCGGGGCCTGCCTCCGCCGGGGCGGGGCGCCAAAAGAGGTATCGCCCCCCAATCTGACAAATTGGGGGGCGATACGGCCCGCCGGGCGCCTACTCCATCTCCTCCATCTCGCTCAGCCACAGCGCCGCCACGGCGTCGCTGGGCATACGCCAGTCCCCCCGGGGGCTCAGGGTGACGCTCCCCACCTTGGGGCCGTCGGGGAGACAGCTCCGCTTGAACTGCTGGGCAAAGAAGCGGCGGTAGAAATTCTTCTCCCACTTCAAAATTGTCCCCCGGTCGTAGCGGCGGCCCAGGGCGTGCTCCGCCAGACGGAACACCTTCCGGGGGGGGAACCCCCAGCGGATGGCGTAGTAGAGGAAGAAGTCGTGGAGCTCGTAGGGCCCCACCAGGTCCTCCGTCCTCTGGGCGATCCGGCCCTCGATGGCCGGCAGCAGCTCCGGGGAGACCGGGGTGTCCAGAATGTCCTCCAGCACCACGGAGAGGCGCTTGTCCTCCTCCGCCTTGTCCCCGGCCACATAGGACACCAGATGCCGCACCAGCGTCTTGGGGATGGAGGCGTTGACGCTGTACATGCTCATGTGGTCGCCGTTGTAGGTGGCCCAGCCCAGGGCCAGCTCGCTGAGATCCCCCGTGCCGATCACCAGCCCCCCGGTCTGGTTGGCCACGTCCATGAGCACCTGGGTCCGCTCCCGGGCCTGGGCGTTCTCAAAGGTCACATCCTGGTTCTCCATGCTCTGACCGATATCTTTAAAGTGCTGCCTGACCGCCTGGCCAATGTCAATGCGCTTGAGGGTGGCCCCCAGCCGCTCCGCCAGCTCCACCGCGTTGTCCCGGGTGCGGTCAGTCGTGCCAAAGCAGGGCATGGTCACCGCCAGGATGTCCGAGGCCGGACGGCCCAGCATCCCCATGGTGACGGCGGTAATCAGAATGGCCAGCGTGGAGTCCAGTCCGCCGGAGAGCCCTACCACCGCGGTTTTGGCTCCGGTGTGCTCCATGCGCTTTTTCAGCCCCAGCGCCGCAATGTAGAGGATCTCGCTGCACCGCTCCGCCCGGCCGCCGGCCTCCTCGGGGACGAAGGGGGTGGGGGAGAGATGGCGGGTGAGCACCGTATCGCTGAGGGCCATGTCGAAGCAGTTGGGGTAGACGCCCATGCTTCTGGGCGGGAAGGTGGACATCCGCCGCCGCTCATAGCACAGCCGGTGGACGTCTATTTCGCTGATTGTCAGGCCGCCGGCAAAGCGGCGCTCCGCCAGAATGGCGCCGTTTTCGGCGATGAGGCAGTGGCCGGCAAACACCAGATCCGTGGAGGACTCCCCCTCGCCGGCGTCGGCGTAGAGGTAGCCGCAGACCAGACGGCCGGACTGTCCCGCCACCAGGGAGCGGCGGTAGTCCGCCTTGCCGACCACCTCGTCGCTGGCGGAGAGGTTCAGAATCAGGGTGGCCCCCTCGGCGGCCAGCCGGGCGGAGGGGGGGGCCGGCACCCACAGGTCCTCGCAGATCTCCACGCCGATCATCAGCTCCGGCAGAGCCGCGCAGCGGAAGACCTGGGCGGGGGAGAAGTCCACACTCTCCTGTCCGGCAAAGGGGATGGAAAAATCCGTCTCGCTCAGCTCCTCCCCGGAGGTGAACCAGCGGCTCTCATAGAACTCGCCGTAGCCGGGGATGTGGCACTTGGGGACCAGCCCCAGAATTACTCCCTTGTGTATTACGGCGGCGCAGTTATACAGTTTGTTGTTGCAGCGCACGGGGAGACCTATGGCGGCCACCATGTCCAGGTTCCGCGTGGCGCGGAGGATGGTCATAAGCCCCTCCTCAGCGCCGCGGAGGAGGGTGTCCTGAAGAAAGAGATCCTCGCAGGTGTAGCCGGTGACGCACAGCTCCGGCAGGCAGAGAACCCGGACGCCCTCGGCGTCCGCCCGGCGCATGAGGGTGAAAATCTGCTCCGCGTTGTAGCGGCAGTCGGCGACTCTGATCTTGGGCGTACCGGCGGCGACTTTGACAAAACCGTCCTTCATCTGTTTGTTCCTCCTTGTTGGGATTTTTGTCTGGTGATATTTTACTGCAAGTATGGGGAAAAAGCAAAGGGAATATGCGCGGCGGAGCCCCGCCCGGCGCTCTTCTGCGGCCCTCCGGACAAAACGCCTCCGCGATCCGCCGGGCTTTCTTCCATTTTTCGCTTTGTCAGGCAAAATTTTTCTCTCCATCCGCATAGGCAGCTGCGTGCCGCCCCCTTTTAACCCCTTGCATCTGTCAAAAAAATCCGCTATAATACGCTATAATATTTACCACCCGGCGACAGAGGCCGGGGCGGCTCTTCGCCCTCCCCCTTGTCCGTATGCAGAAAGGAGCCCTATGAAATTCCAGATCGTCAGCGACAGTTCCTGCGACATCCCCCCGGAGCTGATTCAGCGCTGGGGCATCCACATGGTGCCCTTCTACGTCTCCTTTGACGGTGAGACCTACCGCCGGGAGGGGCGGGATATCTCCGCGGAGGAGTTCTATCAGACTCTGGTGGACCGGCCGGGGTGCTATCCCAAGACCTCCATGCCCACCCTGTACGACTACGGCGCGGCCTTCTGCGGGCCGGTGAAGAAGGGGCTGCCGGTGCTGTGCATCTGCCTCAACGGCGCCTTCTCCGGCTCCTGCCAGACCGCCGTCAACGCCGCCGCCATGATGCAGGAGGAGTTCCCCCGGGCCAAGATTCACGTGATGGACTCCCAGCTTGCCACCGTGCTCCAGGGCCTCCTGGTCCGCCAGGCGGTGCTCCTCCGGGACCAGGATCTGACGTTGGAGGAGGCCGTCCCCCGGCTGGAGGCCGTGCGGAGCACCGGGCGCATCTTCTTCACCACCAACGATTTAGACTACCTCAGCCACGGCGGGCGCATCGGCAAGGCCGCCGCCGCCACGGGGACGGTGCTCCAGCTCAAGCCCATGATCGAGTACCGGGACTGCGACCTCTACAGCGCGGGCCTTGTCCGGGGGAGGAAGAAGTCCGTCCAGCGGTGCCTGGAGCTGTTTCGGGAGTATGTGGCGAAAGAGCGCATCGACCTGGAGCGCTATGACATCGCCACCGGCTACGGCTATGACCAGGCGGAGTACGCCGCCTTCAACGACCGGGCGGCGGAGCTGCTCTCGGACCTGGGCCGCCCCTGGGAGCGCCTGGGGGACTTCCACATCAGCGTCACCATCGGCGTGCACACCGGCCCCCACCCCATCGGCATCGGACTCTTGAAGCGGGCTTAGACACCGCCTGATAAGGAAAAAAACTATGAGTGAACTATTTGAAAAATCCATCCGAACCCTGGAGCTGCCCGCCGTCTTGGAGCTGCTCAGCGCCCAGGCCGTCAGCGACGAGGCCAAGGACCGCTGCCGGAAGCTCCGGCCGGAGACCGAGGCGGCGGAGGTGCTCCTCCTTCAGGACCAGACCGAGGCCGCCAAGTCCATGGCCGCCCTCCACGGCAGCCCCAACTTCTCGGGGCTGAGGCGGGTGGCGGACCCCCTGGCCCGGGCGGACCACGGGGGCGTTCTGAACACCCGGGAGCTGCTGCTCATCGCCGGGATGCTCCGCTGCGCCCGCCGGGTGCGGGAGTACTTCAACGACGACGCCAGCGCCTCCACCGCCATCGACCACCTGTTTCGCTGCCTCCATGGCAACAAGTTTCTGGAGGAGAAGATCTTTACCTCCATTCTGGACGAGGACGAGATCGCCGACAGCGCCAGCCCGGAGCTGGCCGACATCCGCCGGCACAAGCGCTCGGCGGCGGCCAAGGGCCGGCAGATTCTCCAGCGGATCATCTCCTCCCCCTCCTACGGCAAGGTTTTGCAGGAGTCCATCATCACCATGCGCGGGGGCCGCTTCGTGGTGCCGGTGAAGGCCGAGCACCGGGGGGATCTGCCGGGGCTGGTCCACGACACCTCCTCCTCCGGGGCCACGCTGTTCGTGGAGCCCATGGGCGTGGTCCAGGCCAACAACGAGCTCAAGGAGCTGGAGGCCAAGGAGGAGAAGGAGATCCAGCGCATCCTCTCCGCCCTCAGCGCCGAGGCGGCCAAGTACCAGAACGACATCCTCTGCGACTACGACGCCCTGGTCCACCTGGACGTGCTCTTCGCCAAGGCCCAGCTGAGCTACAAGCTGGACGCCTCCCGACCGGAGGTCCGGGAGACCGGGAGCATAGCGCTCCGAAAAGCCCGCCACCCCCTCCTGGACAGCGCCAAAGCGGTGCCCATCGACATCGAGCTGGGGGGCCGGTTTGACACCTTGGTGATTACCGGACCCAACACCGGCGGCAAGACGGTGAGCCTCAAGACTCTGGGCCTGCTCACCCTGATGGCCCAGTGCGGCCTCCAGATCCCCGCCGCCGCGGGCAGCGCCGTCAGCGTCTACCACCGGGTGCTGGCGGACATCGGCGACGAGCAGAGCATCGAGCAGAGCCTGTCCACCTTCTCGGCACACATGACAAACATCGTCCGTATACTGAAGGAGGCCGACCGCCATACCCTGGTCCTCTTCGACGAGCTGGGGGCCGGCACGGACCCGGTGGAGGGGGCCGCCCTGGCCATCGCCATCATCACCCACGTCCGCGCCGCCGGAGCGAGGATCGCCGCCACCACCCACTACGCGGAGCTGAAAACCTTCGCCATGACCACAGACGGGGTGGAGAACGCCTCCTGCGAGTTCGACGTGGAGACATTGCGCCCCACCTACAAGCTCCTGATCGGCATCCCCGGCAAGTCCAACGCCTTCGCCATCTCCCAGCGCCTGGGCCTGGGCGAGGAGATTATTGAGACCGCCCGGCAGCAGATGGACAGCGAGTCCGTCCGCTTTGAGGAGGTCTTGACCCAGCTGGAGCAGAAGCGCCAGCGCCTGGAGCACGACCAGGACGAGGCGGAGCGCCTGCGGACGCAGCGGGAGGAGGACGCCCGCCGGGCCCGGGAGTTCCGGGAGCAGATGGAACGGGCCAAGGAGAACGCCAGAAGCCGCGGCGAGGCGGAGGCCCGCCGCATCGTCCGGGAGGCCCGGGAGAGCGCCGACGCCATCTTCGCCGAGCTGGACGCCCTCAGGAAACAGCAGCAAAAGGGCCAGGACTGGCAGGGGATCAACGACGCCCGCTCCGCCATCCGCGGCGAGCTGAACGCCATGGAGGAGAGCCTCCGCGTCGCCCTGCCCCCGGAGCCCATCCCCGCCCCCAGCCGCCCCATCCGGAAGGGGGACATCGTGGAGCTCCCCGGGGCCAGGACCCGGGCCACGGTCCTCTCCGTGGACGGGAACAAGCTCCAGCTCCAGGCGGGGAGCATGAAGATGACCATCAAGGCCGACGGCGTCCGCCTGATCGAGGAGGCCGAGGCCGCCGCCCAGCGCCAGGTGAGGCAGCAGATGGTCCGCGTCCAGGCCCACAGCCGCGCCGCCGCCGCCAAAAACGAGCTCGACATCCGGGGCATGATGACCGACGAGGCGGAGGCGGTGGTCAACCAGTTTATTGACACCGCCCAGATGGGTAAACTAAATACCGTGAGCATCATCCACGGCAAGGGCACCGGCGCATTGCGCAAGGGCGTCCACCAGATCCTCCGCCGCCACAGCGCGGTGAAGTCCTTCCGCCTGGGCCGCTACGGCGAGGGGGAGGACGGCGTCACCATTGTGGAGCTGAAGTAAGTGTTATAGTCGACACGCTTGAGAATCAGTAAAAAGGAGACGAGGAAAAATGCGGCGTGGCAAGGCGGAGGACGCAGGCGGGCTGACGCCCGCCAAGGACGACTGCTCAGCCGTTGGCGGCTCTGCCGCCTTACGGATGAGGCGTACCCCTTGCGGGTACAACGCAGGACACACCGCATTTTTCCCGCCGAACTTTGCCGATTTTCAAGTGTGTCGACTATAAACGGGTGGGGAAGCGATTGCTTCCAATAGGAAAGAGGCTGGACGTGACTGCCGCATGTTTTGATTGCCGCTTGCAGCGGCGATCAAAACGGCGCGCATCAAATGTATTATTTCCAAATTTTAAAATGCGGAAATAATACCCAAAAGTCGGATGTTCTCCTCCGCCGCGCAGGAAGGAAAAGGCATATTTCACGTACATTTGACCGCGGAGCGAATACGTCCCGAAATCATCTGTCCGCCCGGCAAAATCAAAAATGGTAGAACAAACGGTGGAATAAGAGGGGGGTTGAGGCCTGAATCCCTTGCAGATTGTAGGTTCTGCTGGAAATATTTCTGTACGGGAACGGAAAAACGTTGAACTTTATGCAAATTCCTTATTGACGGAAGAACGCAAATTTGATATCTTTAGTATAAACTTTATTGTGTTGAAGGAGAATTGTCTATGTATACGCAGGAAGTCACCATTCACAGCGAAGTCGGCTTGCAGGCGCGTCCTGCGACCTTCTTCATTCGCAAGGCAAACGAGTTTAAGAGCGGCATCTGGGTTGAGAAGGATGAGCGACGAGTCAATGCCAAGAGCCTGTTGGGCGTTCTGTCCCTGGGCATCGTGAAGGGGACTACCATCACCCTGATTGCGGATGGCAGCGACGAGAAGGAGGCCGTGGAGGCTCTGGCGGAACTGATTAACAACGGTTTCGGTGAGTAAAGGATTTGTGCAATACGAAGATTGTGATGATGACACATAGGCGGGCGGTTTCACAGGTCATGGTTTTTGCGTGATCGAGTGGAGCCGCCTAACTATTTATTTCGATTGAAACCCGCTTCGCTGGGCTTTCAATCGAGGGGATTGCGCCCTGCTCCGCGCACTCGCTTACGCTCGCACACTGCGCAGGGCGAGCAGTATTTTTTCCGAAAACGCGGTTTCCGGAAAAAATGATTTTAGATTATTTGCGGCGTGCGCGCCGCAAACTCTCCCGAGGGGCTCTTTGCGGTTGAGACCGCAAATTCGGCGGGGGGATTGCTCTGCGTCCCATGTAGGGGCGCACACTGCGCAGCTGTTGGCGGCTTTTTGCAGATGCGGCGTACCCTTTGCGGGTATTGTGCGCCCGCTGAGGAAGGGGAAGCCAGGACGATTTTGCAGGAGAGGAGGGACAGGCCGTGACACGGGGGGAGCTTTTGGACAAGGCCAACAGTCTGCCGCTGGCGCCGGGGGTCTATCTGATGAAGAGCGAGAACCACGAGGTCATCTATGTGGGGAAGGCCAAGCGGCTGAAGAACCGGGTGAGTCAGTACTTTCAGGCCGGGCATGGGCACAATCTCAAGACCCAGGTGATGGTCAGTCAGGTGGACGACTTCGACACCATCATCGTGCGGACGGAGTTCGAGGCCCTGGTGCTGGAGAACTCCCTCATCAAGCAGCACATGCCCCGGTACAACATCCTCCTGAAGGACGGGAAGGGGTACCCCTTTGTGCGCCTCAGCGCCGAGCGGTATCCCCGGTTCTCCCTCTCCCACAAGCGGGAGCAGGACGGGGCCCGGTACTTCGGGCCCTTCGGCGGGCGCTACGAGACCCGCAGCGCCATCGACGCCCTGCTCACCGCCTTAAAACTCCCCGCCTGCAACAAGCGCTTTCCCCGGGACATCGGGAAGGAGCGGCCCTGTCTCAACCACCACATGGGCCGGTGCGACGGCTTCTGCCGGGGGGTGCCCGACGAGGCGGAGTACCGGCGGCGGATTGAGCAGGTGGTGCTTCTGCTCACCGGGAAGATCGGTGAGGTGACGGCGGAGATGGAGGCGGAGATGGAGCGGGCCGCGGAGGAATTGCACTTCGAGCGGGCGGCGGAGCTCCGGGACCGGATTCGCGCCATCGAAACATTGAGCAAGCGCCAGCAGGTCATCGCCGCCCACTGCGCGGACACGGACCTGTGGGGCCTCTACCGGGGGGGACGGTGCTGCTACGCCATTTTGCACTATGAGCAGGGGCGGCTCATCTACCGGGAGACCCGGGTGTTTGCCGCCCCGGCCCAGGAGGAGGAGGGGGAGATGCTTGCAGCCCTGCTTTTGCAGTACTACGGTGAGCGCACCGCCCTGCCCCGGGAGATTCTCCTCCCCATGGAGATCGAGGACATGGACGCCTTCGCCCAGCTGCTCACCGAGGCCTCCGGCCACAGGGTCCGCGTGGGTGTCCCCCAGCGGGGGGAGAAGGCGGAGCTGATGGCCATGGCCGCCCAGAACGCCAGGGAGGAGGCGGAGCGCCAGACCACGAAGGAGGAGCGGGAGGACCGGACGCTCTCCCTCCTCACCAAGATGCTGGGCCTCCCGGAGGTACCCCGGCGGATGGAGGCCTACGACATCTCCAATACCGGCGGCAGCGACATCGTGGCCTCCATGACCGTGTTCCACGGCTCCAGGCCCGCCAGGAGCCAGTACCGCCGCTTTAAGATCAAGGCGGTGGAGGACCACCCGGACGACTACCGCTCCATGGAGGAGGTGCTCACCCGCCGCTTCCAGCGGTACGCGGACGGCGACGAGAAGTTCGCCCCCCTCCCCGACGTGCTCCTCATTGACGGCGGCGAGACCCACGCCCAGGTGGCGGTGCGGGTGACGGAGCGGTTTGGGCTCAGTATCCCCGTGTTCGGCATGGTGAAGGACAACCGCCACCGCACCCGGGCCCTGATGACCCCGGAGGGCCGGGAGATCGGCATCCGCCAGAATCAGGCGGTGTTCGCCCTGGTGGGCCAGATCCAGGAGGAGACCCACCGCTTCGCCATCACCTACCACCACGAGAGCCACTCCCGGAGCGCGCGGAAGTCGGCGCTGGACGACATCCCCGGCGTGGGGCCGGCCCGGCGGCAGGCGCTGCTGAAGGAGTTTAAGAGCGTGAAGGCCATCCGGGAGGCGGGGGTGGAGGATCTGGCGCGGGTATTGCCGAGGAATGCGGCGGAGGCGGTGTTTCGGCACTTTCGGGGGAGTGAGGAGATAGGAGATAGGAGATAGGAGTTGCGGTGTCCAGCTTTGCTGGACGGATTGGAATTGTGCGGAGGGAAGACGATGGATAAGAAGGCTCTGCGGAAGCAGGTTTCTGTTTTGAAGAAGGCCATGACGGTGGAGGAGATTGAGCGGTGCAGCGTGGAGCTCACCGAGAAATTTCTTGCCCTGCCCGCCTATCGGGCAGCCCGGTCGGTGTATGGGTATCTGCCCTACAATCAGGAGGTGCGGACGGTGCCGCTGCTGCGGCGGGCCCAGGCGGATGGGAAGCGGGTGGCGGTGCCCAAGGTGTTCGGGGAGGAGATGCGGTTTATTTGGCTGGATGATCTGGACGCGGTGGCGGAGGGGTACTGCCATATTCCCGAGCCCATCGCCGACGGCCCGGTGGCGGACGACCCCACGGCTCTGGTGTTGATGCCCGGTTTGGCCTTCGATCCGGAGGGGCACCGGATGGGGTACGGCGGCGGGTTCTATGACCGCTTCCTGGCCGCGGAGCCGGGGCACCCCACGGCAGCCCTGTGCTACGGCTTTCAGGTGCTGCCCTCCCTGGACACGGAGGATCACGACATTCCCGTGGACACGGTCCTCTGGTGCGACTGCAAGCCCGTGGACTTCCAGCTCCTGCCCTGGGAGGAGGCGTACATCCCCCACATCGCCCGGTGGGCCGACGATCCACAGATTGCCGGTAACCTCCGGGATGTCTTCCCCAGTCCCTACACCCGGGAGGCCGCGGCCTGGTTTGTCCGGGACTGCGTGGAGCGGGAGGCTCAGCAGCTCTGCCGGGCCATTGTTGTTGGCGGGGAGGCGGTGGGGTGCGTCAGCGTCCAGCCCCAGAGCGATGTGTACCGGCGCAGTGGGGAGCTGGGCTACTGGCTGGCCCGGCCCTTCTGGGGGAGGGGGATCATGACTGCCGCTGTGGGCCAAATCTGCGCCGGGGCCTTCCGCCGCTTCGATCTGCTGCGGATCTATGCCGAGCCCTTCGCACGAAACGTCGGCTCCCGCCGGGTTCTGGAGAAGAACGGTTTCCAGTTGGAGGGGGTTCTCCGCCAAAACGTGGTGAAAAATGGCCGTGTGGAGGACTCCTGCCTCTACGCCCTTCTCCGCGAGGACTGGGAGAAACGGTGACGGTGCGCAGTCAGAGTCGCCGGTCGTGCCGGCGGTATGGCCTCTACAGGACCTGTTGCCAGCACAGTCTGTAGGCTCTTTTCCCGCATAAAATGCCCCGCTGCTATGGAAATAGCGGCGGGGCATCTCTGTTTTTCGAACAGATTCTGAACTTCCGGCTTTTTCTTTTGCCGCCTTTTATCGTGGCTCTTTTCTTCGCCTGGATTTATTCTCGGGCACGGCTGCTGCTCCTTCGAACTGCCGGCTCAGCCGGCGGCTTTTGCCTTCAATAAAAGTACCACGGAGCGACAGAAAGTATGGCGTCGCGCCGTGGTACATCTCTGTATTTGCAGCAACAGGCCGGGAACCTCCCCAGACCGGCTCTGCTCCCCTCCGCTGACGGGCATCCCGCTTCCAGACGGCTTACCGGCGGGAGGCGGCCTATGCGTCCACGCGGAGAGAGCCGTCTGTAAATGCGGCGGGATACGGCAGCTCTGCCACCACATTGGGAAACACGGCCTTATAGGCCGACACCCGGCCCTCCCCCAGTCTGTCGTGGAGAAGGGTTTTTCCATCGGCGCAGAGGCTGACCCCCTCCGGCAATGCTTGCAGATAGGGCAATTCCACCGCTTCGTCCGGGCCGTCCGGGAAGCAGGCCTCCAGTGCCACAACCTGCCCCTCCCCCCACGCCGCATGGCGTATCACAGCGCCAGCCGGAACAGGCGGGGCGTCCTTATCTGGCTGCGGCGCCGTACTGCCGGCCATTTCAAGGGCCTTTTTTGTGACAACCGAATGGATGTACCGCTTCCAGGCGGGCGCCGTCAGGATATCGCGCCGGGATTCGCATTGCAGGAGCAGCTCCCGCAATTTATCCGGGGACGCCTCTCCCGCTTCAAACATGGCGGTAAAGTACGTTTGGAACTGGGCCAGGGTCAGCGGAACGATGTCCAGTCTCTGCCTGACGTCGCCCCTGGCGTACCAGACCCCGTGCCGAAAGGTCTCCGTCGTGTTGGTATCAATCTGGACGGCGATGAACATCCCGTATACAGGCTTGCCGTACTTCAGCACAGCGTCCGAGACATGGCGGCGGACAGGCTCGCCCTCCATCGCCTCCTGCCTTGAGGAGGCGGACATGGTTACCTCTGTAAGAATGGTGAAACCGGCATACTCACAGTATAGATCCCCCTTGCCTCCTCCGGCGGCGGAGACGGGCATGAAGTCGGAGTCCAGCTTGAAGCCGCGGACCTCATACGGCTCGTTCACCATGTGGCCAACGGCCAGCGCCGCCCGCCAGAGCGTCCACTCCAGGTATGCGGGGGTCTCGTCCTTCGGGACTTCAATCGCGTTGTCCTCGTCGTAGACCTGTTTCCCGCCGCCCCTCCCCAGCAGGGTCATATAGTCCGCGATCTCCCTCCACTGGCTGCGCTGACGGTCCGCGTACAGAATTTCATCCGTCTGCGACAGTATGCTCTCCAGCCGCTGCCTGGCGATATTGATTTCGGCGGGCGTTGTCAGGGGCAGATCTGAGATGTCGAAGAAAATATGGCGCTCTCTCATCTGCTTGGCCAGATCGTCCAGCAGGGCCGCCGCCACCTCCGCGTTGTCCGTAGGCAGCGGCGCGCCGCGGCAGAGGATCGCATACTGCGCCAAAAGCGGCGCCGCATTCGCCGTGCGCTTTGCGAGCTTTTCCGCGAGCACATGCTTTGCGGGTACGATTACAAGACCTCTGCCCTTGCGCTGGAGCACGCCGGAGATGCGGAGGTAGCGCATGTTCATATCGCTGTAATCCAGGAAATTGCCGGCCTTCTTGTTGTAGTTTTCGCCCCTCCTGGCAATCTCCCTCCTGTCAAACAGGTGCTTTGCCGGGGCCAGCGCCCTCCTGCTCCGGAGATCAAGGATGCTGTCCACAACTTCGTCAAGGTCGCAGCGGGGGTCGGTGGTATGTCCCCACAAAGCAAACTCGATCCGCTTCAGCTCGGAGGATCCGGTTCGCCGCTCCAGCTCTAACATAATCGCCAGAATCCATCGCAGCGGAGAAAAATACCCGCTTCCGTCCGGCATCGGAAACTGCTCTACGCTCATGGCCCGCAGGAAGCACTCCTGCATGGCCGGATAGGTATCTGCCCGCAGGAAGGACCGTCCGAAAGGCGTGATCTCATCCAGCTTGCCCAATTCGTCCTGAAGGCCGTCCCTCCTCTTCACCTGGGGATAGATCAGGCCATTCCTGGCGAACATCAGCCTCCACTTGCGGGCGTGGCTGCCGGAGACATCCTTCCCCTCCCTGTTGTCGATGATGCCCCTCTCATCCAAAAAGCGCATGAAGCCGAGCTCGTTCTCACGCCCGTGGAGTCTCCCGACAAAGGGGGAGCCGGCATAGGCGGCGAACCCCTCCTGAATGCGGTTGGGGTTGCGCAGTCCCGTGTTCCCCACCAGCCATATGCCGATTCGCCCGTCCATAAGCCTCCCTCCGTCCGGGGCCTGTTTGAAAAATGCCAAAACGTCCGAACAGCGCCGGCCGTGCTGCCGCTCTTCAAGCAGGCCCTAATACCCCGTGAAAAGATACTCCTGCACAGCATTCCTGTGCGTTCTGGCCTCGCCCTGGTTCCCGAACGAGTACCTGTACTCGACGGGAATGACCTCGACATGCCTCTTATACTTCGACAGCATCGCAACCATCTCGTCCCGCGCGGGAAGACTGTTGGAGGAGTAGGAGACCAGCAGGATGCTGTCGGCGAACTTCCGAAACAGCCGGTCAAACGCATCGGCCGCGCCGCTTCGCGTGGAGAAGGGGGTTGGATACGACTGAAATTTTTTGGTCTGCGTGTGCTGCTGAATCTCCACACCCTGCCAGTCCCGCGCCAGGCCCTCGACAAAATGGTACCTGCGGACATACTCGTTGTCGGACAGCGGCGAGTAGTAGGGGGGGTCAATATAGACCAGATCGGCCTCGTCTACGCGGAGCTCCATTGCGTCACCGTGCCTCGCCCGGTTCTGCTTCCCGTTGTCAAATACCGCCCGGTTGACCGCCTCCACCGCCTCCAGAAACTGCTGGGCAAGCGTCTTCTGCAAATCCTTCCGGCCGTCGTTATACCGCTCGCCGGTATAGGTAAAAATGCCCCGGGGCCGCTTCTTGGTACAGGCCCGGATAAGGGCGGTCATGGCAATTGCGTGCCTGTACGGATCCCGAACGGCGGCAATATTGGCGCGCAGCACATCAATCAGATCGTTCTCCTCGTCGCTGTAGTACAGCCCCCGGAAGGTATCCGCGACAAAATGATCGGGCTCCCTGCTCCGGATCAGCAGCTCTTTCGCCTCCTCCATGGGCAGGAGAACCGAATTGTTCTCGATCATGGCCTTTGCGAAGACGGCGGACATTGCCATGTAGTCGTTGCTGACCACGCTCTTCCCCTGGGCCTTGAACATGTACCCGACGACCCCGGAGCCGGCAAACAGGTCTACCACGGTATCCGCCTGAAACTGCGAGGCCACCGACCAGATCTCGGGGAGCAGCTTGCGCTTGGACCCCATGAAGCGCGTGGGGGGGTACAGGGCCACCTGCCTGGGCAGGGGCTCCGGCGCGGGCCTGGGCAGCGTCCTCCTTCCGGGGGGGATTGTGACAATGACATCCTCGCCCCTCCTGCTGCTCCCGCGGCAGGAGATAAAGCGCTTTGTCGAGACGACGTCAATCGAAAACTGCGCGTACAGCTCATGCACCAGCGGATGATTCGAATTTGTCAAAATGATGTGACATCCCCGCTCGTGCAGGCGCATAATGAGCTTTGACAGCTCAATGTGATCCTCCTCATAGAACTGCTCTTTTGTATAGCGCTTGAAGTCGGCGTACTCCGAAACCGGCAGGTAGGGGGGGTCAAGAAAGACAAAATCCCCCTCCCGCGCATAGCGCTCCAGCACGGAAAAATAGTCGCCGCATAGGATTTCCGCCTTTTTCAGCGCCCGGGAGGCCGCATACAGCGCGTCCGGGTCGCAAATTCGGGGATTTACATATTTTCCATAGGGGACGTTGAACTCCCCCCGCCTGTTCACGCGGTACAGGCCGTTAAAGCATGTCCTGTTCAAAAACAGCGTCCTGGCCGCCGCCTCCGCCTGGGGAAGGGCCTCCCACGCTTGGCTGCGGACGCGGTAAAATATCTCCTTGGTGTTTTTGTACCGCATCAGGCGCCGTATCACCTCGTCCGGATGGTCGGCGACCTGCCGGTACACATTGATGAGCTCCGGATTGCTGTCGGCTATGACCGCGTCTTCAGGCTGCAGCGCGAAGAACAGCGCCCCGCCGCCGAAAAACGGCTCGATATAGCGGCCGTAAGAGACCGGCACCTTGGGCAGGAGGTCGTGCAGCATCTGCGTTTTCCCGCCGGCCCACTTCAAAATCGGTTTTCCCCGGATAATGGAAGTTTTTCCCGCCGCCTGCTCTGCCAAGCCCTTCACCTCCCGCTCCGCGCTTTCATATACCCGTCTGAACCCTGCCGCCGCGCACGCCGGCACGGTCAGTATACCACACGAGTATCTTTTCCGCAACATTGTGTCCTCCGCTTGGACAAATAAAACGGGAAAGATTCTATTTGAAAAATCCCTTGACAGCGGGGAGGAAGGTTGCTATAATACGCAGTAACAGAAGCAAAATGGGTATGTGGCGTCGCTTGCGCGCAAGTTTTGCCGCCGTGCCCCTGTTCGTACCTACAATTGAATTGCTCTCAGGGTGACAACTTGGTTGTCACAATAGGGAAGCGAGGTGCAAAGCCTCCACAGCAGCCACTACTGTAAATGCCGACGAGGAACAAAGAGCCACTGTGAAAACGGGAAGGCGTTCCAAGGATGAAGCATAAGTCAGGAGACCTGCCCTGAGGGACTGGATGTTTTCTGGGCAGCGGGAAAAGAACACCAAAGGCATGGCCTTATTCTGCTTATCAGAGTAAGGTCATTTTTCATTTGTCCCGCGGCCCCCTACAGGAGCCACTATGGAACAGCGCAAACACCGCCACGGGCGGGGACGCCGGCACGAGGGCGCGGTGCTCTCCATCGACTACTACGCCTACGCATCAGCCATCCGCGGCTGGAACCCCGGTTTTAAAACGGCCTTTTCCGCCGCCTGCCTTCTTCTCTGCATCGCCTGCGACGCCGTCAGCGTCTCCGCGGCGGTGATTGCCGCCATGGCCCTCCTCACCGTCGGCCTGGGAAAGCTGCCCCTCCGGCGCTACCTGTCCCTGCTGTCGGTGCCCCTCCTCTTTATGCTGCTGGGCAGCGCCGCCATTGCTCTGGGCGTCTCCCTCCGGCCTGCGGGGCAGTTTTGCCTGCACCTGGGTTTCTTCTACCTCTACGCCACAGAGGAGAGCCTCTGTCAGGCCCTCGCCCTCATCCTGAAGGCCATGGGGGCGGTCAGCGCGATGTATATGCTGACCCTCTCCACCCCCGCCGGGGAGATCATCCACGTGCTCCGCTCCCTCCGCGTGCCCGGGCTGATTCTGGAGCTGATGAACATGATCTACCGCTACATCTTTATCCTGATGGATACCCAGTGCCGGATGCGCAGCGCCGCGGCGGCCCGGCTGGGCTACTGCGACTATCGGACCTCCCTCTCCACCTTTGGCAAAACCGCGGCCAATCTGCTGGTGGTGTCGCTGAAGAGGGGGACAGCCTACTACCAGGCCCTGGCCTCCCGCTGCTACAGCGGGGAGCTGCGGTTTTTGACCGAGGAGAAGCCGGTCCGGGCGGCACAGATCGTGCCGGCGGCGCTTTTCCTGACATTTTTGACGATACTCTGGCGGATAGCGGGGTGAGCAGGTGAGCCGGGAGATTATTTTACAGGCGCGGGATCTCTGCTACGCCTATGACGAGGCGCGCAGGGCCCTGAACGGTGTGAGCATGGACATTGCCCAGGGCGAAAAAATTGCGGTTATGGGGTCCAACGGCGCGGGGAAATCCACCTTTTTCCTCCACCTCAACGGCGTCCTCCGCCCGGACAGCGGGGAGATCCTCTGCCGCGGGGAGCCGGTGACAGACCGGGCCGTGCAGGATCTGCGCAGGCGGGTCAGCATCGTCTTCCAGAACGCCGACGACCAGATCATCGCCTCCACGGTGCGGCAGGAGGTCGCCTTCGGGCCCATGAATCTGAAGCTGTCCAGAGCGGAGGTCATCGCCCGGACGGAGGAGGCGTTAGCCTACATGAACCTGTCGGACTATCAGGACCGGGCCCCCCACTACCTCAGCGGCGGGGAGAAGAAGCGGGTGAGCATCGCAGACATGATCGCCATGCAACCGGAGGTCATCATCTTTGACGAGCCCACCGCCTCCCTGGATCCCCTGAACGCGGCGCTGCTGGAGGAGGTGCTGGACCGGCTCTCCGCCGAGGGGAAGACCATCCTCCTCTCCACCCACGACGTGGACTTCGCCTACCGCTGGGCGGAGCGGCTGGTGGTATTCCACGACGGGCAGATCATCGCCGACGGCGACCCCCTGGATGTGTTTAAAGACAGCGGCGTCATCCAGCGGGCCAGCCTGCGCCGTCCCATGCTTCTGGACATCTACGAGGCGCTGTCGGCCAGAGGCCACACCGGCGGCGCGGTATATCCCCGGAGCGTCCAGGCCCTGGTGGAGGGGTACGCCTGAGCGCCTGCTTAAAATCTGTCGAAACGCCATCCCGGGGTGCCTTTTTCCGCTGGGGCTGCGCTGCTTTGACTTGCAATCCGTCAGGATTCCTGCGTCAAAGCGCCCTGTCCGGCAAAAAATCTGCGCTAATCCGGCATTCCGCCAGATTTTAAACAGGCTCTGAGAGGAAAAACGCGCACTGCATCCGGAACAGCGCGCTTGATATAATTCCCGGCATCCCTTAGATGCTGCGCCGTCGTCCCCGGTACGTGGCTCCGCGCACCCGGGCAATCGGCCCATACTTTTTTGCACCTGATAAAGGAGGAATAGATTGTGTCCAAGAGACAAAGAAGCGTACTTACCCTGCTCACCGCGCTGTGCGTGGCGGCGGCGGCCGCGCCGGCGGCCAGCGCCATGCACATCATGGAGGGCTACCTGCCCCCCGCCATGTGCGCGGTGTGGGGCGTCGTCTGCCTGCCCTTCCTGGTCGTCGGCGTGGGGCAGATCCGGCGAAAGGTGGGGGAACAGAACCAGAACCTTCTGCTGCTGGCCCTCTGCGGAGCCTTCGTGTTCGTGATCTCCTCGCTGAAGATCCCCTCCGTCACCGGCAGCTGCTCCCACATGACCGGCACCGGCCTCAGCGCCATCCTCTTCGGGCCTGCGGCCACCAGTGTGCTGGGCCTGATCGTGCTGATCTTCCAGGCCATTTTACTGGCCCACGGCGGCCTGACCACCCTGGGGGCCAACTGCTTCTCCATGGCGATTGCCGGCCCCCTGGCGGCCTACGGGCTCTACCGGGGCCTCCGGGCGGCCAGGGTCAACCGCAAGGCCAGCGTCTTTCTGGCGGCGTTTTTGGGGGATCTCTTTACCTACTGCGTGACCAGCGTACAGCTGGCGGTCACCTATCCGGCGGCAGAGGGCGGCGTGGCCGCCTCCTTGGTAAAGTTTTTGGGCGTGTTCGCCCCCACCCAGCTGCCCCTGGCGGTGGTGGAGGGCATCCTCACCGTGGTGATCGTCATCGGTCTGGAGACCTATGCCGCCCGGGAACTGCGGGCAATCGGCTATCTGGGAGGGAATGAGACATGAAACAGAGAAGTCACAAGGGCCTTGTCATCGCACTTCTGATTGCCGCGCTTTTGATTAGCCTCCTGCCGCTGTTCCTTTTGCCGGGGGCGGAGTTCGGCGGCTCCGACGACGCGGGCAGCCAGATGGTCGCCGAGGTCACCGGCAGGGAGTACGAGCCCTGGTTTACCCCGATTTTGGAGACCGCCCTGGGCGGCGAGCTCCCCGGCGAGATCGAGAGTCTGATGTTTTGCGTACAGACCGGCATCGGCGTGGGGGTCATCGCCTTCGCCCTGGGCCGCTGGGTGGAGCGGAAGAAGTGGACCGACCGCATGAAGGGATCGGAGGACCGGGACTGAGCGGAGACCCCGCCGGTCAAAATCCCGCGATTCAACCGCCATACCCGGCAGGGGCGGGCAATGCCCGTCCCTGCCGGCCAGCTTGTCGAAAAAGTCTTTTCGCCAAGCTGGGGCGGATTTCAGAACTTCAAAAAAGTTCTGAAATCCGTTTGATTTGAATAGTGCAGGGAACCCTTCCTGGGTTCCCCGCACACACCCTTCCTTCCCGTTCTCCACAGTATCTGCGTTTTTCGACAGCCTGCCGGCTTTCTTGAGACAATTTTTTAAAGGAGGAGCTCATGGAATTTTCAAAGGACGAGCTGCGGGAGGCAGGGCGGCAGATCAGCTCCACTCTGCACAAGCTGCGGGAGGTGGTCAGGACATTGGAGGCCAGGGAAAACGCGGAGCGGTGCAGGGCGCAGATCACCCTGGCCAAACGGCGGATCAGGGCCTTCGAGATTGCAATGTCTCTTCTGGAGAGAGAACTGGACAGATAGAAGAATTGCCACCGGAGGGAAAGTGTGGTAGAATGGAGGCGGAGGGGGTCATCCCCCCGACCGCGGTCCCGCCGCGGCACTTTGAAAGGAGGATACTACCTATGTCCCAATACGCCGGTACACAGACCGAGAAGAACCTGCTGGCCGCCTTTGCCGGGGAGTCCCAGGCCCGGAACAAGTACACCTACTTCGCCTCCAAGGCCAGGAAGGAGGGCTTTGAGCAGATCGCCGCGCTGTTCCTCAAGACCGCCGACAACGAGAAGGAGCACGCGAAGATGTGGTTCAAGGAGCTCTCCGGCATCGGCTCCACCGCCGAGAACCTTGCCGCCGCCGCCGACGGCGAGAACTTTGAGTGGACGGACATGTACGCCGGCTTCGCCGAGACCGCCGAGGCGGAGGGCTTCCCCGAGCTGGCGGCCAAGTTTCGCGCCGTGGGGGAGATCGAGAAGCACCACGAGGAGCGCTACCGGGCTCTGCTGAGAAACGTGGAGGCCCAGGCGGTCTTCGCCAAGAGCGAGGTCAAGGTGTGGGAGTGCCGCAACTGCGGCCACATCGCGGTGGGCGAGAAGGCCCCTGAGGTCTGCCCCGTCTGCGCCCATCCCCAGGCCTATTTCGAGGTCCACGCGGAGAACTATTGATGGCATTCGTATGAAAAACAGGGCGCCGTATCGGAGTGCGGCGCCCTGTTTTTGCGGCGTTCGCAGGAGAAAACGTGCAGAGCCGTCCCCGCCTGCATACACAAGAAGCAGTTCCTCCCCTTCCCTCTCTCCCGGTATGCGCAAGCTTTTACGGTGACAGCTCGGGCCGTTCCAAACAGCGTCATTGAGATGTCCGCTTTCCACCCGATACGGAGGTGTGGCTTCCCCATATGAGCAGATTAATGTCCCTATCTTCCTCCCCCTTTCGCAGGGACCGGTTTCCGCACCTCTTTGACAAATAATTAACACGTCCCCTTGACATTTTCCCGGCCCTCAACTATACTGAGATTATCAAAAAATGCCAATACTCTCCCCAAAGAAAGGAACCTTTCCTATGTATAAAGTAGAGTTTCTCCTCTCCGGCGACACCCGGGTGGCCATTGACGCCAACCCCGGCGAGAACCTCCTGGATCTGGCCCGGAAGGCCAACGTGGCCATCGACGCCCCCTGCTCCGGCAACGGCAGCTGCGGCAAGTGCCGGGTCCGTCTGGTGGAGGGCGCGGTGGACGCCGCCCCCAGCCGCCACATCTCCGACGAGGAGTTCGCCGCAGGCTGGCGTCTGGCCTGCTGCTCCACTGTCACCGGCGACGCGGTGATCGAGGTGCCCGACATCGCCTCCGCCTACCGCAGCCGCATGAAGGTGGCGGACCTGGACTCCCCGGAGGAGATCGCCATCTTTGAGAACCTGCGGCAGCAGATGCTTGCCGCAGGCATCGACTTCTCCAGCGACCTGACCTTCCTGCCCCTGACCCTCTCCGCGCCCACCCTGGACGACACCATGCCCGACAACGAGCGTCTGCTCCGGGCGGTGGAGGACGAGACCGGCTGCCCCTATGAGAAGATCATCCTGCCCTACGCCGCCCTGCGGGACCTGTCCCAGGTGCTGCGGGAGAGCGACTGGCATATCAAGTGCGTCATCTCCCGGGACGGGGACCGCATCCAGATCCGGGACGTCCTCCCGGCGGACAGCGCCGCCCCCATCGCCGGTTTCGCCCTGGACCTGGGCACCACCTCTCTTGCCGGCCTGCTGGTGGATCTGAAGAGCGGCAAGATCCTGGCCAAGGCCAGCGGCGGCAACGGGCAGATCCGCTACGGGGCCGACGTCATCAACCGGATCATCGAGTCGGAGAAGCCCGGCGGGCGCAAGCGGCTCCAGGACGCGGTGGTCCAGGAGAGCATCCTGCCCCTCTTCACCCAGATGCTCCACAGCGCCGGCATCGAGGCCCGCAGCGTCTACCGGATGGTTTTGGCGGGGAACACCACCATGAACCACCTGCTCCTGGGCCTCCACGCCGACCCGGTGCGGATGGAGCCCTTCATTCCCAGCTTCTTCCACGCCGACTACCTCTACACCCGGGATATCGGCCTCACCATGAACCCCCTGGCGGAGCTGATCGTGGCCCCCAACATCGGCAGCTACGTGGGCGGGGACATCACCGCCGGGGCCTTCGCCTCTATGATCTGGAATAAGCCGGAGATGAGCCTGTTTATCGACCTGGGCACCAACGGGGAGCTGGTCTTCGGCAACAGCGAGTTCCTCATGTCCTGCGCCTGCTCCGCCGGCCCCGCCTTTGAGGGCGGCGACATCTCCTGCGGCATGCGGGCCACCGACGGGGCCATCGAGGCGTGCACGATTGATAAGGAGACCATGGAGCCCACCCTCACCGTGGTGGGCGGCGGGGCCCCCGTGGGCATCTGCGGCAGCGGCATCATCGACATCATCGCCGAGCTGTTCCGCTGCGGCATCATCAACGGCAAGGGCAAGCTCATCCGGGAGGGCCGCCGGGTCCGCCATGACGAGCACGGCATGGGCTCCTTCGTCCTGGCCTTCCAGTCCGACACTGGCGGGGTGAAGGATGTGGTTATCAACGAGGTGGACATCGACAACTTCATCCGGGCCAAGGGGGCCATCTTCTCCGCCACCACCACCATGCTCTCCTCCCTGGGCTTCGACCCGTCGGTGATCGAGCGGGTCTACGTGGCCGGGGGCATCGGTAGCGGCATCAATATGCGAAACGCCGTCACCATCGGCATGTTCCCGGACATCCCCTTAGAGTACTTCCACTATATCGGCAACTCCTCCCAGACCGGGGCCTTCGCCATGCTCCTGAGCAGCGAGGCCAGGGAGAAGGTGGAGGAGCTGGGCCGGAGCATGACCTATCTGGAGCTCTCCAACGAGCCGGGGTATATGGACGCCTTCGTGGCGGCCTGCTTCCTGCCCCACACCGACACGGCGCTGTTCCCGTCGGTGGATGTCTGATATTGCCTGACAGCTTATCACCGCGCCGCAACGGCGCGGTGATAAGCTCAAACTGTCAAAAAGTCAACAGAGTAGGACGGCGGTAAGGAGGATAGTGTGAAAGGAACCCAAGAGGGGTTCCTTTCACGTGCAATCGCCCGCCCGCAGGCGACAAATTGGGACCATTGGTCCCAATTTGCCACAGCTTGTCACCGCGCCGTTACGGCGCGGTGACAAGCTGTGTGCCTCGGCCCGCGCTCTGCCGCGCAAAAATTCTTCTCCGCCGGAACATCCCCCTTCTCTTTTGCGTCATAAATAGTAACCGATGGTCAACCGGAGACAAAAAAGGAGGATTGGACGATGAAACGACAGCTTTCCCTGTGCCTTGCGGCGCTGCTGCTGGTACTGCTGACCGCCTGCGGCGGCAGCGACGGCGCCAACGGCGGCAGTGCCGGCGGAGACAACAACTACAGCAGCTGGGAGCCCGACAGTCCCATGGACTTCGATGCGAGCGTTGAGGAGGGGATCTTCGGCGACGTCGCCGTCCCCTCGGCTCCTGCGGAGCTGTCGCCGGAGCCGGATCCGGCGGGCAAGAGCGGGCGGAAGGTGATCTACACCGCCGATATCCAGATGGAGGCAACCGATTTTGACGCCGCCGCCCAGGCCCTGGGCCAGGCGGTGGAGGACTGCTCCGGCTACTTTGAGGAGCGGTCTGTCTCCAACTACGAAGCCAGCCGATCCGCCTACTACACCGTCCGGGTGCCGGCGGCGCAGTTTGAGGCCTTCTGCACCCGGGCAGGACAGATCTGCCACGTCACCGATCTCCACACCGGCGAGGAGAACGTCGGCGAGGCCTACTACGACATCGAGGCCCGCCTCGCCACCCAGCGCACCAAGCTGGAGCGGCTGCAAAAGCTGCTCAGCGAGGCGGATAACATGGCCGACATCATCACCATCGAGAGCGCCATCAGCGACACGGAGCTGCAGATCGAGTACCTCACCGGCAGTCTCCGGCACTACGACGCGCTGATCGACTACGCTACGATCACCATCCGCCTGCGGGAGGTCTACCGCCTGTCCAACACCCCCGAGCAGGCCCAGAGCTTCGGCGGACGGATCGCCGGAGCTCTGCACAGCGGTCTGGACGGCGCGATTGCCGCCTTTGAGGAGGTCGTCGTTCTGCTGGCGCATATCTGGGTGCTGCTTGTGATTTTGGCGGTGGTCGGGGTCGTGTTCTTCCTCAGATGGAGGAGGAGGACGAAGGCGAAAACCCCGGAGGAGCCGAAGGAGAAGCCGTAAAAAAGTCCGCCGCCCTCCGCACAGGAGGGCGGCGGATTTTTCACAGTGGGGCAACCTGTCATTGTTGATGCAGAGCCTGATTGAGCCTTGTTTGAAAATGTCAAGACATCCAAACAGCGGATCTTTTTTTCGTCACTCTGCGTTGATTTTCCTTGCCATACACAAAGTATGGCGGTGTCAAATCTCCTTGATTGGCGAAAATTCTCTCGCCGTTGGGTACCGCCATTTATCAAACAAGGCCCAAGTTCAAACCGGATTCGAGGGTTTTGAATATTTACATCCAGGCGCTGCTTCAGTGGGATTATTTCGATCATTCTGTGCTTGGCAAGGTCAGAGGCGGGACACAGAAGTTTATTTCTCTGGGAGATATCCGAAAACTGGAAATCCTCGTGCCGCCTCTGGAGATCCAGCGCCAGTTCGCCGCCTTTGCCGCGCAGACAGACAGATTAAAGCTGGCGGTCCGGCAAAGTCTGACCAGTCTGGAAACCCTGAAAAAATCCCTGATGCAGCAATTTTTTACCCAATAGTGTCTTTTTGCACCGTTGATTAAAATCCTGCCGCATGAGACAATATTTCATATGGAAGGGAACCGGGAGAAATTTCTCCCTGCCTTGACAAATGCGGCCGGATTCAATATAATTTACCATGGTATGGGAGTGCCCGCAGCAAGCGCCCCCACTACGGGACGTGGTTTGAGGCGCGGCCCGAAAAAAGGAAAGGAAGATTTGCCATGATCTACTCTACCGAAGTGCAGCACATGTGCCCCGTCGCCAAGGGCGCGTACCATGGTCCCGCCCCCATCCCCGAGGAGGGGAAGTGGGTGCAGGCCAAGGAGATCAAGGATATCAGCGGCTTTACCCACGGCGTGGGCTGGTGCGCCCCCCAGCAGGGCGCCTGCAAGCTGACGCTGAACGTCAAGAACGGCATCATTGAGGAGGCCCTGGTGGAGACCCTGGGCTGCTCCGGCATGACCCACTCCGCCGCCATGGCCAGCGAGATCCTCATCGGCAAGACCATCCTGGAGGCGCTGAACACCGACCTGGTGTGCGACGCCATCAACACCGCCATGCGGGAGCTGTTCCTCCAGATCGTCTACGGCCGCACCCAG
>CANDEH010000021.1 GCA_947383645.1 uncultured Clostridia bacterium | reverse complement strand
ACGAGAGGACCGGGATGGACGTACCTCTGGTGCACCAGTTGTCCTGCCAAGGGCACAGCTGGGTAGCTATGTACGGACGTGATAAACGCTGAAGGCATCTAAGCGTGAAACACCCCCTAAGATGAGATCTCTCATCCTTCATGGAGTAAGGGCACAGGAAGACTACCTGTTTGATAGGCAGGAGGTGGAAGCGCAGTAATGTGTGGAGCTGACCTGTACTAATCGCCCGAGGGCTTGACCTACAAGAATATTGCAGGCTTGCCTTGGATGGTCACGGAAGATTCTTTGTTCGGTTTTCAGGGTGCAGGCCCTTTTGAGGAAGAGGGTTTAAGGGAGCAGTGCTCAGTGAGAGAGCGCAGTTGTGCGAAAGAGGACTTGCTAAGGAAGCGGGCAGCAATGCCTTGCTGATGAAGCAAGTAACAGTAGTGCGACATGAAAGCTTTCTTTGCATACTTTCTTTCTCGAAAGAAAGTATGCGCCTTTAGCTCAGTTGGTAGAGCAACTGACTCTTAATCAGTGGGTCCCGGGTTCGAGTCCCTGAAGGCGCACCATGGCCCGTTGGTCAAGCGGTTAAGACGGCGGCCTCTCACGCCGCAAACATGGGTTCGATTCCCGTACGGGTCACCATTTTTCCTCTTGACAGAGGGCGCAGGCTGCGGTACAATTAAGTGCTTACTGTTGAAGAAGACAGTAAGGAGAGAAAAGTGGATAGTTCGCCAAGGTTGGTTAGAGCGCGTTTCATAATCATCCGATAGTGCGTGACTTAAAGTTTTCTTTGCTTACTTTCTTTTTCAAAAGAAAGTAAGTTGGTGTTGATTAGAGCGAGGGTCCACCCGTTCCCATCCCGAACACGGTAGTTAAGCTCGCTTCTGCCGACAATACTTGGCTGGAGACGGCCCGGGAAAATAGGTAACGCCAACACTGAAATGCGGACAGAGTAATCTGTCCGCATTTTCATATTTCAAAAAATGTGAGCATTTTTTGAGCGGGATTGCAGCTGCCTGCGTCGCACTCGTCCTCTGCCTTTGGCAGAGGACTCACACGCTCGTTGACTGAGAGGTATTTTTCCCGAAAACGCGGTTTCCGGGAAAAATGATTGCAATTTATTTCGCCGCTTGCGAGCGGCGAAACCCTGCCAGGGGCTTTTTTACAACGCCCGTGGGGAGAGAAATAACCGGTCCTAACTGTTGAGACTGACCAAAACCTGAGAGGAGGTCAACCCGCCATGACACACAGACGCCTGCACGTAGGAATGCGCACAGTCAAATCCGCCCTGGCCGTCACCGTGGCCCTGCTGATCGTGGAGCAGTACGGCGCTACCGCCAGCAAGATGATCTTCGCCCTGATCGGCGCTCTGTCCGCCATGGAGCCCACCTTCAAGGGGGCGGTGCGCAACTGCCTGACCCAGATCTGCGGCGTGGTGTTCGGGGCCGTCTTCGGCGTGGTAGTGGGCCGCCTGCCCGTGGACGCCGTGTGGGTTATCGGCCTGGGCGTCATCCTGATTATCACCGCCTACAATTTCCTGGGGCTTACCCTGTCCCCCGCCCTGCCCTGTATCATCCTGGTCACCGTCTGCGCCAACCCGGACATCGTACCGGCGGCCTACGCCCTGGGCCGGATCTGGGACACCGCCATCGGCCTGGGGGCTGGCCTGTGCATCAACATGCTCCTCTTCCCCTACAACAACAGCCGCCAGATCCGCCGGGCTCTCAGCGGCCTGGACCGGGAGCTGATGCGCTTCTTGGAGGACTTCTTCGACGGGGACGAGGAGCTGCCGGACACGGCGGAGATGCGTAAGAGAATTGCCGAGATCGACCGCCAGCTCTCCCTCTTCGCCGACCAGCGGCTGCCGCATCGAAAGCGCCAGAAGCGGGAGCTGGGTCAGCTCCGGCACTGCGACGAGATGGCCAAGGACCTTGTGGCAGAGCTGACGGCCCTCAGCCGCCTGCCCTATCCGGGCCGGCTTAGCGGGGAGATCAAGCAGCGTCTGGCCAACAGCGGTGCGGTGGTGTTGGATACCCGGATTCCCACGGAACCGAACGCCATTGACGTGGTGACCAACTACCACGTGGACCGGGTATTGGCCCTGAGACGCAAACTGCGGGAATCTTTAAGGAACCACTGAATAAATCCCCGCACATATTGATTGATTCAGCGGTTCCTCGGAGGAGCTCCTGAAAAAATTTTTTCACGCTACTATTCCACCTCTCTTCCCTGCCGATATATTATATGATCGTGTTTGGTGTGGAGAGGAGGTTTGCCGTATGGGAATTTCAGGTGTGGGCGGAGCAGTCTATTCCGCCTGTCAGACCGGCCAGACTGCCCGGACCGCCCCACAGACTGGGCAGACCGACACTGCAAGGGGCTCTGACACCGCCGGCGCGGCAGAGCAGCGGGATCTGGTGGAGCTGATGCGGGAACAGCCGGAGGAGCAGCCCAGCCTTGCGGAGATGATGCAGGAGGCCCGTGAGAAGGCGGCGGAGCGGGCGGAGCAGTTTAAACTTCCCAAAAACAGCCGGCGTTACGGTGACGTGCCCATGACTGCTTATGCCAAGCTGGCCCGGGCCCGGACCCTGGGGGATGTGGACGCCGCCTCCGGCTATGCGCGGCGGCAGATTGCGCAGCTCCAGTCCGCCAAGCACAGCGACAGTGACAACGCCCAGCGCATTGAGGCCGCCATTCGGCAGCTGCGCAAGGCGGTGAACCGGGCGGGAAAGAAGAAGCGGGAGATCTCCCAGGAGAAGCTCACCGCCGCCCGGCAGAAGCGTCTGATGAAGGAGAAGCGCACCCGGGAGGCCCAGCGGCTGCGCCACCAGCTGAAGAGCAGACAGGCCCAGCGGATGATCCGGGAGTCCGGGTATTTGCGGGAGGCGGAGATCGACAACCGTCTTCAGGACCAGCTGGCGGCCTCCCGCCTGGAGATGCGCCAGCAGATGCAGCAGCTGACGGAGCAGACCGGCATGTCGCTGGAGAGCGCAATCGCCCAGTATGCCGCCGCCGAGACCGCCCCTCCGGCGGAGCCGGCCCTCACTGTGGAGGCGTGAGCGGCAGCGGCCCGTCAGGCGGTCGGGATAGGCTTTACAGCGGTATTTTGCTGATTTTTGAACGTACAAACAGGCAAACTTCAGCGGGAGAGAGTCGCCGGATTTTTTCTCCCGCTGAAGATTTTTTTGATACTTCACGCTTGGGGCGGCGCGTACCGGGGCCGCCGCGTTATAGTCGACACACTTGAAAATCGGTAAAGTTCGGCGGGAAAAATGCGGCGTGGACTGCGTTGTACCCGCAAGGGGTACGCCTCATCCGTAAGGCGGCAGAGCCGCCAACGGCTGAGCAGTCGTCCTTGGCGGGCGTCAGCCCGCCTGCGTCCTCCGCCTTGCCACGCCGCATTTTTCCTCTCCTCTTTTTTACCGATTCTCAAGTGTCTCGACTATACTGGTGGCGGAGGCAGAAGCGGAGCCGGGAGGAGGGATATTTTTTGAACCGGCATTTTTTCATGAAAAAATGCCATCTGCTGATTGAATCCCTCCATATTTTATGGTACAATACACGGGTTCTTAGTATAGTATCACCGCACACAGACGCCGGGAGATCCCGCTGCGTCATGGGAGGGAAGCTGAGTTGGAGAGCAGGGATTACGAGAAAATCCTTAACGCCATGCCGGAGACCGGCATCTACGTTATCCGGGAGTCGGACCGCTGCGTCCTGTATGTTAACCGCAGGGCCCAGGAGGTCTGTTCTAATATCCGCCTGGGCGCTCCCTGCCAGCGGGACTGGGGCGGCGCCTGCCGCTGCTGCCCCCTGCTGACCATCGACGCCGCCCAGGAGAGCCGGACGGTGAACTGTCACGACTTCTACGGCGGCCCCGTGGATATCACCGCTACCCGGACCATGTGGGAGGGCAGTATCCCCGCCCTTGCGTTCACCGTGTCCCCCCGGATGGACGGCGGGGGCTATACCTATCGAAAACTCCTCCGGGTGGATCTGGGAAAGGACCGCTGCGAGGTGCTCAAGTCCGACAGTGACGGCTGGCAGCTGGGGGAGGGGTCCCTCACCGGACAGCTGGCCGCCTTCGCGGAGGGAGGGTTTGTCCACAGCGACGACCGGGAGAGCTTCCTTGCCTTCACCCGGCTGGAGGCTCTGCGCGCCGCGGCCCAGGCGGGGCCGTCGGGGCGGAGCCTGCTCTACCGCCGGCAGGCGGGGGACGTCATCCGCTGGAACCTGATGGAGGTGATCCCCGACGCCGACGGCGACGAGACCTGTGCCGTCCTCTGCGTCAAGGACGTCCACGACGTCCTGCGGGAGGGGCAGGTGCGGGAGGGCCTTCGGGTCCAGGAGCTGATCCGCGGCCTGGGAGAGCGGGATTTTAGCATCTACCTGGCGGACCTGAACGCCGGTACCGCCGAGATCGTCCGCCTGGAGGGGCAGATGCAGAGCCCCCTCTCCGCGGTGGCCCACCCCTATGATCGGCTGATCGGCGACCATGTGAAGAGCCGTCTCCACGCCGCCTATCAGGAGGAGTTTCACCGCCGCTTCTCTCTGGAGGGTCTCCGCCGTCTTCAGGAGGAGGGGCAGCGGAATACAGAGCTTCTCTGCCAGTGGCGCAGCGGGGCGGATTACCGCTATATCTCCGTCACCGCCTTTTTCGGCCAGGACCTGCCCGGCAGGAGCTACGCGGTGCTGGCGCTCCAGGATGTGGATGAGCGGGTCCGGCAGGAGCTGGCCCACACCAGGCGGGACATGCAGATGGCCGCCATCCTCCGCTCCCAGTTCCGCATGATGAACACCGTGGACCTGGCCACCGGTCAGTGCGAGCGGGTGGATCTGAGACTCACCCCCGGGGTGGAGAACGCCCGGATAGGCGACTATACCGCCTACCTCCAGAACGCCGCAGACCACTACGTCCACCCCGACGACCTGTCCGCTTTCTGGTCCGTGCTCTCCCTGGAGCACCTGCGGGAAAAAGCCGCCGCCCTCCAGGGGGATTATGCCGAGGAGGTTCTGCGCTACCGCCACCGGGGGGAGCCGGTGCGCTGGCTCGAGATCCGCGTCACCTACAGCCGGCAGCAGGACCAGGTGACCGTAAACCTGCTGGGCCACGACGTTACCGCCGAGGTGGAGCGGGAGGAGAGCCGGCAGCAGGCTCTGGAAGACCGGGCCAACATCATCAGCAGCCTGAGCAGCCTGTTCTTTTGTACCTATTACATCGACCTGGAGCGGGACGCCTACCGCACCGTCACCCAGCTCCACCGGGTGGGGGACGTGCTGGGGGATGAGGTGAGCTTCACCGCCGGCCTCCAGATCTACGCCAACCACTTCATCCACCCCGACGACCGGGAGGCATTTCTCAGCGTGATGAATTCGGAAAACCTGCGCAGCACCCTGCGCTGGTGGCAGCCCTACGCCGCAGTGGAGTACCGCCGCCTGCCGGAGGGCCCCAACCCCGGAGAGTACAGCTGGGTTCGGGCCACCGCCATGCTCTCCCACTCCGGAGAGGACGACCTGCCCCAGACGGCGGTCTATGTGGCCCAGGATATCACCAAGGGCCGGAGAAATCTGTAAGAAGCTGTATCAATAGGCGCAACACAAATCTTAGCGGCTAAACTTGCCGCTGACTGCGTTAAAAAATCTTGAAATACACCAAGTATTTCTGCGATTTTTGCCCTGTTATCTCCAATTTTATCCCGCAAATCTGTATGCTTCACCTATTGGTACAGCTTCTAAAAGCAAGGCCCGCACTATCAACAGCCCTGCGCCGCCTGGCGTATTTGACAGGGCGCTGAGGAAAGGGCAAGGCAAATAATCCATGGATAAGATTTTGGTCATCGACGACAGCGCCGTCCAGGCGGAGTACCTGCGCTCCATTTTACAGGAGGACTACGACGTCACCGTCTGCAACACCGCCCGAGAGGGCCTTCGCGCCGCCAAGGAGGGGGACTTCGGCCTGATCCTTCTGGACATCGTGATGCCGGATATGGACGGCTTCATTCTCCTCCGGGAGCTGAAGGAGACGGACCTCACCAAGCACGTGCCCGTGATTATGCTCACCAGCCTCTCCGACGTACAGTACGAGGAGCGGGGCCTCCTGATGGGCGCGGTGGACTACGTGGCCAAGCCCTTCAGCCCCGTAATCATCCGGGCCCGGGTGAACACCCACATCCAGCTCTACCACTACCAGATGGAGTTTCGCCAGCAGGCCATGGTGGATGAGCTCACCGGCGTCGCCAACCGGCGGCGGTACGAGGGGGAGAGCATCGCCAAGTGGCGGGAGGCTATCCGTTTCGGGATGCCGCTGTCCATCTGCATGTTCGACATAGACAAGTTCAAGCTCTATAACGACACCTTTGGCCACCCCGCAGGGGACCAGGTAATCGCCTCCGTGGCCAAGACGGTCTCCTCCTACTTCCAGCGGTCCATGGACCTCTTCGCCCGCTACGGCGGCGAGGAGTTCATCGCCGTGTTCGTGGGCAGCGACGGCCACAACGCCTACGAGTTCCTCAAGACCATCCGCCAGGCGGTGGAGGACCTCCACATCCCCCACTGCTCCCCGGTGAGCGAGTGGGTAACCGTCAGCATCGGCGGTGTAAGCATCGTCCCCAAGGTAGGCGACAACTACGACACCTACTTAAAGCTGGCCGACACCATGCTCTACGACGCCAAGCGCTTAGGCCGCAACCGCGTGGTCTGGTCCTACGAAGGCAAGGAGCAATGGTTTGAGAAAGAGTAAACTTAGAACGTGCAAGATCCCGTATCCACCGGATACGGGATCTTTTGCTTTTTCAGTGCATTCTGAACAACAGGTATTCCGGAATTTCCAGCGCTTTCGCAATGCTGAGGATTGCCGCCATACTGGGGACGACTTTAGCACGCTCAATCTGTTGGATGTAGCTTTCGCTGTAGGAGGACCGCTCCGCTAACTGCCGCTGTGTGTAACCCCGCTTTTTTCGATAGTACGCAATATTTTGTCCGACTGATTCCAGCATAGCCCGATGCTCTTTGCGCAATGCAGGTTCCATGTAAATCACCTCGCAACCCCATTGTACAATAAGCATCCTTGTTTTGGTACAACAGAAATTTCTACAAGAGAAATTTCTGTTGTAATCAAAGCACAAAGGGAGGCCCACCCCAAAATGACGGCCCTCCTCCTCTTCCGCAGGGGCGCACATCGTGCACGTCTACACCGCCTCATCGCACCCCACAGGGCCCGTCTATCCATCCCCCTTCCGCTCCAAATACTGCCGCACCTCCGCCAAAACGTTCTCCTCCAGCGCCCCGGCATCGGTAAACCGCTCCGCCTCCACCTCATAGTCAAAGTTCATGCCGGAAAACAGAGACATCCTCCAAGCGCAGCAGTCCTTCTCCTCCCACCCCTCCTCCCGATAGCGCAGGAGCACCCGCACATTCACGTTTTCCCCCGCCGCCCCCGGGATAGCCTTCAGCGTATCGGCGCAGGCGTCTGCCAGCACCCGACAGACGCCCCCCAAATTCTCCGGCCCCACCGGATCCACCACAATCTCCAGTCCGGAGTAGCACTCCGCCGAAACCGCATAGGGGTCCCGATCATAGTCAAACTCAAACTCCACCCCGGCCTCCTCAGCGTACCCCTGAAACGCCTCAAAAAACACATCCAGGGCATAAGTATCCACCAGCCCATTGACAACCCCCAAAATCCCCCCGCTCTCCCCGGTGACGATATCAAACACAAAAAACTCCCGCTCCGGGTGATCCTTGGACACCGCCGTATACTGCCTTGCCCACCAAATATCATCCGGATGCTCGTCCACCTCTTTAGAGCCGATAAGCGTAAACTCCTCCCCATACTTCCGCTCCAGCCGAGCCGCCACCTCCCGCCGGCTCAACAGCCGCCCATCCCCACAGCCCGACAGCAAGAGCGCCAAACCCCAAACAGCCAAAAGCCCCCCGCCCCACCTGCGCACCCTCTCCATTCCCCCTACCCAAAATTCAAATCCGTCCAGCTCCGCTGGACACCTCAACTCCTATCTCCTAACTCCTATCTCCTCACTGCATCAGCCGCCGCAGCGGGCACTCCGACGCCGCCACCCGCTCCGCCAGCTCCTCCAGAGCGTTGTCCCTGAGGTAGTCCCGAAAGATGGCCGGGGACTGGGTGGACTCCGGCCCGATGATAAGCTCCGTCACCAGATCCGACAGCCCAATCCCCGCCTGGGCGCACATCGCCCGCAGATCCAGGGGGTAGTACTTCTTGATCCGCTCCCGGCTCACGTGGTAGCAGGGCTCAATACCGAAGTCCCCCTTCTCAAAGGGTGCCACCACCAGGCGCATCTCGTACTCCGAGGCAAAGGAGGGGTGCTTGAAGGACACCGAGCAGGCCCAGGCCTCCCGCATGGCGGCCCTGACCGCCTCGTTCTCCGCCGTCAGCGCCCCGCCGGACCGGGCCAGCTGGCAGAACCGCTCCACCATGGGGTGCCCGGCCATGTCGTCCAGATAGAACACCGCCTGAAGGGACAGCGCCCCCTGGGCCAGCTGCTGTAAACACTCCCGACGGAAGGCGATGCACACTCCCCGCCCCCGGTTGCCGTACCGCTCCCACTGGGCCGCGTCGTCCCGGTGGAAGGAGAAGCAGGCGGCGAAGGCGGAGTACTCCTTGCGCACCTCCCGGTCGAAGAGGACCTCCATCTCCCGGGCCCGGTCCTCCGCCCCCTCCCGCCGGAGCTGATCCGCGATGGCGGCGCAGAGCCGTGTCATGAAGTGGCACATCTCCGCCGAGTCGTTCATCCGCAGCACGTTGTTCACCCGCAGCTGGGCGCAGCGCAGAATCCCATCCAGGGCCTGAAAATCCGTGTAGTGGTAGAGAATATCCAGCCGCTTCGCCATGTTCTTCCCCCCTTTTTCTCCCATCATATCATATCCCCCGCTCCTTGGCAATCCTCACACCAGCCGCACCGAGAGCATAGACGCCGCATTTTCCTCCACGCCGTTGAGAATAAACCCGGCCAGATCACAGGCATAGACGCTGCCCGCCGTCTCCGCCCCCGAGCTGGCCAGATACGCCGCCAGCGCCCCGTACCCCTCCATCAGATCCCAGCGTCCCCGGCAGCAGAGACAGAGGTACCGCCCCGCCGGCTTCTCCACACAGTAGGGGCAGTCCGAGGGCTCCATCAGCCGCGTGTAGAGGTGGGTGATCGTCCCCGGCCCCGCCGGCGCCCCGGCGCGGTGGATGGCCCCCAGCTGGTAGTCCGTCTGCATCCCGTACTCCCGGCACAGCTCCTGACACCGCTCCAGCACCCGCCGGAGCATGTCGCCCTCCCCCTCCCCGGGGACCATCAGCCCCTCCAGATCCCCCGCCGGCAGGGCCAGCAGATGCTCCGCCGGAAAGGAGACAATCCGGGGCCCCCGGTCCGCCTCCGCCGCCAGCTCCAGGTTGGCCACCGCCTGGGACAGCACGAAGTCCATCTCCTCCAGCCGCAGCCGCGCCTCCCGCAGCCGCGCCTGCTGCGCCCGGAGGAGGGAGAGGGTCCCCCCGGCGCTCTGCGCCCGGAGGCACCGCCGGATCTCCGTCAGGGGCGTCCCGGTCTGGCGGAAGATGGAGATGGCGTAGAAGTCGTAGAACTGCTCCGCGTCGTAGTAGGAGTACCCGTTCTCCCCCTGTCCCGCCGGGGCCAGAAGCCCCAGGTCCTTGTAGTGCCGCAGCGTCTCCTTGGTGGTGCCGCAGAGCGCGGCAAAGACCCCGGCGGTGAGCCACCCCGTCTGACGGTCCATAGCCCGTCCCTCCCCAACAATAGTTTTCGAAAATTTACAATTTCTCCATTGACTGCGTGGTAACCACGCGGTTTATTATACCCCCTGTCAGGTATGTTTGCAAGGGAACGGGAGAAAAATATTTCCACATAGAACAGATACAGGAGGAAACGATATGAACTTCGGATGCAGCAGCTTTTCCTGGGAAACCCTGGACCACAGGCACCTCTTGGGCCGCACCTACGACCAGTTCGGCGATCTGAAAGCCAACCGGGTGATCGCCGTCCCGGCGAACCTCCCCTGCCCGCCGGAGATGCGGGAGGACCCCGGCGCCCCCCTGGGCCGGTACGGCTATACGGGCATGGCGGTGCTGGGCTTTTCTCAGCCCATCTTAGTGGACGGCGTAAACACCGCGGGCCTCATGGGGGCCCTGCTCCACTACCCGGAGTACGCGGTCTACGGCGGCGCGGAGCCGAGGAAAACAGCGGTCCACCCCGGCCGCCTGCTCCCCTGGCTCCTCAGCCGGTGCGCCGGCGTGGCGGAGGCCGTGCGGGAGCTGGACCGGCTGGCCCTGGTGGACGACCTCTCCATCGGCGCACCCCTCCCCGCCCACTATATCCTCTCCGACCAAACCGGGGAGGCCGTCATCGTGGAGCCCGACGCCGGGGGTCTCCGCATACACCGGAACACCATCGGCGTGCTGACCAACAGCCCGGACTACCTGTGGCACCGGACCAACCTCAGAACCTGCGTGGGGGTCACCAACCTGCCCAAGGCCCCCCAGACCATCGCCGGTCACGAGATCCGGGAGTTCGGGGAGCGGTTAGGCGGCGGCTTCGGCCTGCCGGGGGACTACTCCTCCCCCTCCCGCTTTGTGCGGACGGCCTTTATGAAGGAGTTTGCCGTCCGGGGAGCCGACGAGCTGGACGGGGTGTCCCGGATGTTCCGCGCCTTCGCCCCGGTGGACATCCCCGAGGGCCTGGCCAAGGCGGACCCGGGGTATGAGGTCTACGAGCAGACCCTCTGCACCGCCGTCATGTGTGCGGAGAGCGGGGTGTACTACTTCGCCCCCGCCTGGAACCGGCGCATCTCCGCCGTGCGCCCCGTGGAGGGCCGGGAGATGGTGATTTTCGACCTGGGAGCCGCCCAGGACATCGACTATCGAAACTGAGAAAGGACCTGCCATGGACAACAAACTGGACTCCTACCACCTGCCGGTCACCGGCGGGAACATCCTGCGCTTCGCCTTTCCCACCATCGTCATGACGGTGTTCAACACCTTCTACACCATGGTGGACGGCCTCTTCGTCTCCAACCTCATCGGCACCGACGCCCTCTCGGCCATCAACCTCACCGCCCCGGCCATCGGGCTCATCACGGCGGTGTCCGGGATGCTGGCCACCGGGGGCAGCGCCGTGGTAATGCGGAAGATGGGAGAGGGGAGAGAGCGGGAGGCCCGGCAGGACTTCACCCTCCTGATCCTCGCCAACGCCGTGGTGGGGGCGGTGATGATGCTCTTAGGCTACGCCTTCATGGACGATCTCTTAGCCGCCATGGACCTCTCCGCCGGGGTCTTCGCCTACTGCCGCGACTATCTCAGCCGCTATCTCATCTTCACCATCCCCATTCTGCTGATGTACAACTTCTCCCTCTACCTCATCGCCGCGGACAAGTCCGCCCTGTCGCTGAAATGTACCGTAGCCGGGGGCGTGACCAACATTGTGCTGGACTACGTCCTCATCGCTCTGGCGGACCAGGGCATCCGGGGGGCGGCTCTGGCCACGGGGATCGGGTACTCCATCACCGCCGTGGTGGGCTTCCTGGTGTTCCGCCGGAAAAGCAATCTCCTCCACTTCGAAAAGCCGGTATTCCGGGGCCGCGTCCTGTTCCACGCCTCCGCCAACGGCCTCTCGGAGCTGGCCACCTCCCTGGTCTCCGGCATCACCACGCTGCTGTTCAATCTGGCCATGCTCCGCTACATAGGGGAGGACGGCGTGGCGGCCATCACCATCATCATGTACGTGCTGATGTTCGTCAGCGCCCTGTTCATCGGCTACTCCTACGGCGTGGCCCCCATGATCTCCTACTACCACGGGGAGGGGAACCGGGAGAAGCTGAAAAAGCAGATTTCCTTCAGTTTGCGCTTCATTTTGGGAACCTCCGCGGTGTGTACGCTCCTGTCCATCCTGGCCACGCCGGCCCTGGTGGCCGTCTTCACCCGGCCGGAGAGCCCGGTGTACGCTTTAGCGGTGACGGGGAACCGCCTGTGCTCCCTGGCGCTGCTGTTTTTGGGGCTGAACGTGTTTGCCAGCGGGATGTTCACCGCCCTCTCCAACGGCGTGGTGTCGGCGGTGCTGGCCTTCTCCCGGTCCTTCCTGTTCACCGTGGCCT
This sequence comes from uncultured Clostridia bacterium, assembly GCA_947383645.1. GTDB lineage: Bacteria > Bacillota > Clostridia > Oscillospirales > Oscillospiraceae > CAJFPI01. The sequence goes on along the minus strand of CANDEH010000021.1, from coordinate 15,337 downwards.
GCATCGAGCTGCTGCCCCTGGTTCTGGATGTCACCGGCATCTGGCTGGCCACGCCGGCGGCGGAGCTGCTGGGGGTGCTGATGGCGGCGGCGCTGCTCCTGAAGTACCGGAAGCGGTACGGATACTGAGAAATGTGGAAAAAGCGGTGGAAAACCGGCCTGAAAAAACCGCAAATTTCGGGAAATTTTCGCGTTTTTCGCCGTTTTTTTGAAAAATTTCAAGGTGGGGTTGCACGCTCTTTTCCGGGGGTGTATACTTTTTCCAACGACACGCCCCCCGCCGGCCACGCCCCGGGGGAGCAAAAAGGAGGCCACCCCATGAAGCACCTTCCCATCCGCCGGCTGACGGCGGCGCTGTGCGCGCTGATGCTGGCCCTGACCTGACCCCCGCCGCCCTGGCGGCCCCGGAGAGCGCCAGCTCCCGGAACCAGCTCCGGGGGAACTACAGCGGCAACGCCTACCATCCCATCCAGTCCTACCTCTGCGAGAACAGCGCCGGGGGGCTCACCCGGGTGGAGCTGATCGACAAGCAGGTGGTGGCGGAGGACTACAGCAGCGACTTCGCCCTCCTCTCCAGCCGGACGCTGCCCGTGGAGCTGCCCCTCTGGGGCGGGTTCTTAGCCGAGGCGGACTTTAACTTTCTCCTCTTCGGCCAGACCAACTCCGCCGAGACCGACAGCGCCGAGGTTCTGCGGATTGTCAGGTACGACAAGAGCTGGAACCGCCTGGATTCGGCCAGCGTCTACGGGGCCAACACCCTCACCCCCTTCAGCTTCGGCACCGCCCGGATGGCGGAGGCGGACGGGGTGCTCTACATCCACACCTGCCACACCATGTACAAGCTCTCCGACGGGCTGAACCACCAGGCCAACATGCACGTGACCCTCCGGCAGCGGGATATGGCCGTCACCGAGGTCCTCAGCGGCATCGGCGGCTACTGGGACTATACCTCCCACTCCTTCAACCAGTTCATTCTTGCCGACAGCCTGGGGAATATCGTCACCGCCGACCACGGCGACGCCTACCCCCGGTGTATGGCCCTGCGCCTGTGGAAGGGCCGGGCCGGGGAGACCACCCTGGAGACGGAGCGCTACGACCTGGGCAGCGTAACCACCGACACCTTCCCCGGGGAGACCGGCAACAACTACACCTACGCCACCCTGGGCGGCCTGGCGGAGACGGAAAGCGGCTACCTGATCGCCTTCTCCCAGGCCCTCCCCTCCTCCCCCAAGCAGATCCTCCCGGTGGGGGAGCCCAAGCAGGTGAAGATTGGCTACATCGCCAAGAGTGACTTCGACACCCTGAGGCCCAATGCCGCCTCCAGTCCCCAGAACGACCTTCGGGTGCAGACCATCACCGCCTACACCGGCACCGGCTGTCACGCCGGCAACCCCATGCTGGTGCCCACAGGTCTGGACGGCGGCTATGTCCTCTGGAACCAGATCAACGGCTCCAACGAGAGTCAGGGGCTCTGCTACGCCCCCTACCGCGCCGACGGGTCCGTGGGGACCGTCCGCACCCTGCCGGACATCCCCCTCTCCGACTGCCAGCCCATCCTCTACCGCGGCAATGTGGTCTGGTACGCCGCCGGCCGCTCCATCGACAAGACGGCTCCCACCTTCTACACCCTCAGCGACAGCGGCGTCACCGCCAGGCAGGCCGGCGGCAGGCCCAGCACCAGTACGCCGGGCAATACCGGCAACACCGGCAATACCGGCAACACTGGCAGCACCGGCAACACCGGCAATACCGGCAAGCCCGGCACCGGCGGCTCCGCCCTGTTTACCGATGTGCCCGCCACCCACTGGGCCTATGCCGCCATCAGGGAGGCGGTGGACAGCGGTCTGGCCGTGGGCAATGGCGACGGCACCTTTCAGCCCTCGGGCCAGATGACCAACGCCCACTTCTGCACCTTCCTGGCCCGGGCCTTCTATGGCGCCAGTGCCGCCTCCTCCACCTCCCCCTGGTACAGGCTCTACACCGATATGATGGAGGACCACGATATTCTGAGCGGCACCACCCTGGGCAGCAGCTTCGCCGCCAGCGTCCAGCGGCCCATCAGCCGCTACGACATGGCCCAGATGCTCTACAACGTCCTGCGGGACAAGGGGGCCGCCCTCCCTGACGCCGACGACATGGCCCAGGCCCGCAGCCGCATCGCCGACTGGTCCCAGGTGCCCCCCACCTACCGCACCGCCGTCTCCGCCTGCTACGCCGCGGGGCTCATCAACGGCATGGAGGACGGCGGCTTCGGCGGCGGAAGCGCCATGAACCGGGCCCAGGGCTGCACCCTCCTCTCCCGGGCCATCCAGTACCTGGACCGCGCCCCCCAGCAGCAGGAGACGGAGAAGCCCTCCCAGCCGGAGATCCCCACGCAGACCGAGAAACCCACCCAGCCGGAGATCCCCAATCCCGAGACGCCCGAGAATCCGGACACGCCCGATCAGCCGGATGCGCCGGAGAAACCCGAGAAGCCCTCCCCCCAGGCGTTTGCCGAGGAGGTGGTGCGCCTGGTGAACATCGAGCGGGGTAAGGAGGGGCTTCAGCCCCTGACCATGACGGCGGAGCTCCAGCAGGCGGCCCAGCGGAAGGCTCAGGACATGGTGGACAAGGACTACTTCAGCCACACCAGCCCCACCTACGGCGCACCCGGCGACATGCTGCGGAGCTTCGGCATCCGCTTCACCTCCGCCGCGGAGAACATCGCCGCGGGCTACTCCACCCCGGAGCAGGTGGTCCAGGGCTGGATGAACTCCTCCGGCCACCGGGCCAATATTCTGGGCAACTACACCCAGATCGGCGTGGGCTACGCCGCCCCCTACTGGGCGCAGCTGTTCATCACCCCGGACCAGTCCGGGGGGTCCGGCCGGCCCACTACGCCCACCCAGCCCACCACGCCGCCGGGGGACAGTCTGGCGGCCTTCCGCGCGGAGGTGATCCGGCTCATCAACCAGGACCGGGCGGCCCGGGGCCTCGGCGCCCTCCAGGAGAGCAGCGAGCTGAACCGGGCGGCCCAGATCCGGGCGGAGGAGACGGCCTCCCTCCGGGGTACCACCCGGCCCGACGGCACCCGGTACGATACCGTGCTCACGGAGCTGGGCATCACCGGCATCGGCTACCGGGGGGAGAACACCTTCTGGAACTGCGCCGCGCCGGAGGCCATGCGCAATGTGTGGCAAACCAACGCCACCATGATGAGCAGCGTCCTGTATGAGCGCTTTACCCACGTGGGCATCGGCTACTACCGGGGCAGCGACGGCACGATCTACTGCTCGCAGTTCTTCGGCGAGGTGAAGTAGGGGAGAGAGAACAGCGCCCGGAGCCGCCGGACTGACCGGCGGCTCCGGTTTTGCCTCCTCCGCGCCAAAACGCCGGGGAAATGGGCCGCTCCGGCGGCACAAACCCCGCCGGCGGGCCTTGACAAAGGGGCCGGCAAAAGCTATAATGGGGAAAACAGCGACGATGGAGACAAGTACCCATCCCCCTGCGCTCAAGAGAGAGGCCGGTCGGTGCAAGGCCCCGCGCGGCGGTTTCGGGGAAGTCCCTCCTGAGCTCCGGCCCCAACGGGTTTGCGCCCCAGTAGACGCCGGCGGTCCCTCCCCCGTTACCGGGAGCGCGAGTGTCCCGCTATGGGAAATTCAGGTGGTACCGCGGAGAGACTTCTTCGCCCTGAGCAGCTTGCTCAGGGCGTTTTTCGTTTTGGGGAGGGGCTCAGGATGTCATTCACCATAGAGACCACCGTGGACCGGCGGGCGATGGCCGCCCTCTCCCGGGCGGCGCGCAAAACTTTGGGCCGGCGGCGGAGCGTCGCCATACACATCTTCGGCTGGACAGTGCTGGTTCTGGATCTCCTGCTGACCCTGCTCCTGCTGCTGGGCGGCGAGGTCCCCTGGCTGAACCTGCTGGTGGGTCTGGTGATGCTGGGCACGCTGCTGTGCGAGGACCGGCTCAACGGCGCCCTGGGCCTGCGGATGGTCCTGCCGGACACCCGGCGCCTCACCGCCCGCTTCACGGAGGACGGCTACCGCCACACCACGCCGGTGTCGGAGAGCACCTGGCACTACGAGCAGATTCAGGCGGTCTGCGAGACGGAGGACTACTTCCTGCTCCTCCTGGGCCGGCGGCACGGCCAGGTCTACCGCAAATCCGGCTTCACCGAGGGGAATCCCGAGGCGTTCCGGACCTTCCTGACCGAAAAAACCGGCCTCGCCGTACAGCGAATCAAATGACCCGCAGGGGAGGAGACTTTTTATGGAGTACCGCAAATTCGGCAGCACCTGCCTGCTCCGCATCGACCGGGGGGAGGAGATCGTGGAGCAGGTCCGCCGCTTCGCCCAGGCGGAGGGGGTGCGTCTGGCCAGCGTCCAGGCCCTGGGGGCCGTGAACGACTTCACCGTGGGCCTCTACCACACCGGCGACAAGCGATACCTCTCCGAGAACTACACCGGCGACCACGAGATCGTCTCCCTCACCGGCACCATCGACACCATGGACGGCCGGTTCTACTGCCACCTGCACATGAGCGCCCGGCGCTACGACGGCAGGGTGGTGGGCGGCCATCTGAGCCGGGCGGTGGTCAGCGCCACCTGCGAGATGGTGGTCACCGTCCTGCCGGGGAGCGTGGACCGCTCCTTCGATGAGGAGATCGGGCTGAACCTCTGGAAGTTTTCGTAATCACGCGGTCAAATTTGCCGCCGGGAGAGGGGGATCGGAATGGAGTTCACCGTGCGCACCACCTATACCGAGGAGACTGTGGCGGCCCTGGTGGCCGTCACCCAGTACCGGACGGTCAAAAACCGGAAGCTCCATCGCCTGCTGGTCAAGGTCATCGGCGGTATCTTCACCGCCCTGGGGACGGCGGGGGTCGTGCTGTTCCTGCTGGACTTCTTTCACCACCTCCGCGGCGGCCGGGGCTACACCTGGGAGCGCTTTTTGCCGGTGCTGGGCGCGGGACTGTTCCTCTGCACCGGCCTCTCCCTGCTGCTGGAGGGCCGGCGGCTGCGAAAGCGCCGGGAGAAGCTCACCAGGACCATCTGGAACAGCTGGCCGGACAAGGGGCAGGAGACCGTGTTCCGCTTCACGGCGGAGGACTTCTCCTATCAGACCCCGGTGAGCGAGGCAAAATACAGCTACAGCGTCTTGGGGGACCTGGTCACCGACGGCGCCTACTACTTTCTGTTCCTCAGCAATCACTACTCCTATGTGCTGAAATATGCCGACTTTACCCAGGGGGACCCCGCCGCCTTCGCCCCCTTCCTCACCCGGGTCACCGGCAGGCCGGTGGAGCGCGTCGCCCCGGGAAAGGACGGTGGGTCCTGATGGCCAAGCGGTTTATCTTCGAGGGACCCCGCCGGGAGTTCGATGCGGCGGCGGACTACGCCATCGTCCTCTCCTACCTTCAGGACCGGCGGGGCAACCTGATCCTGGGGACCGCGTTCCTGGTGCTGTTCCTGCTGGCCCTGGTCATCTTCATCTGCTTTCACGATGCGCTCCACGCCCTGCCCCTGCTGGCGGTGTGCCTGCTGCTGCTGTGGAAGGTCTGGGACCAGTACACCGGCTGGGAGGCCGTCCGCAGCCTGAAGCGGTGCCGCCGGGACCGGGAGCGCCTTCGCTCCCAGGGGCACTATCTGGTGGACGCTCAGAGCGGCCCGGTGCGGGTCACCTTTTCCGACGGTCAGTTTCAGATCGTCCTCCGCCAGGGCGCGCCGCCGGCAGTCTACCGCTGCGAGGAGCTCCACACGGTTCTGGAGTGTGAGGAGGTCTACTGGATTGTGGGGGAGGAGGGCCGGGGCTTCACCCTGCCCAAGAGCTTCCTCACCCGGGGCGGCGAGGTGGAGTTCCGGCAGTGGCTGGAGCCCCTGGTTGACGGCTGGTTCGTCCACCAGGTGCCCGCCGGATTGCAGAAATACCTCTGATACTTTTTCTTGAAAGAAAAAGTATCCAAAAAGAACTTTAATTTCGCTCTTTGACCTTCTGTTATTCTAAAATTCCCGCACGGTAACATTACTGCACTTCTTATCGAAAAATTCGTTTGTTTTACCGCTTGATTTCGCAAGACGGCACACAGAAAGGATGGTGGGTGCGTGGAGGAGCGCTTCGTCTTTACCGGCCCCCTGGGGGTGTTCGACGGGTACGGGGACTACGCCATCGTACTCAGCTACCTCCGGGACCGGCGGAACAATTTGGGCTTCGGGATCTTCTTTTTGATCCTGTTCGGCATGGGATTTATTGTTTTGATCCCCGGCGGGGACTGGCACAACGCGGCTCTCATGGGGCTCATCTGTCTGCTGATTATCGCCAACCAGTACGCCGTGGCCAGCGGGTACTTCACCATGCGCCAGCTCAAGCAGCGGAACAAAGACCGGGTTAAATATATCGACGCCGGTAAATACTTCGCCAAGGACCTGGACATGGCGGACCCCATTACCCTCACCTTCGCCGATGGGGAGTACCGGATGACCTGCGGCAAGCTGGAGGAGAAGACCCCCTACAAGCGGTTCCGCACAGTGTCGGAGTGCGAGGAGGTCTTTCACATCACCGGGTACAAGATGGTGGACATCGTGGTGCCCAAGTCCTTTTTGCAGGAGGGCAGTCTGGAGGACTTCCGCGCCCTGCTGCGGCGGGAGTCCAAGCGGTGGTACGACTTCCAGATTCCCCAGAAGTTTCGGACGTATATACGGGAAAACCGGCCCTATTGACGTAAAATAAGGAAAATTTACCCCATAGAAAAGAGTAGGAGACAAAACACTATGACGATGAAAAAAGAACTGCCCAAGGTCTACGAGCCCCGGGAGGTGGAGGGGAAAATCTACCAGGCGTGGATGGAGGCCGGCTGCTTCCAGGCCGCGCCCAACCCCCAAAAGAAGCCCTTCACCATTGTGATGCCGCCCCCCAACGTCACCGGCCAGCTCCACATGGGGCACGCCATGGACGACTCCCTCCAGGACATGCTGATCCGCTACAAGCGGATGCAGGGCTATGAGGCGCTGTACCTCCCCGGCACGGACCACGCGGGTATCGCCACACAGGTGAAGGTGGAGGAGGAGCTGCGGGAGAAGGAGGGCCTCACCCGCTACGATTTGGGCCGGGAGAAGTTTTTGGAGCGGGTCTGGGACTGGAAGCACAAGTACGGCGCCCGGATTGTGGCCCAGCAGAAGAAGCTGGGGATCTCCTGCGACTGGGACCGGGCCCGGTTCACCATGGACGAGGGGCTCAGCAAGGCCGTCCGGGAGGTGTTTGTGAACCTCTACGAGAAGGGCCTCATCTATAAGGGCAGCCGGATCATCAACTGGTGCCCCCACTGCGTCACCGCGTTGAGCGACGCGGAGGTGGAGTATCAGGACAAGCCCGGCCACCTCTGGCACATGCGCTATCCCCTCTCCGACGGCAGCGGCTACCTGGTGGTGGCCACCACCCGGCCGGAGACCATGATGGGCGACACCGGCGTGGCGGTGCACCCCGACGACGAGCGCTATAAGCACCTGGTGGGCAAGACCTGCATCCTGCCCCTCATGGACCGGGAGATCCCCATTGTGGCCGACGAGTACGTGGAGATGGATTTCGGCACCGGCTGCGTGAAGATGACCCCCGCCCACGACCCCAACGACTTCGAGGTGGGTCTGCGGCACCATTTAGAGACCATCCGGGTGCTGGACGACAACGGCATCGTCAACGCCAACGGCGGCAAATACTGCGGCATGGACCGCTACGAGGCCCGGAAGGCCGTGGTGGCGGATTTGGAGGCCCTGGGGCTCATGGAGAAGATCGAGCCCTACAGCCACAACGTGGGCACCTGCTACCGCTGCCACAGCGACGTGGAGCCCCTGATCTCCGCCCAGTGGTTTGTGAAGATGCAGCCCCTGGCCAAGGAGGCCCTCCGGGTGGTCAACGACGGGGAGGTGCAGTTCGTCCCTGACCGCTTCGCCAAGACCTACACCAACTGGATGGAGAACGTCCACGACTGGTGTATCTCCCGTCAGCTCTGGTGGGGCCACCAGATCCCCGCCTGGACCTGCGCGGACTGCGGACACCTGACCGTCAGTCGTACCGATCCCGACTGCTGCGAGAAGTGCGGAAGTAAGAATATTGAGCGGGACCCCGACGTGCTGGACACCTGGTTCTCCAGCGCCCTCTGGCCCTTCTCCACCTTGGGCTGGCCGGAAAAGACGCCGGAGCTGGACTATTTCTACCCCACCAGCGTTCTGGTCACCGGCTACGACATCATCTTCTTCTGGGTGGCCCGGATGATCTTCTCCGGCTGCGAGCAGATGAAGAAGTACCCCTTTGAGAAGGTGCTCATCCACGGCCTGGTCCGGGACGACAAGGGTCGGAAGATGTCGAAGTCCCTGGGCAACGGCATCGACCCCCTGGAGATGGCGGAGCGCTACGGCGCCGACGCCCTGCGCTTCAACCTCATCACCGGCAACAGCCCCGGCAACGACATGCGCTTTTACACCGAGCGCTGCGAGGCCATGCGCAACTTCGCCAACAAGGTCTGGAACGCCAGCCGCTTCGTGCTGATGAACCTGACCATCGACAAGGTGGAGCTGCAGAAGGACCTGGAGCTGGAGGACAAGTGGGTCCTCTCGAAGCTGAACACCCTGGTGAAGGAGGTCACCGACAACATGGAGGCCTACGAGCTGGGGGTGGCCAGTGCCAAGGTCTACGACTTCCTGTGGGACACCTACTGCGACTGGTATATCGAGCTGACCAAGTCCCGCCTCCAGGGCGGGGACCAGGCCGCCGGGGAGCAGGCCCAGCAGGTGCTCTGCTATGTGCTGATCCAGCTCTTGAAGCTCCTCCACCCCTTCATGCCCTTCATCACCGAGGAAATTTATCAGGCGCTGCCCCATCCGGAGGGCTTCCTGATGTGCAGCGACTGGCCGGTGTACGACGAGGCCCTCAGCTTCAGGGCCGAGGAGGAGGCCATGGAGATGGTGATGGACGCCATCCGGGCCATCCGGGGCCGCCGCTCGGAGATGAACGTGCCCCCCTCCCGGAAGGTGCAGCTGACCATCGCCACCGCCCAGATTGACGTGTTCGCCGCCGGCGCCCCCTTCTTCCGCCGCCTGGCCTCCGTCAGCGAGGTGACGGTGGCCGATGCCGCCCCCGCCGGGGCGGGCCTGGTGGAGGTGGTCACCCACGCCGCCCGGCTCTTTATGCCCTTGGCGGAGCTGGTGGACGTGGCCGAGGAGCTCCAGCGCATCGCCCGGGAGCGGGAGAAGGCGGAGAAGGGCCTCGCTATCATCGAGAAGAAGCTCTCCAACCAGGCGTTTGTGGCCAAGGCCCCCGAGGCCGTGGTCAGCGCCGAGCGGGAGAAGGCGGAGAAATTCCGGGCCCTCATCGCCAAGCTGGACGAGTCCGCCGCCGCCATGGGCAGGTAGGACTTGTTCTTGAGAGTTGCGGAGGATACCACGATGAACGAATACGAGGTCTTTGTTGAGGATATCAACGCCTGCGGCGGAGCGCAGCACGCAAAAAAGGAGCTGATCGAGGTCGAGGCGGAGAGTCCCGAGGACTATGTGAAAAAGAACGGCAGATATCCGGTCATGGATATTGCGGAAAATGCGGATGGCGACACCGTCATAACAACCGGTGACGGTATGGGGAACTTTTTGAGGTATACTTTCTCTGCGTAAGCACGCCGTCTCCCCCTGCGGCAGCGCGGCTGCAAGCGCTATGAAAGCTCCGGTAATACCGCCCCCGGCAAATCGCCGGGGGCGCGGCCCCACCCACTAAGAAGCTGTACCAATAGCCTCAGCACACATCTATGCGGCCAAAATTGCCGCTGACTGTGTTGAAAAATCTTGCAATACACAAAGTATTCCTGCGATTTTTCGCCTTGTCATCGACAATTTTGCCTCGCATATCTGAATACTTCGGCTATTGGTACAGCTTCTAAGAAAAATAAGGAGGACCACCCTATGCGCAAGATTACCCTCGGCTCCACCGGCCTCACCATTGAGAAGAACGGCTTCGGCTGCCTGCCCATCCAGCGCATCGGCAGGGAGGAGGCCGCCTCCCTGCTGCGCATGGCCTGCGACGGCGGCATCAACTACTTCGACACCGCCCGGGCCTACTCCGACAGCGAGGAGAAGGTGGGCTACGCCTTCGCCGGCATGCGGGACAAGATCATCCTGGCCACCAAGACCGGCGCCCAGACCGCCGAGGGCTTCTGGAAGGACCTGGAGACCAGCCTCAAAACTCTGGGCACCGACTACATCGACGTCTATCAGTTCCACAACCCCGCCTTCTGTCCCCGGCCCGGCGGGGAGGACGGCCTCTACGACGCGGCGCTGGAGGCCAAGCGCCAGGGCAAGATCCGCCACATCTCCATCACCAACCACCGCCTGGCCGTGGCCCGGGAGGCCATCGAATCCGGCCTCTACGCCACCTTGCAGTTCCCCTTCAGCTACCTCTCCGGGGAGCAGGAGATGGCCCTGGTGGAGGGCTGCCGGAGGGCCGGTATGGGCTTCATCGCCATGAAGGCCCTGGCCGGGGGCCTGATCCGGGACGGCTTCACCGCCGCCGCCTACATGGACACCATCCCCGACGTGGTGCCCATCTGGGGCATCCAGCACCAGTGGGAGCTGGAGCAGTTCCTCGCCTGCATCAAGGAGCCCGCCGCGCTGACCGCGGAGCGCCAGGCCGCCATTGAGCGAGACCGCGCCGAGCTCTGCGGCGAGTTCTGCCGGGGCTGCGGGTACTGTATGCCCTGCCCCCAGGGCATCGAGATCAACCAGTGCGCCCGGATGTCCCTGATGCTCCGCCGGGCCCCGGCGGCCGCCTGGCTGACGGCGGAGTGGCAGGAGAAGATGAGGAAGATTGAGACCTGCCTCCACTGCGGCCAGTGCGCCGGCAAGTGTCCCTACGGGCTGGATACGCCCAAGCTGCTGGAGGAAAACTGGAGGGATTACCAGGAGATTCTGGCCGGGCAGGGTTGAGGATGGGGCCCGCCGGAACCTTGCCCCCGCCGGCGCGGCAGGACGGGAGCATCACGCGCCGCAGTTTGCCTGCTCCCCGGCGATGCACAGAAAAAACACCGGTCCGATTTTGCTGTCGGACCGGTGCTTTTTTGCACGGAATTCCTTTGGGAGCTTTTAAGGCGGGATACCGGGGCGGCAGGGGGCTGTCTCAATTCAACAGGGTATCCAGCCACCCGGGCAGGCCGCTGCCGCCCTCGTCGGGCGTGTCCCCCTCGTCAGGGTCCTCCGGGTCCGTGGGCTCGGTGGGATCCGTGGGGTCCTCCGGGTCCACGGGATCCGGAACAGTCGGGGGCGGCTTGGTGGGATCATACTCCGGACTGTTGGGATCATAGGTGGGATCATACCAGGGGCTGTTGGGGTCTGTGGGGTCGTAGGGGAAGTTGCTGGGGTCGTAGGGGTCCAGGGGCGTGGTGTGCACGTCGCAGGGGCCCAGGGCGATGGCGCTCTGGAGCAGCTTGTCGTTGTCCTCGGCCAGAATGGGCGTGCCGTTGATGGTGACCTCCCCGGTGATGGGATCGGTGGTGGTGGTGCCGTCGGGGATGACCAGGTTCTCCCGCTCGAAGTCCACGTAGGTGCGGCTCTCCCGGCAGTCCTCGGGGCACATCTCGCTGGCCAGCTTCCCGCTGACGGTACAGATCTCGATGGTCTGGTGGAGCTCGCAGGTGGCGGTGGGGCCGGTGCCGCTGACCATCTTTACCGTCTCCGTGGGACAGCCCGCCCCCGCCCGCAGGCCGCTCTGGGTGCAGATTGTCATGCTGCCGATGCCTCCGGCGGGGGTGTTGAAGTCCTTGTTCTCCAGCCCCTCGTGGACCCGGCTCATCACCTTCTGCCACATCTGGGCCGCCGGGTTGCCGTTCCAGCTCACCGTGGTGTTGTAGCCGTAGCCCACCCACACCGCGGCGCAGTAGTAGGGGGTGTAGCCCACAAAGTACCGGTCAAAGAGGTCGGAGGTGGTACCGGTCTTGCCCGCCACAGCCATGTTGCTGATCCGGGCCTCGGTGCCGGTACCGGCGTTTACCACCTGCTTGAGCAGTACGTTCATCTGATAGGCGGTGGTCTCCTTCATGGCCACCCAGGACAGGTCCGGGTTGTCGGTGTTGTCCAGAATCACCTGGCCGTTGGCGTCCTCCACCTTGGTGTAGGTGACGGGGACGCTGTACTTGCCGTCGTTGGCGAAGGCGGAGAAGGCCGCCGCCATCTCCCGGGTGTTCACGCCGTAGGTGAGGCCGCCCATGGCCAGGGGGGCCTCCCCCAGGTCCGCGGGCACCAGGGTGGTGAAGCCCAGGTTGGTGGTCAGAAACTCGTAGGAGGCGGCGTAGCCCAGCTCGTTGAGCACCCGGATGGCCACGGTGTTGCAGGAGTAGCGCACCGCCGTGCTGACAGTGACGAGGCCCCGGTAGCGGGTGGGGGAGTTCTTGGGGTAGCCGCCGGTCTGCCGGTCGTTGAGCTTCAGGGGGTAGTCGTCGTAGACGTTGGCCATGGTGATGGTGCCGTTCTCAATGGCCGGGGCGTAGACGGACACCGGCTTGAAGGCGGAGCCGCAGGGCCGCCGGGTCATGGCGTAGCTCTGGAGCCGGTTGCCCTCCTTCTGCCCGATGAGGCCCGAGGTGGCCACCACGTGGCCGGTGTAGGGGTCGATGATGGTGATGCCCGACTGGAGCCGGTCCCCCTTGGCGTTGGTCTTGTCCAGATTCGTCTCGTCGGTGTACACGCTGTCCACAATCTCCTGGATATCCGGGTCGATGGTGGCGTAGATCTTGTAGCCGGCGTTGTAGATCATCTGCACGGCGGTGTCCTCGGAGTAGTGGTACTTGGCCATCAGATCCTGCTTCACGTCGTTGAAGACCTGCTCCACAAACCAGGACCAGTACTTGCTGCCCTTGGACCCGGCGGGCATATCCGGCTCGTCGCTCTCCTCGCCGCCCTCTTCGCCCTCTCCCTCCTCGGGAGTGGGGCCGTACATGGCCTCGTACTCGGGGGTGCCGTAGAAGATCAGCTTTTCAGCCATGGCCTGGTCGTACTCCGCCTGACTGATTTTCCCCTGGTCGAGCATCTCCCAGAGGATGGTCTCCTGCCGGTTTTTGTTCCACTGCACCGTGGTCCAGTCCTCATAGATGGGATCACCGTTGGCGTCCACCTGCTTGGTGTCGTGGGGAATGACATTTTTGAACAGCGGATTGTAGATGGAGGGGTTGTTGGTGATAGCCACAATACTGGCGATCTGGGCCAGGGACAGCTCGGAGATATCCTTGTTGAAGTAGGTCTTGGCCGCCGCGCCGATGCCGTAGGCCTTGCTGCCGAAGTAGACCTTGTTCAGGTAGTTCTCCATGATGTCCTCTTTGGAGTAGTTCTGCTCCAGAGCAAGAGCGCGGAAAATCTCCGTCACCTTCCGCTTCACCGTGGCCTGGTCGTACTCGGTGACGTTCTTGATTACCTGCTGGGTGATGGTGGAGCCGCCGAAGGTGTTGCGCATGCCGAAGAACATGTTGATGACCGCGCCGCCGGTGCGCTTCCAGTCCACGCCGTGGTGGGTCTCAAACCGCTTGTCCTCAATGGCGATGGTGGCCTCCTTGGCGTACTTGGGGATATCCGTGTAGTCCAGCCAGATGCGGTTCTCCTTGCCGTAGAGGTACTGGAGCTCCAGCCACTGCCCGGTCTCCTTGTCCTGGTAGTAGACGATGGAGGTCTGGTTCATGGTGAAGGCCTCCAGATTCACCGCCAGCTCCGGGGCCAGCGTGGTCTCCACGTACTTCATAAAGATCCAGGCGAAGATGCCCACTGTCAGTACGCCGATCAGGCACAGAGTGGCCAGAACCTTGAAGACCATGCCGATGATGCGGCCTATGCTCCGTTTTTTCTTCTTTCGTTTAGTGCTCCGTTTCCGCTGGGGCGCGGCGCTCTCCTCCACCCGGCGCCCGGCGCTGCCGCGGTCGGCGCCGTGGGGGGAGCTGCTGCTATTTTCCATAACGGAACACCTCCTTTTCCTTGAGATGGGTTCCCGTCCAAAACACTGGCCCCTCTGAAAAAGGCGGGAGGGGCGACATGAATCACGCCATGTATTTTATTAGTATACCACGTTTGCTCCCGCTTGAAAAGGGGTATTTTCCCTGGGGGGAACCATATTTCCCTCCGAGGGAAAAAACCGCTGCCGCAGCCGGAGAACTTGCATTTTTCTGCCCGTCCCCCTCTTGCATTTTTCTGAAAATCGCGCTACAATAGAGACAACAGATGAAAGGAGCGGTCTATGAGCGAGGAGTACGGTCCCGATTTCGTCACCATCACCGATGAGGACGGCAACGATATCGAGCTGGAGTTTGTGGCCTCCCTGGAGCACCGGGGGCAGACCTACACGGCCTTCTTCCCCGCTGTGGAGGAGGGCGCCGACGAGGAGAGCGAGGAGTACGGCCTGATTATCCTCAAGACCATCGTGGAGAACGGGGAGGAGCTCCTCTCCACCCTGGACAGCGACGCGGAGGCGGAGGAGGTCTACGATCTCTTCATGGAGCAGCTCTTCGAGGACGAGGAGTAGCAGCGGAAAATTCTCCCCTGTCCCATTCCGACGATATTTGTCCATAAAAGTTCCCATACTAACCCCGCCCCCACACCCCCGCCGACTTTGCGGCATCAGCCGCAAAGAGCCTCTCGGGGGAGTTTGCGGCCCGTGCGCCGCAAATAAACTAAAATTATTTTTTCTGGAAACCGCGTTTTCAGAAAAAATATCTCTCGGTTTGCGCAGTGTGCGAGCGTTAGCGAGTGCGCGGAGCGAACCGCAACCCCTTTCGTTTGAAGACCCAGCGAAGCGGTCTTCAAACGAGCGCGATAGCGCAAATACCCTGCCGGGTTCGTGACGCGTCTTTTTTTAACCCACATTTCGTTATATGGGATGCCGTCCTCAGCCTGTGGTTTGCAGGCCTCCCGACTGCCACTTTTGCGGTTGGAAGTTGGAAGCAGTAAAGCTGGCTGGAGGCAACCCACCTGCTCACTATGTGCAGGTTATAACGAGGCGCGCACGGCCCAGGCGGGGTATTATTTTGTTTAAAACGGGCAGCCCGATGACAACAGCCATCGGTCTGCCCGTTTTGAGTGAGGGGGATTGCGGACCTCTCTGCGCACTTGCTGACGCTCGCAAGAGCACAGCCTCAGCGGCTCTGTCTCTTACGGATGTGCCGCGCCTCTGCGTGTACTGCGCAGGGCAAGAGGTGTCTTTTTGGAAATGCAGTTTCCGGAAAAATGAGTTCACTTTATTTCGCACCTGCGGGCGCGAGACTATGCTGAGTATCTTTGCAGACCGTCAAAGAAGCCGGCAGAGCCGGCTGGCGGTAAGGAGGATAGTGTGAAAGGAACCCAAGAGGG
>CANDEH010000020.1 GCA_947383645.1 uncultured Clostridia bacterium | reverse complement strand
CCTTCACGGTGGAAGGTGTCAACGCTGATTTGCGCCATTATATCCCAACACTGGCCCGGCGGAGCAGGTGTTTTCCGAGGAAGCTGGAGAATCTCCAGGCTGTTCTTGCTGTTTTTGTTCAGGCCTATAACCGTTTTGGACTCCAGAAAGATCGCTACCGTTCCTGCCATCCGGGGACCGCTGTGCCCTTTTCCTTCTTCGATTTCCTTTAACTCTTCTTTTGGACACTCCCTTTTTGAGGGAGGTCTATCCCGTCGCAAACATCGTCTGTAGGTGATACAACGAAGAGTGACAAATAAAGAAAAGAGTTGCGAATAGGAGCGGCCTGTGGTACGGTAAAGTTGCTGAGACGAAACCGAGAGGCAGGCGACCCCTATTCGCTATGGATAAGATAACACAAACAGCCCGGTATAGGCAATCCCTAATTTTGTATACAGAGAAACACGGTGTCACAAAGGCGGCCATCCGCTACCATACCAACCAGCAGCATATCTACCGCTGGCGCAAGCGATACGATGGGACATTGAGCTCCTTGGAGGACCGCTCCCACAGGCAATAAAAAGGGTTCCGTCCCGTTGAAAGCCAGCCTCCGCAGCATAGCCGGAGAAACCCAATATCCCTCCGCACTATCTTCTTTAACTGTCAATTTCTCCTTGCCATAATCATAGCCGCCAGTAAGCTGATGGCCTGGAGTGACTTTATCCTGCTGCCGGCAAATGTCTCAGGCCACACTGTCGGGAACTTTTGTTGGCAGTCCATTTCTTGTGATGCTTAAAG
The DNA here is from genome assembly GCA_947383645.1 of uncultured Clostridia bacterium. Taxonomy (GTDB): domain Bacteria; phylum Bacillota; class Clostridia; order Oscillospirales; family Oscillospiraceae; genus CAJFPI01. The sequence continues at coordinate 27,069 of CANDEH010000020.1, read as the reverse complement.
CTAAAAATTTTTTTGCTGAATGCCTTCACTGATTGTATGATGGCTTCCTCAACCAATAAAAGCCGCTTGATGCAGTACCATCCTCTGCATCAAGCGGCTTCCGTATTTTCTGCTTTTATTACTGAAATATCTTACAGAAATGCACACTTTTTTGAAATATACTTTCTCAATTTTCCAAGGCCAATAATAGCATGAAATGTACATTTTTGCAACACTTTTTTAATTGTATTTGAATGACTTGCTTAGCTTCAAAAAAGTGTACTTTACTGTCAATCAACACTTAAAGCATAAAAACTATCATCCTGATACCTTTTGTTTATCCTACATTACGTCTTTACGGATCTTCCCCACTGTTGGACATCAATTGTCTGTAAATAAGGAGCTGATACGAATTGGTTTTCTCCAGCGTGCTTTTTTTATTTTATTTCTTTCCTGCTGTCCTTTTATGCTACTTTATTATCCGGAAAGAACTCCGAAATGCCACTTTATTGCTCTTCAGCCTGGCCTTTTACACCTGGGGAGAACCAAAATTTATCTTCCTCCTCCTTTTTTCCATTGCTATCAATTATGTATCCGGACTTGGTGTGTGTCTGCTGCGTAAAACCGTCTGGGCAAAAGTCATTCTTATTCTCAACATATTGGCAAATATCGGTTTTTTATTCTTTTACAAATACATGAACTTCAGCATCAGCATTGTAAATCGTATTATGCAGAAGATCACGGTATGGGAACCCCTTCCGACGCTGTCAATCGCATTGCCGATTGGCTTGTCGTTTTTTACGTTTCAGGGGCTCTCCTATGTGATTGACGTATACCGCGGAGAGGTTCCGGTACAGAAAAATCCTTTTTATATTGCGCTGTACATCTCCCTGTTCCCACAGCTAATTGCGGGACCAATCGTACGTTATACGGATATCTATCATGAAATCAAGGAACGCGAGAGCTCTTTAAATGATATTGTTGAGGGGACAAAGCGTTTTATCATCGGCTTAGCAAAAAAAGTCATGATAGCTGATATTTTGGCATCTGTCGCAGATCCGATCTTCTCACTGCCGGTCAGCCAATTGGAACCGGCAACCGCCTGGCTGGGGGCAATCTGTTATACATTTCAGATCTATTTTGATTTTTCCGGTTATTCCGATATGGCAATAGGAATCGGACGTATATTTGGTTTCCATTTCCAGGAAAACTTTAATTTGCCGTATATCTCATCTTCCGTAACAGAATTTTGGCGCAGATGGCATATCTCGCTCAGCAGCTGGTTCCGGGATTATCTCTATATCCCGCTCGGTGGAAACCGGCGTGGAAATGTGTATGTAAATCTGCTTATTGTCTTTCTCTGTACCGGCCTTTGGCATGGCGCCGCATTTACATTCCTGTTTTGGGGATTGTGGCACGGATTTTTCCTGATTGCAGAGCGGATTGGAAAACGCCGAGGCCTTGTGTTATCCATACCAAAAGGGGTGCGGTGGATTTATACAGCTTTAGTAGTCGTGCTGGGATGGGTTTTGTTCCGGAGCAGCAGCCTGCACTATGCTATTGCTTATCTTCAGGCCATGGTCGGAATTTGTCCGGAAGGATTCCGCCAATTTGGATTGGCATACTACTTAAATAAGCAAATACTATTTACACTGACTGTCGCTATAGTGGTAAGCCTTGGTCTTCCTGGCCGTATCGCCAAGCGTCTGGAAATTCCGGACACCCAGTTCTTTGTGTACCCAAAAATGGCAGGGTTATGGCTGCTTCTATTTGGCTGTATGTGCATGATTGTCAATGGGAATTACAGTCCGTTTATCTATTTCCGTTTTTAGGAGGAAGTCATGTGAAAAGAATCAGCAAAATCTTATTTCTGGCGGTATCAGCCATGCTCCTGGTGGTTCCAATGCTGACTACTAATTTAAAGCCAAACCAGGTGTCGGAATTTGATAACCGGAATTTAAAGGAATTTCCCGCCCTTCAAATAAATGGTTTCCGCAGCGGCGTGGAGGGATATGTATCGGACCGGGTAGGCTTTCGCACCGAGATGATTACGATATATCAAAAATTTTGCGATATTGCGTTTCATAAGCTGGTACATCCATCTTACGTGTATGGGAAAGGCGAGTATATCATGTCGCCATGGGATTTAGTCACCTATCAACACCTGGATGCGGATGCAACATACATCGAAAGCTATACGGATTACCTCAAAAGTTTGGAGCAATTCTGTCAAAACATGGATGCCGAATTTCTGTTCTATTTGTGTCCTAATAAGGAAACCATTTACCCGGAATATTTCCCAGACGGGTACAATATCAAAGATCAGCCTAATCGTTCAGAACTGATTATTCAGCAGTTGGAAAAAAAGGAGGTACCGTATCTCAGCCCAAAAGAACTGTTTTTATCATTAAAAAACGAGCATCAACTGTATAACGTAAAATATGATGCGGGACACTGGAATGCAACAGGAACATTTTATGGGCAGCAGCAGATCATCCACTATTTAAATGAAAGATTTCCGGAGATGGGGGAATTGAAATGGGAGGAATTTGAGGTATCGCAAACGCAAATGCAGTCACTTCCCATGTCACACTTTGAAATAGATGAGATGGTCCCTTGCCATACATTGATTCACACAGATGCTGTACGAGATCGTGAAATTTTCGATCAGATAACGCTAATCGTGCCAAATTATTATCGGTTCTACTATAAAAATGAAACTGCTTTACAGAATGGAGCGCCGAAGGTTCTGATTTTTGGTGATTCTTATTTTGAGGCATCTGATAAATACTATGTAAATCATTGCTCTGAACTGATGCTGCTGCATAGCTTGAACATGCCGAATATTGAGTACTACATTTCATTATTTCAACCGGACATTGTAATTTATGAAGCGGTGGAACGCGTGTTGCAGCTAAGTGATTGGGACGGTTATAAAGCAGAGAAACGTTACTACACCTTAGATAGGCTGCAAAACAACACCGCAGAAACAGGAGCACCGTTTGCGGAAAAGATTCTATTGGACGTTGATATAGCAGATCTGCAGCTACAGGCCCAGGATCAGAGAATTGTATCTATTTCAGGAAGCCTGGGCGAGTCAGCGACAGAGGATCCTTCTGATATTCTTACTCTGGCAGCAGTTCTCAACGGAAGGGAGTATTACCCCATATTTGATAAAGGTACGCTGTCGTATCAATTTGCTTTCAGAGCAGAGGATGTCTTGGAGAGCTCTGAAATTGCGTTTTATGTTTTAAGAGGGGGAACCCACAAATAGTTTTCCACTTTGGAGGCCTCTTTGCAGAAGTGCGTGGCACTGGGAAAAGAGCTTCTGCCAGATGGTGGTTTTCACCTGTACAACGCAAAAGGAAACCGGATAGTCCGGTTCCCTTTTCTGCACGTCTACGCCATTCCCAGCACAACCTCAATCGCCCGCTGGATAATCTGCGGTGTGCGCTCGTAGATGTCCTCCTTCAGCACCCGCTCGGTAAGTTTGTGGAAGTCCTTGCCCCAGGGGCCGATGTTGATGCAGGGCATGGAGACAGCTTCAATATCGGCCACGGGAATATGGTAGAGTCTGCCGAACAGGGGCATAGACCGCTCCAGAGCGTTGACAATCGCTTTGCCGTCCTCTATACTGGTGTAACTCAGATCGGAGATGCCGGTGAAGAAGTACTCCGAGACATACTCCTGCTCAAAGGTCTCCCGGGTAAAATCTCCCAGGGTCTGCCCCAGATCCCGAATTTCCGGGGAGAGCCGGGGGAAGAACAGGTTGGACACATTGGGGTAGTAGGGCGGAATCAGCCCGTACACCACGCGGGGAGACAGATCGTCCACATAGTCATAGACGAAATCCACCAGTTGGAGACTGCACTCCAGAAGGGACAGACGCCCCGCCCCGTTCTCCTGAGCCAGGCGCTCAATCTCCCCCTCATAGGCCTGGTGGAAGCTGTCGCCGTGGCTGGCGGCGGCCTCTCCGTAGAGGGTGGCAAAGTCCGTCACCTTGGTGTGCCAGGGGAGCAGACGCCGGGGCCGGCCGGTGGCGTCCTGGAAGCTGTGCCAGCTGTCGTTCATCCGCCGCACCACCACATCGAAGCTCTCCTGACAGATGTCGCGGATCTTGCTGAGGATCTGGGCGGGCGTCTGATGCAGCGTCAGCACGCTGAGGCAGCCGGCGATGGACAGGGGCATGGACACATCGTACTGGATCTTCCGATCCCGGAGATAGAGCCAGGTGGGGGGCGGCGACGACTCCCGGCCCACCGCGTCAGAAAGGTCCATATTCAGCTCCGTCCGCCGGACAATCTCCCCCATCACGCCGGCGGGGTTAAAGCCCTCGAACACCTTCCCCGCATGGGAGAGGGATCCCCGGACGTAGACAAAGGGCATCAGCTTTCCCACCGAGCCCAGGGAGAACACGCCCCGGGCCGGATCTCTGCGCTGGTGGGGCTCGGAATTAATCATCAGGCGGTAGCGGAGACCATAGCGCTCCTTCAGCTGCCGCAGCAGGGGCACCGCCGCGCACATCCCCGCCGAGAGATTCTCCTCGTCGGGCACAGCCAGGACAATCAGCGTGCCGGGGAGGCTGTCGGGATCCTCCTGCACCAGCTGAGCGTAGCGGGACAGCAGCGCCATCTGCACCGCGCCGCCGCCCTTCATATCGCACACGCCCCGGCCAAAGAGCCAGGCGCCGCTGTCCAGATCCGAACGGGGCTCCGGGGGCAGCGTGTGGCGCAGCTTTTTCAGCTCCCTCTCCAGCTCCTCCGGGGAGAAGGCCAGGGGTCTGAGGAGCTTAAAATCCTCCACAGTCACCACGTCGTTGTGGTGGACAAAGACCACAGTGTCCTCCCCGCCGCCCCGCACCATGGCAAAGGCGGCGGCCCGGCCATGGGGGTCTCCGGAAATCGGCTGTCTCCCCAGGTAATCCGGGTGCGCCTGCCAGTAGGGCTGGGAGCGGAAGCAGTTCAAAAAGTATGTCTCCGCCTCCCGCTCACCGGGAGAGTTGGTAATACTCTCCGCTTTGATGTAGCCACAGAGGATATCCTGTACCTCTGCGCCGATACCGGTCAGGGACAGTTTCATAGTTTTCAGCTCCTTATTTAGTAGAGCAGCGCCTCCGTCCCGACAGCGCTCGGGACGGAGGGCTCTCCCGGCGGCTGTGCGCCGGTCTGGGAAAAGTCCATATTCGCCAGGATATCAAAAGCGCCGCTGATGGCGGTAGCCTGCTTCTGCTCCGTGCTGCCGTAGGCCGCCGCATCGGCAATGTCGTGGTACCGCATGGCAATATAGTTGAGCTTCTCCTTCCTCTGATACGGCGTGGCCGACTCAAAGGTGAGGGACTCCAGGCTCCAGAAAATCGAATAGGCCTCGTAGTATTTGACCGTCTCGTAGTACCCATTGATTTTATCATACTCCTGGGCATACTTCAACATATTATTTGCCAGAAGGGAGGCGATCCCATACTTCGAATACTTCTCCCAGACCTCGGTGCGCGTGCCGATCACCTCGTCCAGCTCCCCGGAATTTGTCATAGCCGCCTCCTTCCTGCTGGCAGCCACAATCTCATTCTTGGTGCTCTCCGGAGCCTTCTGGTCAAAGATATTGGGCCTCTGCTGCGCACACAGCGCCGCGATGTAGGGCTCCAGCGTCCTCGCAATGGCGGCGCTGTCCGTCCAATCGGCGATGGTAAATACCTCCTCCTGATAGGGGAGCGGCTCCTCCAACTGGAAAAAAAGCCGGGCCTGCTCCGCCTCAGAGAGTGTAAAATACCGGTCCGGCTCCAGCAGAATAAACTCCGCCTCATAAGACGGTTCCGGCTCCGAAGGCGGCTCCGGCTCTGCTCCGTCGTCTGTCCCGGTCTCCGTCCCCTTATCCGAATCGTCCTTCTCATCGGGCCCCTTCGGGGGAACGCCGCCGTTTTCCTCAGGCACTCCCGCATCGTCGATACGCTCTATGCTCATGGTCCTGGGTTCCAGAATATCCTTCAGTCCCGGGATGTGCAGATCTACATTCACGCCCGTATAGACGCCGTGGGCCAATCCGCCGGAGACCAGCACCATCAGCGCGATCATAAAGGTCGTGCGAATCAGACGGTTGTCTACGATCCAATCAATAATGCCGGAGATAACGTACCCGGTGCTCTCCGCCAAAGTCTCCTTCTTCCCCGCCAAGGTGCCGTCGGACCGCTCCGAATCCGTCCGCTCCCGGCGCGGGACAATCCGCTTGGGGGTGTACAGCCGGACAAGCGCCACCGCCAGGCGGAAGGCGGCTGGACTCAGCGCGGCCACCAGAACTATCCACCACTTTCCCCAGAGCAGCACCCAGATGTCCCAGCCTCGAAAATGGATCAGCTTAAGAAAACCCAACACCATCACCAGGCTGGCATATGCCATGTACTTCAGATTCCTGTGCTTCGCCCAGAATCGCTCCATCCAGGTACCGTTCCGGTCCGCCGCAGAGTCCGCCGGTTTTACCGCCGGCTTTTCCGCCGCCGGTGCAGGCTCTGACGGCTGCTTCGCCTCCGGAGAGGGCTTCCGCTTTTCCGCCGAGCACCGGGGAGCGGGCCGCCGCCCCGCCGGGGTGGATCTCCGCACCTGCCGCTGCGGAGGCAGCGTCTGCCGTTTACCACTCTTAAAAAAACCGAGCACACCAAACACAGATGCGCGCCTCCTTCCCCGCGGTCCACAACCCGCCGTACAATTTTCGCGTCGCTGTCAGCGACTGGTTGACATAATCCATTGTACCGCATATTTTTCAAATAGCAATATCTCTGTCAAAGTTTGCGCTGCTAAACTTTTCCTCCCGTTCCTGTGAAGTTTTGTGCAAACCGTCTCAATTCATAACAACTTGTCAGACACTCCCCCACACCAATAGAACAAATCTGTCCGACGTATTCCGTTCTGGAATTACATACCAAAAAATCCCGCATACGCGGGCAATTTCACGCGCAGGGGCCGGTGCGGTGTGAAACCGCGCCGGCCCCTGCCCAGCCTGTCAAAAAACCCGTTGGTTTTTTGACAGGCTGGAGCAAATTGGGACCAATGGTCCCAATTTGTCGCTGCGGCGGGTGATTCCCCGGGTCAGGAACCCCTCTTGGGTTCCTTTCACACTATCCTCCTTACCGCCGTTGATACTCTATGGACTTTTTTGACAGTCTGCGCAGGGGCCGGCGCTCCGATCAGCTGCCGCTGTCCGCCGTTTCTTTTGCTCTCCCCTCTGCCTCTGCTCTGAGAAACTGTCTGCGGTACTGGGAGGGCGTCATGCCGGTCTCCCTCTTAAACAGCCGGCCAAAATACAGCGGGTCCCCATAGCCCACAAAGGCCGCAATCTGCGCGATGGAGTAGCTGCTGTTCTCCAGAAGCACCCGGGCGTTGGTCATGCGGATGGAGGCAATATACTGCTTGGGCGTCATGCCAATGTACTGCTTCAAGCTGCGGATAAAGTGGTTGGTGCTGATGTGGTGGGCTCTGGCATAGTCGCTGATGTTGATATCCCGGTTGTAGTGCTCACTGAAATAGGCAATAGCCTCCACCATCATGTCCTGGACGGTGTCCGGCCGGCGCTCCAGCTGGCGGCAGATCAGCAGCAGCAGGTCGTTGAGCAGCGAGGAGACCATCTCCTCATACATCGGCTTGCAGAGCTGCAATTCCAGCATCATACGCTGGAAGATCCAGCGAAACTCGGAGCGCGTCCCTGTGCAGTAGACATGCTGCCGGTTCGTCATGCGGTAGCAATGCAGGATATCTTTCACATCGCTGCCGGAAAAATGGACCCAGAACACCTCCGGCCGATCTGCGGTGCGGAAAATATACCGCTGCTCCTCCAGGGGGCTGTAGAGCACCATACTCCCCGCCTCCACCACGGTCTCCTCCCTGCCGAAGAAGAACCGCGCCCTCCCCGCCGCCACGTACAGCAGCTGGTAATCCAGCCGTCCCTTGGGCCAGTGGACAGGGATATCGTTCAGCTGGCCGGTCAGGCGGTAAGTGCCGCAGCTGCCCACCGCCAGAGGTCTGGAAATATCTCTGAAGTCGATTTTGGCATTTTTAAGATAACCGGAATTAATATACATAGCCGCCTCCCGCATGCTTTTTTTCAGTATGCCTTTCCTGCCTGGGAAAATCAAGAGCTGCAAACAATACCGGTGATTTCCTCCCGGTTTTGGGTGATTCCTTCCATAGGATTCCCATCATCCCGCCTTTATTCCCACCCCGTCATCGGTGGGATCTGTCGGTTTTGAGAGATCCTCTGATTTTGAATATTAATATACTGAAAATCAGCAAAAAATTGTTTGAAAAGCTGTGCAGATCAGCACAGTCATACTTCAGCGTGAAAACGCCCAAATCCGTGTGACTTGAAACTTGCAAAAGAGAATCTGCTGTGGTAAAATAAAATGTCATTTACAATACAATCCAGCGCATCACAATTCCTTATATAAAAAATGTATAGGGCGCTGGAGGAAAAATGTGATCTGTGTTATCTTCCCAAAATCAGCGCTCATATTCTGCGGCGCATCTTCTGTCTATGCATGTGTGAAAGCGCGGTTATCCCAAAAGTCCCCCAAGGCGTAATGGGACATCGAAATGTGCGCACCATCGCGAGGACCTACGTAAAGGTATTTGGGGAGTAGAAAGTTAAGGCTATAAAGGCTTTCAATGGAACGTTCAAATTCTCATAGCTTCACATCCGCAGCGGTTCTTTTGTCTCGGGGCGCAAAAGGTAGTATCTGTCAATTTTACACAAATTGACTGCGAAAAGGCGTCTGGACTTGAGAAACTGCCGAAATCATAAAAATCTCGAAGCCCTTGCGGCACAAGGATTTGAAAAATTCTAACGAGAAAGGGGGCGCTGCTTTGTACCTAAAAGCGCTGGAAATTCATGGATTCAAATCCTTCCCGGACAAAACGGTCCTGAACTTTGGCGAGGATATTACCGCCATCGTGGGGCCCAACGGCAGCGGGAAGTCCAATATATCCGACGCGATCCGGTGGGTGATGGGAGAACAGAGCTCCCGGAACCTCCGGGGGGCCAAGATGGAGGATGTAATCTTCGGCGGTACGGAGAAGCGTCCCGCCGTGGGCTTTGCCCAGGTGACGCTGGTCATCGACAACAGCGAGCACATCTTCCCCCAGATCGACAGCAGCGAGGTCATGGTCACCCGCCGCTACTACCGCAGCGGAGAGAGCGAGTACTACGTCAACAAGCAGTCCGTCCGTCTGCGGGACGTGAACGAGCTGTTCATGGACACGGGCCTGGGCAAGGAGGGCTACTCCATCATCGGCCAGGGCCAGATTGCCGAGATCCTCTCCCTCAAGAGCACCGACCGGCGGGAGATCTTCGAGGAGGCCGCAGGCATCTCCAAGTTCCGCCACCGGAAAGAGGAGGCGGAGCGGAAACTCCAGCGCACCGAGGAGAACCTGGTGCGTATCAACGACAAGGCCGCCGAGCTGGAGCTCCAGGTGGAGCCCCTGCGGAAGCAGGCGGAGAAGGCCAAACGGTTCCTCATCCTCCGGGATGAGCTGCGTGTGCTGGAGATCTCTGTGTGGCTGGAAAATATTGAGACTCTCAAGGCCGCTGCCCGGAAGCTCCAGACAGAGCTCTCCACCGCCCAGGCCCAGCACGCCCAGGCCAAGGAGGCCCTGGAGACCCTCTACCAGAAGAGCGAGCAGTTCTCCCAGCGGACAAGGGAGAACGATATTCAGCAGGAGGAGGTCCGCCAGCGCGCCGCCGAACTGAGCGGCCAGGTCTCCGAGCAGGAGAGCGCCGTGGCGGTGCTCCAGACGAAGCTGGAGCACAACGGGGAGAGCATCGCCCGCCTCCGGGAGGAGCTGTCCGACCAGGACAGCCGCCGGGAAAATCTTCAGGCCCAGATGGACCAGCAGCAGCGCCGGCTATCGGAGATCCAGACAAAAAGCGAGGCGCTGGAGGGAGAGCTGCGGGACCTTTTGGAAAAGGCGCAGGATGCCGCCGCCTCCGCCGGCAGCGCCGCCGCCGAGGCGGAGAGCCTGCGGGGCCGGGAGGCCCTGTCCGCCGCCGCCGCCGCCGACAGCCGCGCGGAGCTCTCCGCCCTGCGCTCCGCCCTGGCGCAGATGAAGGAGCGCCAGGAGAGCGTCGCCGGGGAGATTGCCGGAACGGAGGAAGCCTTAGAGGCCAAGCGCTCGGAGGCCAAGCGGTGCCGCCGGTCCCTGGAGGACGCGGAGGACGAGGCCGCCGCTGCGGCCAACGTCATCGCCGGACACAAGCTGCGCATGGAGGGCCGCCAGCGCCGGGCCGGGGAGGCGGAGGAGCGTAAGCTCCAGCTCACCATGGACCACAAGGCCATGACCGACCGCATCGCCCTCCTCACCGAGATGGAGAAGGAGTACGAGGGATTCCACAAGGCCGTGCGCATGGTGATGCAGGCGGCGGAGAAGAATACCCTCAGAGGTGTCCACGGCCCGGTGGCCAGCCTGATCTCCGTAGAGGACCGGTGCTCTGTGGCCATCGAGATCGCCCTGGGCGCCGGGATGCAGAACATCGTGGTGGACCAGGAGGAGCACGCCAAGAGCGCCATCCAGTACCTGAAGCAGCGGGAGGGCGGCCGGGCCACCTTTCTGCCCCTCACCGCCATCCGGGGGGACGTCCTCCGGGAGCGGGGGGTGGAGGAGGAGCTGGGCTTCGTGGGCGTGGCCTCCCAGCTGGTCCGGTATGAGAAGACCTACGAGAACATCTTCCAGAACCTCCTGGGCCGGACGGTGGTAGTGGAGGATCTGGACTGCGGCATCGCCATGGCCCGAAAGTACCAGAACCACTTTCGCATCGTCACCCTGGACGGCCAGGTAATCAATCGGGGCGGCGCCATGACCGGCGGCAGCGTCAGCCGCAGCGCCGGTATCCTCACCAGAAGCAACGAGCTGGGCCGGCTCAGAGAGCAGCTTGACGGTATGACCGGCCGCCTCCAGGAGGCGGCCAGGGAGGCGGAGGAGGCCCAGCGGGACCTCACCGCCGCCGCCTACGAGATGGAGGTGGCCGAAACCCAGCGCCGCGCCGCCGAAGACGCGGTTCTGAAGCTCCAGGGGGAAAAGGGTCAGTACGACATGGTCCTGTCCACCCTGGAGTCCGGGCTGGAGAATCTGCGGGCGGAGGAGGAGGCCCTCAGCGGCCGCATGGCTGACACCCAGGCCGCCGCAGCGCACTGCGAAGAGACTATCCGTCAGTCCGAGGCAGAGGCGGAGCGGTACCGGACCGAGGCGGAGAGCAAACGATCCGGCGAGGCGGGGCTCCAGAAGCTCACCGCCTCCATCGGCGAACAGGTCAGCGCCTGCAAGTCGGAGCTGGCCGCCCTCCGCGCGGAGGGGGAGGCCACCGGCCGGGCCCTGGCCGACCTCCAGGCCCTCAGAGGACAGATGCAGGGGGACCAGGCCGGCCGGGAGGCCCTGATCCGCCAGTACCAGAGCGACGAAGAGGCGATCTCCGGCGAGATCCAGGCCAGGACCGCCCAGGCGGAGGCTCTGCGGACCCAGGAGGCCCAGTGCCGCCGGGATCTGGAGCGTCTGGGCATGGAGAAGCTCAGCATCGAGGCCGAGCGCACCGCCTCCGACCGGGAGCTGAAGGACTGCAACGACAACCTCCTGAACATGGAGCGGGAGGTGGCCCGTTTAGAGCAGAAGAAGGCCACCACCGCCATGGAGGAAAACCAGATTTTAGACAAGCTCTGGGAGCACTACGAGCTCAGCCACTCCGCCGCCCTGGAGCAGCGGATCGAATTGGAGAGCGTCCCCAGGGCCAACCGGCGCATCGGGGAGCTGAAGCGTGAGATTAACGGTCTGGGCACGGTGAATGTGGGGGCCATTGAGGACTTCGAGCGAGTGAACACCCGCTACACCTACCTCACCGAGCAGCGGGACGACGTGGAGAAGGCGAAAAGTGAGCTGGCGGGTGTCATTGAGGACATTACAAAGGAGATGACCGGCATCTTCGCCGCCCAGTTCGCCCTGATTAACGAGAGCTTTCAGACCACCTTTACCGAGCTCTTCGGCGGCGGAAAAGCCGCCCTGGAGCTGGAGGATCAGGAGGACATCCTGAACTGCGGCATAGAGATTAAAGTTCAGCCCCCGGGAAAGGCGCTGAAGACCATCACCCTCCTCTCCGGCGGGGAGAAGGCCTTTGTGGCCATCGCGCTGTACTTTGCCATTTTGAAGGTCCACCCCACCCCCTTCGTGGTGATGGACGAGATCGAGGCGGCTTTGGACGAGCCCAATGTGGTGCGCTACGCCAAGTACATGCGGACGATCACGGGAAAGACCCAATTCATCGTCATCACCCACCGCCGGGGCACCATGGAGGAGGCCGACGTCCTCTACGGCGTCACTATGCAGGAGAAGGGCGTCAGTAAGATACTCACCATCAACATGAACGACATGGCGAGAGAGCTGAAACTCTCTTAAAGAGGGGACTTCGTCCCCCCTTTAGATTCCCCCCCACCGGGTTTACAACCCGGCGGGGACCCCATTTGATTTGACTTGCGCAGGCGGAATGAATCCGCCTTTGCGCCAAGGTTTTGGCCATCGGCCAAAACCTTGTACGCGCCACTCGGCGCGGAACATCTTAAAGAGGGGATTTCGTCCCCCCTTTAGATTCCCCCCACCAGTGTGCGCACTGGTGGGCGCGCCCAAGGCGCGCGAGTCGGGGTATTTTTTCGAAAAGCGCGGTTTCCGAAAAAATGATTTTAAATTTTTTTGTTTGCGGAGCAAACAAACCACGGGGGCTCTGCCCCCCTTGGATACCCCCGGGCCGGTGAGCGCGGAAAGTTTGGAGGTTTGTATGGGGTTCTGGCAGAAGCTGAAGAAGCTCTACATGGGCGACGTGTTTGGCTCGGCCATCAGCGAGGCCGACGAGGCGTTTTTTGAGGACCTAGAGGAGATGCTGATTCTCGCCGACGTGGGCATGACCACCGCCACGGAGGCGGTGGAGAAGCTGCGCAAGCGGATGATTGAGGACAAGATTGCCGGGCAGGAGCCGGTGAAGGCCGCCCTGCGGGAGATTCTGGCCGAGGCGCTGACCATGGAGGGGCAGGATCTGGATCTCAGCACCCGGCCCTCTGTGGTGCTGGTGATTGGCGTCAACGGGGTGGGAAAGACCACCTCCATCGGTAAGCTGGCCGCCCGGCTCAAGGGCCAGGGCAAGCGGGTGCTCCTCTGCGCCGGGGACACCTTCCGGGCCGCCGCCGCGGACCAGCTGGAGATCTGGGCGGACCGGGCCGGCTGCGAGATCGTGCGCCAGCACGAGGGGGCCGACCCCGGAGCCGTGCTTTTCGACGCCCTCCAGGCCGCCAAGGCCCGAAACGTGGATGTGGTCATCTGCGACACCGCCGGGCGGCTGCACAACAAGGCCAACCTGATGGCGGAGCTCTCCAAGCTCCGGAAGATCATCGACCGGGAGACCCCGGAGGCGGCACTGGAGACGCTGCTGGTCCTGGACGCTACCACCGGCCAGAACGGCCTCATCCAGGCCAAGCAGTTCAAGGAGACCGCCGGCTGCACCGGCATTGTGCTGACCAAGCTGGATGGCACGGCCAAGGGCGGGATTGTGATCGCTATTGCGCAGGAGTTAGGTGTGCCGGTGAAATTTGTGGGCCTGGGCGAGGGTATCGACGATTTGCAGCCTTTTGACGCAAAGGAGTATGTAAACGCAATTTTATAAAGAGGGGACTTCGTCCCCCCTTTAGATTCCCCCCACCAGTCTGCGGACTGGTGAGCGCGCCCGGGGCGCGCGGGTCGGGGTATTTTTCCGAGGAGCGCGGTCCCCGGAAAAATGATTTTAATTTATTTGTTTGCGGAGCAAACAAACCACGGGGGCTGCGCCCCCCTTGGATGCCCCCGGGCCTTTGGGGTGGATTTTTGGAAAGGGAGAGAAGAATGGAACGAATTGACGGGCGTAGATATAACGAGCTGCGGAAGATTGAGATTGTCACGGACTTCGTAAAATTCCCGGAGGGGAGCGTGCTCATCACCTGCGGCAATACCAAGGTGCTCTGCTGCGCCAGTGTGGAGGAGGGGGCGCCCCACCATGTGCCTTACGGCTCCGGTTGGGTGACGGCGGAGTACTCCATGCTGCCCCGGGCCAACCGGGAGCGGAGCCGGCGGGATGTCAGCAAGCTCAAACTCAGCCCCCGCAGCGCGGAGATTCAGCGGCTCATTGGCCGCAGCCTCCGGGCCGCAGTGGATTTGAAGGCCCTGGGAGACCGGACCATCACCGTGGACTGCGACGTGCTCCAGGGGGACGGCGGCACCCGGACGGCCTCGGTGACCGGGGGATACATCGCCCTGGCCATCGCCTGCCAGAAGCTGGTGGCCGACGGTGCGCTGGGACAGAGCCCCATCCGCCACGCGGTGGCGGCGGTGTCCGCGGGAATTGTGGAGGATCAGGCGCTGCTGGATCTGTGCTACCAGGAGGACAGCCGCGCCCAGGTGGATTTGAACTGTGTGATGAACGATCTGGGGGAGCTCATCGAGATCCAGGGCACCGGCGAGGGCCGTAGCTTCACAGTGGCCGAGCAGCAGGAGCTGGTGCAGCTCTGCTCCAAGGGGATCAGGGAGCTTTTGGCCCTCCAGCGGGATATTTTGAAGGGGGTAAAGTGAGATGAAATTCGTATTGGCCTCCCAGAATCAGCACAAGCTGGCGGAGATGAACCTGATTCTCTCCGCCCACGGCGTGGAGGTGGTGCTCCAGAGCGAGCTGGGCCTCCACGTGGACGTGGAGGAGACCGGGAGTACCTTCGCCGAGAACGCCATGCTCAAGGCCAGGGCGGTGATGGAGGCCAGCGGCCTTCCCGCCATCGCCGACGACTCCGGCGTCTGCGTGGACGCCCTCCAGGGGGCCCCGGGGGTCTACTCCGCCCGGTACGGCGGGCCGGATCTGGACGACGTGGGCCGCTACCGTCTGCTCTTAAACGTGATGCAGGGTCAGACCAACCGCTCAGCCCACTTCACAAGCGCCATCGCCTGCATCTTCCCCAACGGGGACACCATCGAGGCGGAGGGAGAGTGCCCGGGGACCATCGCCTTCGCCCCCATGGGAGACGGCGGCTTTGGCTACGATCCGGTGTTTTTCCTGCCCCAGCTGAAGAAGACCTACGCTCAGCTCACCCCGGAAGAGAAAGCGGCGGTGTCCCACCGTGGCAAGGCCCTGGCGGTGTTCGAGGAGAAATTGAAGGCGTATCTGAACAAATAGGAGCGATTTATGGAACTGACAAGCAAACAGCGGGCTCAGCTGCGGGGCCTGGCCAACGGCATCGACACCATCGTGCATATCGGTAAGGACGGCATCACCGAGAACCTCATCAAGCAGGCCAACGACGCCCTGGAGGCCCGGGAGCTCATCAAGTGCCGGGTGCTGGAAAACGCCATGCTCACCGCCCGGGAGGCCTGTGACGAGCTCAGCCGCCTGACCCGCAGCGAGCCGGTGCAGGTCATCGGCACCCGATTCGTCCTCTACCGCCAGCACTACGACAAGAGCCGGCGGAAGATTCAGCTGATACGGGACAAAAAGCGGGAGGCATAGGAAGCACTGATTCAATCGCCATACACGTCTTCGCGCCATAAATTTTCTCTGGACATCGTCAGAAAACCTTGAAATCCGTTAGGATTTCTGCGGGTTCCTTCCTCGCCAGCGGAAAATTTCTGACGCAAATCTGCGCACGCCGATTGAATCAGTCCTTCCTTAATTTCCCGACAAAATCCCCGGAACCGGGAACAACTGTCGGGGGATTTCGTCAATATCTTATATAGTAGGGGGCATGGTATGCGGATTGGCATCTACGGGGGGACCTTTGACCCCATCCATCTGGGCCACATGTGCGCGGCGGAGTACGCGGCGGAGTTCCTTCGTCTGGACCGGCTCTATCTGATCCCCGCCGGCCTGCCGCCCCATAAGCACCTGGCGGACAACACCCCCGCCCCGGAGCACCGTCTCCACATGACAGAGCTGGCCGCCGACGCCCTGTCCCGGCCGGAGTGCCCGGTGGAGGTCTGGGCCGAGGAGCTCAAGCAGGAGGGGAAAAGCTACACCGTCCACACCCTCCGCGCCTTCCGGGAGCAGTACCCGGAGGACGAGCTGTGGCTCCTGATGGGGACGGATATGTTCCTCACCATCCAGACCTGGTACCACGTGGAGGAGCTGCTGGGACTCTGCCGGGTCTGCGCCTTCGGCCGCAGTGAGAAGGACACGGAGGAGCTCTTCGCCGTCCAGCGGGAGTACCTCAAAGAGCGCTACGGTGTCTCCGCCACAACGGTGGTGCTGCCCAAGCTGGTGGACATCTCCTCCACAGCCATCCGCAAGGGGCTGCGGGCGGGAACCGGGGGAAAATTTCTGCTCCCCGCTGTCTACGGCTATATCCTGCGCCACGGGCTCTATGGAACGCGGGCAGACCTGAAGCACCTGAGCGTTGAGGAGCTCAGGCCGGTGGCCATGAGCTATCTCAAGGCCCGGCGGGTGCCCCATGTGCTGGGTACCGAGGAGACCGCCGCCAAATTGGCCCGCCGCTACGGGGCGGACGAGGAGGCGGCCCGCCGGGCCGCCCTGCTCCACGACTGCACCAAGCGCCTGAGCTTTGAGGAGCAGATTGCGCTGTGCCGGCACTACCATATTGATCTGGACGAATACGAGCAGCGGGAGGTGAAGCTCCTCCACGCCAAGACCGGGGCTGCGGTGGCCCGGGATGTGTTCGGTGTCAGCGACGAGATCTACTGGGCCATCTGGTGGCACACCACCGGCAAGGCGGACATGACGCTGCTGGAGAAGATCCTCTATCTGGCGGACTACATGGAGCCCTCCCGGGACTTCTGCGACCTGCGGGAGCTGCGCCGTCTGGCCTTTGAGGATCTGGACCGGGCTCTGCTTCTGGGCTTCACCATGGCAGTGGAGGATTTAAGCGATCAGGGGATGGCGCTCCATCCCAACAGTGTGTATGCGAGGGACTATTTGAAGGGGATGTTTCCATGACAAACAGAGACAGAGGAAGAAGAGAGCAGCCGGCGCCGGAGCGGTCGAGGACGCCCCAGCGCTCTGCCGCGTCCGCCGGAGCTGCCCGGACCGGCGGCGCCCGTCCGGCAGGACAGAGCCGTCCGCCCCAGCGGAGCGCCGCTCCCCGGCCCGGACAGCCCGGCAGGAAAAAGCCGCCCCGCCGCCACCGGGGGCTGATTGTACTGGGGGTTATCGCGGCGGTAATCTGCGTGGTTGTGCTGGTGTTTTCCGCCGTGTGGAACAGTCTGGTAAAGCCGCCGGACCTGCCCGACCCGAACGGCGGCGGCGGCAAGAACCCCGGCCAGTCCGACCCCAACACGACGGATCCGGGGAAGGCGGACCCTCTGGACGCCCTGCCGGATCTGGACATTGACGAGGAGCTGCCCGCCTACGTCTCCGACCAGAAGGACGGGGTCTACACCGTCCTGGTCCTGGGCCGCAGCAACAAGGACAACTACACGGACATGATTATGCTGGTGACCTTTGACACCAACACCGGCGAGGTCAACGCGGTCAGCATCCCCCGGGATACCATGGTGAACCTGTCCGTGGACATCAAGCGCATCAACACCGCCAGCGGCGGCGGCAACGTGGACCGGATGAAGCAGTGGGTCCGCAAGACCACCGGTATTCAGCCCAACTTCTACGTGCTGGTGGACTGGCAGGCGGTGGGCGATATGGTGGACGCGGTGGGCGGCGTGGACTACAACGTGCCCTTCCGCATGTACTATATCGACACCACCCCCGGCGAGGAGTTTACCATCGATTTGCAGGAGGGGTGGCAGCACCTGGACGGCGACAAGGCCATGCAGGTGATCCGCTGGCGCAAGAACATGGGCCATGGATATTCCCCCGGCGACGTGGGACGGATCAAGCTCCAGCAGCAGTTCATCCGCACGGTGGCCTACCAGTTCCTCCAGCCGAAGAATATCACGAAAATCGGCGCTTTTGCCACCATCTTCAACGAAAACGTGGACACCGACCTGTCTATCGGCAATATGGTCTGGTTTGCCCAGAAGGCCCTGGAGAAGGACAGCATCAACAAGCTCACCTTCCACACGCTGCCCGGCGACTACTCCAAGATGGCATACAGCCGGACGCGGAAGGAGATGCAGTCCTACGTGACTATCTACCCCAACCAGCTCCTGACCCTGGTCAACGACCATCTGAACCCTTACAACCGCCGCATCTCCCTGGGGGATCTGGATCTCATGAGCCTCAACGCCGACGGCACCATCAGCTCCTCCACCGGGACCTTGGCGGACCAGATCCACAACAAGGTGGTGCTGAACCTGGGCCCGGTGAAGGAGGGCCTGGCCCACTTCGACAAGAACTGGGATCTGGTCTACGAAAATCCGGAGGACGATCCCAACTATCAGCCCCTGGACGAGAACGGCAACCCGATTGACACCGGCGAGCCCATTGACGGGGAGAACCCCGGCGGGAACGATACCCCCGGCGGCCGTCCCAATACAGGCGACCGTCCAAATGCCGGGGATACTCCCGGCACCGGCGGTACCCCCAATCCCGGCGACGAGCCCGGTCAGGGAGAGGAGCCGGTGACGCCTCCGGACAATCCTGAGCCGGAGCCCGATCAGGGGGAGTACGATCCCGCTCTGGACCCCAACTATGATCCGGACCCCTGGGCTACGGAGCGGGGGGACGCCGCGGCTTAGGAGCGGCATACCGCTGTACTTTCAGCCGCGGGAAGGCGCGGCGGAACATAATGGCCTGAATTTGAAAGGAGAAGAATATGACACCAAAGGAGATGGCGCAGGCGGCAGCCAGAGCACTGGACAGCAAAAAGGGTATGGACATCAAGGTGATCGAGGTGACAGAACAGACTACTCTGGCGGATTATTTCGTCATCTGCACCGGATCCAGCAACACCCAGATCAACGCGCTGTGCGACGCGGTGGAAAAGGAGCTGGAGGCCAACGGCGAGAAGGCCCTCCACCGGGAGGGGCACCGGGGCGGCACCTGGGTGCTGCTGGACTACGGCTGTGTGGTAGTCCATGTGTTCAGCAACGAGGCACGGGAGTTCTATGCCCTGGAGCGTCTGTGGCAGGACGGCAAGGAGCTGGACATTCTGTAAGAGAAGGGGCGATTCCCCTTGGATGGTCTGCCGCAGCAATATTTTTTAAAAGCTTGAGAGACAGAAAGAACGGGGGACAGCAAATTGCTGTCCCCCGCTCTTGTATATCGTAGATATAAATGCCCAAAACAGAGCGGAGAACGTATCCGCCAGCTCCGTATCCAAGCTGGCGGCACACAGAGAAAAAAGATTGATTTTGCTGTTGCTCTCCATGTTCTCTTATGGCAACGCTCTATTCATATGCAGGTCTATACACGATATCCTTGCTCACCTCTTGAACTTGTGATGTTATTTTAGTATAATGTGTATCATCAAGAGCAGCACTACAAAAATATTTGGCCGATTCAGATGAAATCAGGGCAAAAAAGAGACATTAAAAGCGGGATGCATCGGCGTAAATCTGCAAGGATGTTTTCGCTGTTGTTCCTGCTGCGGATATTGAAAATATTTACTCCCACTTAGCCCAGATTTCCGGGCAGTAGCCCACGGTGACTTCCCGGCCGTTGCGGACGATAGGGGTCAGAAAAAGCTGGGGGTGCTCAAAGAGCTTCTCCTCGGCGGCATCGGGGGTAATATAGGCCATGTACAGGTCCTGATAGGCCCGACACCGGGTGTTTACCAGCGCCTCAAAGGAGAGTTTTGCCCGGACACTGCGGTATTCCCCCGGGGAGAACCCCTTCTTGGGCAGGTCGATGTACTGGTACTTGATGCGCCGCTCTTTGAAGTAGCGCTCAGCCTTCTTGGTATCGAAGCATTTGGAGGAGCCGAAAATCTGGATGTTCATAATGACCTCCCTTGCGCGGTATGCGCGATTCTGTGGTTGGCGGCGGACGAAGTGCGTCAGAGGCGCTCCGGTGTATGGACGCCCTTCGCCGGCTGGCGCCGGACGGATACGGGCGGTTAGGAAAAAACGGACATAGAAAGGGGAAACAGCATGGAGCCAATAGAGATCCTGCGGCAGTGGGTTGAGGAAAGCAACAACATTGTCTTTTTCGGCGGGGCCGGGGTAAGTACGGAGAGCGGTATTCCGGACTTCCGCAGCGTGGACGGCCTGTACCATCAGAAGTATGACTATCCTCCGGAAACTATTTTAAGCCACAGCTTCTATAAAAGCAACCCCAAAGAATTTTGGCGGTTCTATCGGGATAAGATGCTGTGCCTGGACGCCCGGCCCAACCCGGCCCACCTGCGCCTGGCCCAGTGGGAGGCGGTGGGCAAGCTCCGGGCGGTGGTGACGCAGAATATCGACGGCCTCCACCAGAAGGCGGGGAGCAAGACCGTGTGGGAGCTCCATGGAAGTGTACACCGGAACTACTGCGAGCGGTGCGGGAAGTTCTACACGGCGGAGCAGATTCTGGACAGCGAGGGTATCCCCCGGTGTACCTGCGGCGGCCCCATCAAGCCGGATGTGGTACTCTACGAGGAGGGGCTGAGCCAGCGGGTGATGGAGGAATCTGTGGAGGCCATTGCCCAGGCGGACGTGTTAATCATCGGCGGCACCTCTCTGGTGGTCTATCCGGCGGCGGGACTGATACGCTACTACGGCGGGAATAAGCTGGTTGTAATCAACAAAACTCCGCTGGAGAACACCGGCGCAGACCTGACAATCATAGGCGCAATCGGCGAGGTACTCAACAAAACGTAAAGGAAGGGCTTTGACTGCACAACGCAGCAGCTACAGCATTCACTGTAAAAGTTGCCAAACTAAACCGGCAGGGCTATTGTCTCTGTAAACGGAAACTTCGGTGCAGCTTCCTGAAATAGAGGATGGCCGCAGACAGAATCTTGACTGTTTCTGTCTGCGGCCATTCTCCATTTTGGGATTTATCCGGTTACAGTCGCTTAACTTGAAAGGAGGCGGGAGGAAATGGTGTACATCGCGACATTTCCTTCGCCGATCTCTGTTGTTTCTCATGCTGTTCGACTATAAAACTAACCCCAGGCGGCGCGGCGGAGAAATGATTTCAAATTGGATAATGATGTCCACCCCCCCGTGTCACCTGGCAAACGCCCGGTAGAGGAGGGACACGATCTGTCCCCGGCTGCAAACCTGATCGGGGGCGAACCGGTTGTCCCCCACGCCGCTGGTGACACCCTGCTCCACTGCCCAGGCCACAGCCTGAGCGTAATCCGCATTGGCGGGCACATCAGTAAAGCCGGAGGGGGCGTTGGCGGGACTGCCGGCGTAGTTCCACATGAAGGTCACCGCCATGGCCCGCGTGCACAGGGCATCCGGATCGAAGCCGCCCTCTTTTATCATGCCCCGCTCCGCCGCCCAGGCCACAGGAACGGCGAAATAATCCGTCGCTCTCACGTCGGTGAAGGTCGCTGCCGGAGGCGTGGAAGGCGCGGGCGCACTGCCCGGGGTCCGCTCAAATTCCACCGTGACCACCAGCTCCTTGTCCGAGTTGCGGGTCACCTCATCCATCAGCACGCCGTTGACGTAGGCGTCAAATGTTTTGGCGGAGAATTTCCGGTTAAGGCCGCTCTTGACACCCAGCGTGATGTCGGCGGTATACACGGTACCGGCCTGGAAGCGGCCGTTGCTGTCCAGCTGGCCGCGCCACCGGACGCCTTTGACGCAGGTGCTGGCGGTGGAGGGAATGTGTGCGGTCTCGGCAGGTTTTTCTCCTGCGGCGGGGCCTTCTATGGTGATTCTTGCGGAGGTCAGAATGTCTCCCACCCCAAAAGCGGGGAAGGTATAGCTGACGGCCACGCGGTCCTCCGCGTACCAGAGCACCTCGTCAGCCTCCTTTCCGTTGACCGTGGCGTCGATGGCCTGGTCCGAAAAGATGCAGTCGGCCCCCGGCTTGATGCCCAGGGTGACGGTCACCTTGTACTTTACCTGGGGCATGAAGGTACCGTCGGTATCCGTCTGACCGCTCCACTCCACCTTCTCCACGACCGAGCGGGCATTGGACGGCAGACTGGCCGCGGCAGCGGGGGTCTGCCCTGACGCCGGTGCGTCAACAGTGAGCCGGATGGTGTTGAGCTCTGTGGGCGTCTTTCCCTCGGTCAGCTTGGGGAAGGTGTAGATGACCTCCACCTTGTCTTTAGCGTACCAGAGCACCTCATCGGCTGATTTGCCGTTGACCTTTGCCGAGATGGATTTGTCGGAGAATCTACAGTCCTCCCCTTCTTTAATCCCCAGCGTGACGGTGACCTTGTAGCTGACGCCCGCCATAAAGGCGCCGCTGCTGTCCAGCCTGCCGCTCCACTCCACCTTCTGCACCGCGGAGCGTGCGTGGGCGGGAACGGAGGCCGCAGCGGCGGGCTTTTGCCCCACCGCAGGCGCGTCAACGGTGAGATTGATGATGGTAAGCACGGTAGTGGCCGACGCCGCAGGCGTCATGGGGCCCGCGAGCACTCCTATACACAGGAGCACGGCCAGAAACTTCTGCCATTTTTTCATATGGGCTCCTCCCTGTTCACGTATTTATTCTGTAAATTATCAGCGGTCCGTCCGGGGCAGGTCAGTCCACGCCTATGGTGGTGGTAATTTCCCCGTCCAGACAGTCAAAAAGCACCGCGTCGGAGTAGGCATAGTTGCCCGCGGCGTCCCGCATCTCAAAGACCATGCCGTACTGCCCGTCGGGCAATGGGGCCTCCCCGAAGGAAGTGTCCGATGTCACCGTCAGCTCCTCGGCGGCAACCATCTCAAAGTCGTCGTCCCCGCTGAACGAGGCCAGCTGCCAGATGGTTGTAATCACATCGCCTTCCTCCAGCAGACGCAGCTCCTTGGCGGCCATGCCCGACTCGTTCAGCCCCGGGGAGGCGCCCAGAATGGACCACTCCCCGCCGGAGAAGTCGTAGGCCACCTGCAGGTTGTACGCCTCGTCATTGAGCAGGACGGGCACGGAGTAGAGGTTGTAGTCGTCCCCCTCGGAGGACAGCTCCATGTACACGATGTGGCCGTCGATGGCCCCCCACACGCCCCGGAAGTTGTCGCGCAACACGCCGCTGTCCCAGTCGGCCTCCAGATCGTTGTCGGTGCCCAAAAACAGCATCTGGTCGTTCTCCTCATCCACGTAGAACAGGGAGAAACTGATACCCGCCAGAATGTCGTTGGCCTCCGGCCCCAGGGTCAGGAAGGAGGTTCCCTCCTCGTCCACGTCCAGGGGAGCGCCGTCCCAATCGGTGTCGGCCAGGGTGCGCATGGCGGGCAGCTCCTCAATGTCCAGGGAGGCCAGATACTCCTCCCCACCCTCGCCCAGCTCGCCGGTGAGGCCGTAGGCGAACAGGTGCTTGAATGCCTCCCCCGCGCCCACGCCGGCGTAGCCGTTAAAGTCCTCCACATCCCCGCTGTAGGAGTAGTAGCAGCTCAGCCCGGTGGCCTCGGACCGGTAGGGCCCGCCCACCTGGTAGATCACGCAGTCGGCCAGTGCGTCGCAGACCCCCTGAGCAGAGGGGAGCATCCAGGCAGTCTGACGGGCCAGGTGGCCCAGGTCCACCATGTTGGTGTAGCCCTGCTCCCGGGTGTTGCCGCCGTAGTTCTCACTCTGGGCGGCGGCCCGGCCCAGCTGGGCAAAGAAGCCCGGGTCCTCCGCTGCGGCCGCAAGGGCCTCCTGTCCGAAGCTCTCATAGGCCTCCAGCAGCGGGGTGAGCCTGGTCAGGTCGGCAACAGACAGGGTAGTCTGGTCCGCCGTACCCACGGCCTCGCAGCCCTCGTAGTAGGTGTTGCAGATGGCGATGCCCAGGTCGCCCCCGTCCATGGCGGGATTCTGGGCCAGCTCGGATAACCAGCCGGAGTAGAGCCAGCCGTTGCCCGGCTCCACCTCCTCGGAGGCCACCAGGTATTT
Source organism: uncultured Clostridia bacterium (assembly GCA_947383645.1). Classification (GTDB taxonomy): domain Bacteria; phylum Bacillota; class Clostridia; order Oscillospirales; family Oscillospiraceae; genus CAJFPI01. The sequence goes on along the minus strand of CANDEH010000020.1, from coordinate 3,201 downwards.
GGCAAAATTCTGGAACACCGCCGCCACGTCGATGGTTGCCATCAGGCAGGTGTCGAAGCCCACCAGCTCCAAGGCGGGATGGGCCGCGTCGGCGGGCCAGACCTGGTTGAAGGCCTGGTACATCTCCCCCAGGTCCAGAGAGTCGCCGCTGTACAGCTCGTCGAAGGCCGCGCCGGACACCGAGCCGCCGCCGTGGTTCCAGAAGGTCACCGCCACCTTTTCCGCCGGGTAGCTGGTGTTGGCGAAGTCCAGGAACTCATAGAGGGTCTGGGCGTCGCCCATATTGGCGGTCTCCCGCTCCTCCACCAGCCTCAGCCCCCCACTGTCGTAGACCCAGCGCTGGAGCTTGTCGGGGTCCATCTGGTTGTTCTGCCACACCGCCGCGCCGCCGGTCTGGATGACCACGGTGACGTTCTCGGGCAGCGTTGCCTCCATCATCTCGCCCAGGTCCGCGGTGGCGCAGCCGCCGTTGGTCTCCAGGTCGCTGCCGCAGAGATACCAGTACACCGCCCAGCTCCCCTCCGCGGCGGACACAGGGGACCTGTCCCCATCGGACAGGTCTGCCGTCTCATCCCCGCCGCAGGCGATCAGGGACAGGGCCATCGCCAGGGCCGCGCACAGGGCAAACAGTCTCTTTTTCATAGAGCTCCCCTCAAATCCCCAGAAGCTGCCGCTTCTTGGCGGCAAAGTCCTCCTCGGTGATAACCCCGCTGTCCAGCAGGGCCTTGTACTTCTGAATCTCCCCCACGGGGTCTATGACAGGGAGGGTCCTGAGCTCTCCGGCAACAGTACCGCCGCGGGAGGCCCCAGCCTGAATCTCCGGCGCGTCCGGGTCGATGAAGATCATAAGATTGATCGCCAGCGCGTGAAGCTCCGCCAGCTTCTCCTGATAGTCCCGCAGGAAGCGGTCCACGCTGGGGTAGGTGTCGTCGAACTTGGGGGCCTCACAGTCCCGGCGGTGCACGCCGCCCCAGTAGGGGTGGTCAAGCGTCATCTCGATCTGGAGGCTTCGGATCACCTGGCCCTCGAAGCTGGGACGGCTCATGTAGAGGGAGGTTCCGTCGCCCCCGTTTTTCTTCAGCATCTCGTCCATCTTCTCCATCTGCCGGTACTGCTCCATCTGGATCTTGAACTGGGAGATCATAGGAGCCAGGGTCTCCGCCCGGGCGGGGATGTCGGAGGTGTAGCATTTCAGCCCCTCCGGACTGCTCTCAAATAAAACCCTCTCGTCCTCCAGGATGCGAAAGGCCCTGAGCTGAGACCCCTCCAGCACCAACGCCTCCTCCTCGTTTTTCCAGCGGAACAGTTTGTGGTCCATGTCGATAGACATATAGTTGCCCCAGCCGCCGCAGTCAAAGCGGAAGGTCTCCTGAAACATGTCCCGCAGGGTCTGGTTCCCGTCGTAGAAGGCGATATACTGGCAGAACTCCTCCACCGACATCCGCTGCCGGACGCTCTCGGGCATATCCGCCTTCTTCGCACACTTCTTGCAGATAGGGGTCTCCCCAATCACGGTGGCGAGCAGGCGGGGCGTGGGACTGCCGCAGACGGGGCAGAGCTTCTTACTATTGCTGAATAATCCCATAAAACATTCCTCCACTTTCTATTCGATGGCACAGATGTATTACCGCGTTCCGCCTCCGCCTCCGCCGGAGAAGCCGCCGCCCCCTCCAAAGGAGGCCCGGCCGCCCCGGCCGGTACTTCGGGCAACCTGCCGCTGCCGCAGCTCCCGGGCGCAGGCGCTGTACATATAGCCGCTGTAGTAGCCGCTATAGCCGATGTACCGCTCAAACCGCTCCACCTGGGGCAGGGCGTCGGGGTAGAGCTTGCGGATCTGGGGAGCCACCTTGTCCGCGATGCCCAGCAGGTGCGCGTAGATCAGGTAGTCCTGCCAGAGGACCGTCTCCCCCACCCCCCGCTCGTAGATGAGGGAGAAGTCCAGCAGAAATCGCTTCAGCCCCAGAATCTCGTCCAGCTCCCGCTGGCCTCGGGGGGTGAGGCTCTTTACCCCCTCGCAGACCGCCCCCTTGAGGCAGCCGCCCCGGAACAGGGTCTGGTCAGCGTTCTTTTGACAGGAGAGAGCGAAGCTGGCCAGGGGTTTGGCGTTCCGGTCGCAGAACCGCTCCAGCTCCTTGGCCTGCAAAACGCCGTCTGCCCCCGCCGCCTCCAAAATGGTGTAGAAGGCGTCGTCGTAAGAGTTACCGCTTCTCGGTGGCCGTATGAGACGCAGATTGACCCGCTTTGCGTTGGCTTCTGCCTCCTCCGGTTCCAGCGCACCGTCGCTGATAAGCCGCAGCAGGTAGGCCCCCAGCAGAGCGTCCTCCCGGCACAGCTTGCAGGCCTCCCCCAGGCGGTGCGTCACGTTCAGACTGCCGCCGTTGGGCGCGTCCCGGAAGTACTCGGCCTCCCTTGTCCGCTTGTTTATCCTGGCCTTCCGGCACTTTGCGGCCAGGACAAAACCCAGCGCGATCAGGCCACCGAAGGCAAGCAGAATCGCAAACCCAAAGGAGTGTATCGTAAAGGAACGGGAATACTCCGAATAAAACAGGCAGTCAGGCCACAGGCGGCACAAGGGCGCGGGAAAAGACGCGCAGGGGAGGTTTTAAGGGCAGTATACCACCAACAACAGAATAAGGAAAGGGGGCTAATCCCATGCCGACATTAACAGCAGACAGGGCGGTTAAACATGTCAACAAGCCGCTGCACCTCACAAAACGGATTGGCTCCACTACCTACAAGGTGAGTGTACATTTCAGCAGGACGAGCCGGGAAACAATAGACGATAAGCTGACTATCCTTTACGAAAGACTGAGCCACGAGGACGGGCGCGAAAATGAATCTCTATCCATCGAACATCAAGAGGGCATTTGTCAAGGATATTTTCACCCTAAAAACGCAATGTTTCCTTTCCCATGATACCAGCGTTATTCAATACTACCCCACATAAAGGCAGAGGACAGCACCTTGTAGATGCTGTCCTCTGTGTAGTTAGCCAAACCCTAAGCAGAAGGCACAAATCTCACATTTCCCCTATGGCGAACAAAATCTCAATAATGGTCCCGCGTCCATTCCCGCTATGCAATTTGATTTCTGCGTGATGATACTGCGCGATATGCTTGACAATCGACAGCCCCAGCCCGGTGCCACCGGAAGCCTTGGAGCGGCTTTTGTCCACCCGGAAAAACCGTTCAAACACTCTGG
>CANDEH010000019.1 GCA_947383645.1 uncultured Clostridia bacterium | reverse complement strand
AAGCCGTTGGCGGCCACGTTAATCATGATGGAGGTCTCCACAGACCAGCCCATGCCCGCCACGATGGGGGAGACGATGGGAGCGGACAGTGTGGCAAGGCCGGAGGAGGAGGGCACCAGGAAGCTCAGCCCCACGTGGAGCACGTAGTCCAAAAAGCCAAACACCGGTGCCGGCAGGCCGGAGGAGGACAGGGCGGTGACGGAGGTCTCCACCAGCCAGGTGCCCATGCCCGTGGTGGACATGATAATGGTGGTGGCCCGGGCCAGGGCGATGACCAGGTTGACGCCGATCATGTCGGCGAAGCCGGCGATGATGCAGGGGACGATCTTCCCCTTGTCCTCCAGACCGATCAGGCCGACGATGATGCCCATCAGCAGGAACCAGGTGGCGGCGTCATTGAACCACCAGTCGCCCAGGCCGCTGCCGGTGAGGAAGCTGGTGAAGCTGAGCGCCTGATAGACGCCTTCATTCAGCTCACCCCAGGGGATGAACCCCAGGATCATAATCAGGAAGGTGAGGGCGAAGAGGACCAGGACGACTTTCTGTTTGCCGGTGAGCGTCACATTGTCGTCAATCTCAGTGGCGCCTCCATAGGCCGCTCTGCACTCGGCAATCTGCTCGCCGGTGAGGATGGACCCCCTGGTGGTCCGCACCTTCTGGGCGTAACGGGTGACGAAGAGCGCGGAGATGACGTAGGTTCCCAGCCACAGAATGATCGCCTCAATATAGACGATGCTTGTGTTCACCGTCAGGCCGCTGTCCACAGCCGCCGCCACCGCCGCGCCGGTGGCAAAGGGGTTGATGGTGGAGCCCAGGGTGCCGGTGCCCGCGCCCAGCAGGACCGTGGCCGCGCCCACCATGGGATCGAAGCCCGCGGCCATCATGGTGGCCGCCAGCAGAATATAGAAGCCCACGGTCTCCTCGCCCATACCGTAGGTGGTACCGCCGATGGAGAACAGGAACATTAGAATCCAGATCAGAGCCAGCTCCTTGCCCTTGAGCTTTTTTACCAGCACGTGGATGCCCGTCTCCAGTGAGCCGGTGGCATTGAGGATGGCCAGGAAGGCGCCCAGGCAGAAGATGAAACCATTCACGTCGCCGGCGTCGTGCCAGCCGTTGATGGGGGCCATGACAATATCGCTGAGGGACGCGCCCGCCACCGTCATCGCCTGGCCGGTTTCCGCGTCGGTGTAGGTCTGTCCGTTGGTGAGCCAGGTGGCAGCGGACACCAGCAGCATCACCGCTAAAAGAATCGCAAAGGTACTGATAGAACGCTTCTTTTTCTTCTCTGCCGCCATAATAAACACTCCTTTTCGTCAAATACGACAAAATATATGAGAAATTTTACATATATTAGTGCAGAATGTCATATATTTGTCTACAAAAAGGCCCCCTTCCCAACATTGGGGAGAGGGCCCGGGCGGGCGAGGCCCGCCCGGGTACCCTGTTCCACATCTGCGGACAGCCCGCAGATCCATGTTTTTTTAGAAGGGGGAGAAAATCTTACTTCTCGATGATGGTGCCGGTCTTGCCCTCCAGGGCGTCGGCGGCCTTGGAGAGGGAGGTAATCAGCGCGGTGCCGCCGTGGGTGTTGGACTTGACGAAGTCCATGCAGGACTGCACCTTGGGCAGCATGGAGCCGGGGGCGAACTGCTTCTCGCCGATATACTTCTCGCACTCGGCCAGGGTCATGGTGGCCAGCTCCTGCTGGTCGGGCTTGTTGAAGTTGATGCAGACACGGTCCACGGCGGTGAGGATAATCAGCTGATCGGCCTTCACGTCCCGGGCCAGCAGGGCGCTGGCGCGGTCCTTATCGATGACGGCGGCCACGCCCTTGAGGCTCTGGCCCTCCTCCACCACGGGGATGCCGCCGCCGCCCACGGTGATGACGATGACGCCGGCGCTGACCAGCTTCTCCACGATGTCGATCTCAACGATGCGCTTGGGGATGGGGGAGGGGACCACGCGGCGGTAGCCGCGGCCGGAGTCCTCCACGAAGACGAAGCCCTTCTCCTTGGCGATGGCCTCGGACTCCTCCTTGGTGTAGAAGCTGCCCACGGGCTTGGTGGGATTCTGGAAGCCCGGGTCGTTCTGGTCTACCACCACCTGGGTGACCACAGTGGCGCAGGGCTTGTTGATGCCCCGGGCCTTCAGCTCGTCCTGGATGGCCTGCTGCAGGTGATAGCCGATATAGCCCTGGGTCATGGCGCCGCACTCGGGGAAGGGCATATAGGGGGTGTTGCCGCCCTTGTTGGCGGAGAACTCCATGGCCAGGTTAATCATACCCACCTGGGGGCCGTTGCCGTGGCCGATGATGACGTCATAGCCCTTCTCCACCAGGTCCACGATGGGCTTGGCGGTGCCCTTCACCAGTTCCAGCTGCTGCTCGGGGGTGTTGCCGAGGGCGTTGCCGCCCAGCGCTACTACTACTCTTTTACCCATAGTTTCTCTCTCTGCTCCTTTTTACTTCAGGGTGGCGTACATGACGGCCTTGATGGTGTGCATGCGGTTCTCGGCCTCGGGGAACTGGCGGGCCTGCTTGCCCAGGAACACGTCGTCGGTGACCTCCATGGCGGGCAGGTTGAACTTCTGGTAGATGTCCTCGCCGATGGTGGTGTTGCGGTCGTGGAAGGAGGGCAGGCAGTGGAGGAAGATGGCGGTGGGCTTGGCCATAGCCATCAGCTCCTTGTTGACCTGGTAGGGGCGCAGGAGCTTAATGCGCTCCGCCCAGATCTCGTCGGGCTCGCCCATGGAGACCCAGATGTCGGTGTACAGCACGTCGCAGTCCTTGGCGCCTTCGCGGACGTCGTCGGTGAGCTCGATGACAGCGCCGGTTTCCTCAGCGATGGCCTTGCACTTGTTCACCAGGTCCTCGGCGGGCATCAGCTCCTTGGGGCCGCAGGCGCAGAAGCGCATGCCCAGCTTGGAGCAGACCACCATCAGGGAGTTGGCCACGTTGTTGCGGGCGTCGCCGAAGAAGGTGAGCTTGCGGCCGCGCACGTCGCCGAACTCCTCCTTCACGGTGAGGATGTCGGCCAGCATCTGGGTGGGATGGAAGGCGTCGGTGAGGCCGTTCCACACGGGCACGCCGGAGTACTTGGCCAGATCCTCGACCACGGACTGCTTGAAGCCGCGGTACTCGATGCCGTCATACATGCGGCCCAGCACCTTGGCGGTGTCCTCCAGGGACTCCTTCTTGCCCATCTGGGAAGAGGCGGGATCCAGGAAGGTGCAGCCCATGCCCAGGTCGCGGGCGCCCACCTCGAAGGCGCAGCGGGTGCGGGTGGAGGTCTTCTCGAACAGCAGGACGACCTGCTTGTCGCTGAGCCACTTGTGCTCCACGCCGGCCATCTTCAGGCGCTTGAACTCAGCGGAGAGGTCCAGCAGATAGTTGATCTCCTCGGGGGTGAAGTCCAGCAGAGTCAAAAAGCTGCGGCCTCTGATGTTGATACCCATAGTAAATTCCTCCTTAATATTTCATAATCCCGGCCCGGGAGCGCCAGCGCCCCCGCACCGTCGTTCAAGGGGTTTCCCCCAGTCACTGCATAGTATACCATACTTTTTCCCAAAATGGTATGACATCCCAAAAAATTTTCCGGATATTCACCGCACCCCAACCCCCGCCGATTTTGCTGCCTCAGCAGCAAAGAGCCCCTCGGGAGAGTTTGCGGCGCGCACGCCGCAAAAAATCTGAAATCATTTTTGCCGGAAACCGCGTTTTCGGCAAAAATCCCTCTCGCGAAGCGAGCGTCGAGCCTCTGATTCTCCCCCGTGGGGGAGAATCAGAGGGGAGGCGCAGAGCGAAGCGCAATCCCCTCGTCTGAAATGGCACTGCCATTTCAGACGACGTAATCCCCCTCGCTTGAGAACCCAGCGTCAGCGGTTCTCAAGCGACGAGCGGAATTTTATTCCGCGCGAATAAGCGGCATGGACATGCACCGGGGACCGCCGCGGCCCCGGGAGAGCTCGGCGGAGGGCATCTCCAGCACGGTGAGCCCGTTGTCCCGGAGGATGGCGTTGGTGACGTCGTTGCGCTGATAGACCACGATCTTGCCCGGGGCGATGCACAGGGTGTTGGAGCCGTCGTTCCACTGCTCACGGGCCGCCGCGATGAGGTCGTCGCCGCCGCAGTAAATGAGCTGCACGTCGTCCACATGGGTGTACTCCTCCAGAATGTGCTGGAGGTCGGAGTCCACCCGGCGGATGCGGAGGTCGGTGGGATCGTCCTGACCCGGGGTGATCTCATAGACGGTGAGGGGCCCCAGGATGGCGGGATGGACGGTGTACTTGTTCACGTCAATCTGGGTGAACACGGTGTCCAGGTGCATGAAGGCGCGGCAGACGGGGATGTCGAAGGCCAGCACCGTGCGGATCTTGGAGTCGGGGCTGGAGAACAGGTTCCGGGCGGCGGCCTCGATGGCGTCGGGGCTGGTCCGCTGGGAGATGCCGATGGCCAGGGTGTCCTCGGTGAGGTTCAAGACGTCGCCGCCCTCGATGTTGGCGTGGAGGTCCCGGTCGTAGTAGCGGGTGACCAGACCCTCGAAGTCGGGATGGTACTTGAAGATATAGTCGGCGTACAGGGTCTCGCGGCAGCGGGTGACGGAGTACATCTTATGCAGCAGCACGCCGGTGCCCACGCTGGCGAAGGGGTCGCGGGTGAAGTACAGATTGGGCATGGGGGCCACCACCAGGTCGTCCGGCGGGGCGATCATGTCCTGAAGGGAGTAGTTGCAGGCGTCGGCGCCCATCTCCTTCAGGGTGATGCCCTCCATGGTCTTCTCCACCAGGGCCTTGCCCTTGAAGTTGCCGGTGAGGTACTTGATGCACTCCTCCTGCCAGCGGCGGGTCTTGATGTTGCCCTCCACCAGCCACTGGTGCAGGAAGGGCTCCTGAAGCTCGGGATGGAGGCTGAAGACCTCGGTCATCAGGTCCTCCAGGTAGACCACCTCCACGCCATTGTCCCGCAGGATCTGGGCGAAGGCGTCATGCTCCTGCTGGGCCACGGGCAGGAAGGGAATGTCGTCGAAGAGCAGCTCCGGCAGTTTGTCCGGGGTCAGGTTCAGAAGCTCCCGGCCGGGACGGTGGAGTAAGACCTTCTTCAGGGGCTTGATCTCGCTTCTTACGCAAATACCTTTCATGGCTCCTCCTTCATTATTCCAGAATGATGACAGATGGAATGAGATTGTGTTTTGCCCGCACACCTGTGTGCATTGATACTACCAATCTTACCTGTAATCATAGTAACCAATTTTTGAGCAGCAGGGTGGACGTTTCAAATACCCAAAATTGTATAATTCGGCGAAAATCTCTCGGGGCAGACGAGCTGCTTTTGCACGCTATGACCATAAAGCGCCTGACTGCCGCCAAAACCGGCGGGGGTCGGGACCATCGCCCGACACCGCTCTTTCCCACCGGTATAGGATAACCTGTTTTGTCCCGGATATACCCGGAGTATTCCGGAGGACTGCTTCCCGGTTACACAAAGAGGCGAAATGACCGCTCCCTGTGGCGCCGCCACTGCCGGAAAAATCAGATGAATTCCGGCGATATATCAAATAACCAAAACAAGGCTTGATTACCGTGGGGAGTAGTGTTATAATTCCATTGAGACGGCTGGCAGTATTGGGAGCAATACCGCCAGAACGGCGCCGCGGCGGGGATGGGGAGTGCTCTATCCAATCCGGCACAAAACTGTACGTACAGGTCCTGCTTGTAGGCACAGCTCTCCCCGGCGGAGGGGTATATGTTCTGCGGGACTGTCCCGCGCCGCCGGAGCGCCCATACCGGACAGAGGAGGTGTAGAAGAGGGACATCCACAGCATTCGCAACAAAAACAGGGAGAAAAAGGAGAAACGACTATGAGTGAAACCAAGAAAAAGAGAGAGATCCCCCATATTTTTGCCATCCTGCTGGTGATGATTATTGTCGCCACCATCTGCACCTGGGTCATCCCCGCCGGCACCTACGACCGGGTGATCGATCCCAACAGCGGCCGTGAGGTCATCGACCCGGAGAGCTTCCACTACCTGGAGAACACCCCGGTGGGTCCCTTCAAGATGTTTGTGTGCATCGAGGAGGGTCTCATCGCCGCGGCCAACATCGCCTTCATGATCCTCTGCTGCTTCTCCAGTCTCTACCTGCTGGAAAAGACGGGGGCCATCGACGCGGCGGTGGCCTGGATTGTCCGCAAGACCAAGGATAAGCCCCAGCTGGCCAACGTCTTTATCGTCATCATCATGGTGGTCCTGGCCATCTGGGGCTCCACGGGCACCATGTCCTATGAGGAGATCATCGCCTTCATCCCCATCTTCGTGGCCGTCAGCATCGCTCTGGGCTACGACCCCATGGTGGGCGTGGCCATCTCCGTGGTGCCTGTGGGCGTGGGCTTCGCCGCCGCCACGGTGAACCCCTTCACCATCGGCGTGGCCCAGAGCATCGCCGAGCTGCCCATGTTCTCCGGCCTTGGCTACCGCATTGCGATCCTGGCGGTGATGACGGCGCTGACCGTGGCCTACGTGATGTGGTACGCCGCCCGGGTGAAGAAGGACCCCGCCAAGAGCCTGACCTACGGCATGGACTTCTCCGACCTGGCGGTGGATGAGTCCCGGCTGAACACCCCCATGACCACCCCCCGGAAGCTGAGCCTTCTGGCCCTGCTGGTGGCGGTGGCCGTCATGGCCTACGGCCTTATCAAGCTGGGCTGGTACATCAACCAGGTGGCCGCCATCTTCATTATCCTGGCCATCGTGGTGGGCATCATCAACCGCTGGCAGGTGAACCAGGTCTGCAACACCCTGGTGGAGGGCATGGGCAAGGGCATCCTGTCCGCTCTGGTGGTGGGCGTGGCCCGGGCCGTTCTCACCGTGATGACCGCCGGCGGCATCATTGACACCGTGATCCACGCCTGCGTGGGTCTGATTCAGAACCTGTCGCTGTACATGAGCGGCATCGCCATGCTGGTGTTCCAGACCATCCTGAACCTGCTGATCCCCTCCGGATCCGGCCAGGCGGCGGTGTCCATGCCCATCATGACCCCCATCGCCGACATCATCGGCATGGAGCGGCAGATCGCCGTGCTGATCTTCCAGTTCGGCGACGGCTTCTCCAACCTCCTGTGGCCCACCAGCTTCATGGTGGTGGCCTGCGCCATGGCCAAGATCCCCCTGAACAAGTACTACAAGTGGCTCCTGCCCTTCTACGGCATCTGCTTCGTGGTCCAGTGCCTCTTCGTCGTCGGCGCTGTGGCCATGGGCTACTGCTAATCTGCTTACCGGTAAACGCCTTGCCGGCAGCCCCTCCGGGCTGCCGGCAGGGCCGCGCCTTTTCAGGGAGTGGTGAATCTGCCGCTGCGTGCTGCCTTCGTCAGCCCCTCCCTGGGAAACGATGGGAGAACGATTGAGAGACGAAACAATAAGGAGAAACTATGACAAATGAACTGCTGTCCCGGCTCCGTTCCCGGATGCCGGCGGTGATGGAGCAGGCGGTGGCCGACCGCCGCTACCTCCACATGCACCCGGAGGTGGGTTTTGAGACCCAGAACACCGAGCGGATGGTCCGGGAGCGTCTGACGGAGCTGGGGATTGAGATCCTCCCTAACAAGACCGGCGTCATCGGTCGGATTGCCGGCAGGGACCACAGCCGCGCCGTGGCCCTGCGGGCGGACATGGACGCCCTGCCCATGCAGGAGGAGAACGAGGTGCCCTACTGCTCCGCCGTTCCCGGCAAGATGCACGCCTGCGGCCACGACGGCCACACCGCCATGCTGCTCTCCGCCGCCCGCCTGCTCCAGGAGAACCGGGCGGAGCTGCCCATGGACGTGATCCTGCTGTTCCAGCCCTCGGAGGAGAAGGGGCCCGGCGGGGCCATCTACATGGTAAAGGACCTGGAGGAGTTGGGCCTGAAGGACCATATTGCCTTCGGCTTCGGCCTGCACCTCTTCAATGACTACCCGCTGGGAACCGTGCTTTTGCGGCACGACTCCTCCGCGGCCTCCACGGATGAGTTCTACATCACCGTCAAGGGCTGCGGCGGCCACGCGGGCCTGCCCCACAAATGCGTGGACGCCCTCTCCATCGGCGCCAAGATCGTCACCGCCATGGAGAGCTACATGTCCCGGCGGATGGACCCCTTTGATCCGGCCATCTTCTCCGTGGGCATCTTCCGGGCCGGCTCCGCCATCAATATCGTGGCGGAGACCGCCGAGGTCTCCGGCACCATCCGGTGCCAGAAGGAGGAGACCCGGGCCAAGATCCTGGAGGACATGCAGCGGATCGTCAATGGCCTCTGCGGCGGCCTGGGCGCCAAATGCGACATCCGCATTGTCCACGGCCTCCCCGTCCTGGTCAACGACGACAGCGCCGTGGACTACGCCGAAAGGGTGGCCCGGGAGCTCTTCCCGGCGGAGAAGGTCACCATGGGCAAGAACCCGATGATGGGCGCGGAGGACTTCGCCTACTTCGCCCAGGCCTTCCCCTCCTCCTTCATTATGATCGGCTCGTCCAACCCGGAGAAGGGCCTGACCTATCTGGGTCACCATCCCAGGTTCGACTTTGATGAGACCGCCATGGAGACCGGCATCCTCCTGCTCTGCGGCCTGGCTCTGAATATGGAGTAATGGAACCAAATTAGCAGAAAAGTGCCCGGGGAGATCGTCCCGGGCACTTTTTTCTGCTATAGTCGAGGCATCTGAAAACCGGTAGAGTTCGGCAGAAAAAGAGGCGCAGCTGCGTTGATCCCCTGGGGGGGCACGCCGCATCCATAAGGCGGCAGAGCCGCCGCAGTCTGTCAAAGAAGTCCATAGAGTTTCAATGGCGGTAAGGAGGATAGTGTGAAAGGAACCCAAGAGGGGTTCCCTTCGCGTTAAATCGCCCGCCGTACCCCAAGGGCATTTCCTCGCCGCTGCGCGTCTCAGGCACAGCGACAAATTGCGGCTATCGGCCGCAATTTGCCTCAGCTTGTCGAAAAACCCGGCGGACTTTTCGGCAAGCTGAGGCGGCAAAGCCGTCAACGGCTGCGCTGCCGTCAATGAATGGGCAGCCGTCCTTGGCGACCGACAGAGCACCTGCGTCTTTCCCCTTGCTGCGCCTGCTTTTTATCGCTTTCCATTGCGCGTCTTACCGCCGGATTTTCCGCCTGGACTGCGTTAGAAAACCTTAAAATCCGTCAGGATTCCTGCGGTTTTTTGCCTTACCAGACGAAAAATTCGGCTGGCAATTCGCACACGTTGCTTGAATCAGCGGTTCCCGTATTCCGTACTGTCTCCGCACCGCTTCCGGTACTGTAGGGGCGTGACCCCGTGTCGGGCCCTGAAGGCCTCGATGAAGTAGCTGGCGGAGCAGAAGCCGGTCTCGCAGGCGATCTGCGTGACGGACAGATCGGTAGTGCGCAGAAGCTCCAGCCCCCGGTTGAGGCGGCAGGCGTTCAGGTAGGAGAAGATGGTCTCCCCCGTGACCCGCTTGAAGACGCGGCAGCATTCGCTTCCGCTGAAGGCCACCGCCCGGGCCACCTCTGCCAGAGTTATGCGCCGCTGGTAGTTCCGGCCGAGGTAGGAGAGGATATCCTGGGCCAGGGCGTTCTCCCGGCGGGTGCTGTGCCGCGCGCTTCCGCCTTCCTCCCGGTGCTCCAGCAGAAGGAGCCACATCTCCATGAGCAGCGCTGTCAGCCGCAGCTCACAGCCGAAGGACTTCTCCTCGAAGGTCTCATAGGCCCGCTGGATCCGCTTCAGGACCTCCCCCTGCCAGGCCGTGGCGGGGGAGAGGGGCCGCTGGGCCATGGCCGGGTCCTGGAGGAAAGGGGTCACATACCGCTCCTCCAGGGCGCTGCCGGGGAAGGCGGTGAGGAGCCTGGGGTCCGCGTCCAGGCAGATATAGGCGCTGTCCGGTCCCCCCTCCGGCCGGGCCGTGTGGAGGTAGCCGCTCCCCACGAAGACCCCCTCCCCGGTCTGGAGCAGGTGCTGGCACTCGTCAACGGAGAAGCGGATGGCCCCCCTTGTCACCAGGCAGAGCTGGATCTCTGTGTGCCAGTGCCAAGGGATGTAGCCCAGGACGTTTCGCCCCATCACCGAGTGGTAGACGGCCAGGGGGAAGGCGGGGGAGCCGTGCCGGGTGGTCTCCTGCCCGCCGGGGCCGATGGTGAGCTCCGGGACCTGCATTTTGCGAAACACCTCAATTCTGTTATATTTTCTTCCCTCATTATGGTAGCAATTTCGGAAAAAATCAATATAATTTTAGGTGTTGGTTGCGACAACCTGTGCAACACAGAGGAGGGTAAATTATGAACCATTCCGTTCCCTGGACCCCGGCGGACAGCCGGGAGCTGATCGACTTCTACCGCCGGGCGGTGCGTACCCGGAGCTACTCCGACGAGGAGGGGGACCTGGTCCGCCTGGTGGAGGCGAAGATGGGGGAGCTGGGCTTCGACCAGGTCTTTATCGACCCCGCCGGCAACGCGGTGGGCCGGGTGGGCAGCGGCCCCCGGGTGATCCACTTCGACAGCCACATGGACACCGTCCAGGCCGGGGACCCCGCCCTCTGGCGGACGGACCCCTTTTCCGCCGAGGTCATAGACGGCATGGTCTACGGCCGGGGGTCCGTGGACATGAAGGGGGGCCTGGCCGCCTCGGTCTACGCCGCCGTCCTGGCCAAGCGGGCGGGGCTGCTGGAGGGCAAGACGGTGTACGTCACCGGCTCGGTTTGCGAGGAGTACTGCGACGGGGTGTGTCTGGAGCACTTCTACCGCCACAGCAGGGTGAGGCCGGACTTCTGCGTGATCTGCGAGCCCTCGGACAACACCATCACCCTGGGGCACACGGGGAAGGTCCAGGCCCGGATCATTACCCACGGCGTCTCCGCCCACGGCTCCGCCCCGGAGAAGGGGGTCAACGCCGTCTACGAGATGGCGGAGATCATTCAACGGGTGGAGGCGCTGAACCGCAGGCTCCGGAGTACCAGCGGCGGGGGGACCATCGTCCTCTCCCACATTTCCTGCGACACCGCCTCCCTCAACGCGGTGCCCAGCCGGTGCGAGATCTACCTGGACCGCCGCCTGCGCCTGGGGGAGAGCACCGCCCAGGTCCGGGGGGAGCTGGACGCCTTAGTGGCGGGGAAGCGGGCCTCCTGGGAGCCGGGGACCCTCCGCCGGCAGAGCTGGACAGGGGCGGAGCTGGTCTACGAGCCCTGTCACGAGCCCTGGAAAATTGCGGAGGACGCGCCCCTGACCCGGGCCTGCAACGCGGCCTATGAGACGGTGTTCGGGGCACCGCCGGCGGGGTACGACTTCTGGGACTTCGGCACCAACGCGGTGGTGCCGGTGGCTATGGGGGTGCCCACCATCGGCTTCGGCCCCGGGGCCTACAAGCTGGCCCACATGGTGGACGAGCGGTGCGACCCAAAGCAGGTGGAGGACGCCTGCCGGTTCTATATGCAGCTGATTGCCGCGCTGTGAGAGGAGGAAATACGATGGAATCAGAGAGAGAAATTCAGCTTGTCCGGCGCACTGCCGATGGAGAGATTCCGCCGCTGTTCGGTCCCGCTGTGGCGGAGGAGGTCCGCGCCTTCCACCGGAGCCTTCCGGGCTACGCGCCCACGCCTCTGGTGGAGCTGCGGGCGCTGGCGGCCCGGCTGGGGCTGGGGGCGCTGTATGTAAAGGATGAGAGTAAGCGCTTTGGCCTCAACGCCTTCAAGGGGCTGGGGGGGAGCTGGTGCCTGCACCGGTATCTGGCGGAGCACCCGGGGAAGCACACCTTTGTCACTGCCACCGACGGCAACCACGGCCGGGGCATCGCCTGGTCCGCCGCACGCCTGGGGATGGACAGCGTGGTGTATATGCCCAAGGGCAGCGCCAGCGAGCGGCTGGAGAACATCCGCGCCCTGGGGGCCAGGGCGGAGATCACCCCCTGGAACTACGACGACACGGTCCGCTACGCCAGCCGCCAGGCGGAGGAGCACGGCTGGGTTCTGGTGCAGGACACCTCCTGGGAGGGCTACGAGCAGGTCCCCACGTGGATCATGGAGGGCTACACCACCCTGATGCTGGAGGCCGTGGAGCAGATGGGGGCGGACCGCCCCACCCATGTTCTCCTTCAGGCGGGGGTGGGCTCCATGGCCGGGGCCGCGGCGGGCTTCCTCGCCGGGTACTACGGGGCGGACCGGCCCGCCATTATTGTGGCGGAGCCCCACGCCGCCAACTGCTTCTTCCAGACCGCGGCGGCGAGGGACGGCCGCCTCCACGGCGTGGGGGGCGAGCTGCGGAGCATCATGGCCGGCCTGGCCTGCGGGGAGCCCTGCGGCCTGGCCTGGCAGGTGCTGGCGGGCTGCGCGGAGAGCTTTTTGTCCCTGCCGGACTGGGTGGCGGCCAAGGGAATGCGGGTGCTGGGGAACCCCGTGGACGGCGATCCCAGGATCATCTCCGGAGAGAGCGGCGCGGCCACCGTCGGCGTGGTGGCGGAGGTGATGGGGAACCCGGCCCGGGCCCGGCTGCGGGAGCAGCTGGGGCTGGACGAAAATTCCCGGGTGCTGTGCATCTCCACCGAGGGGGATACGGACCGGGAGAACTACCGGAGGATTGTCTGGGATGGAGCGTATCCCAGCTTGACGAAAAACCCTTAGGTTTTTTCGTCAAGCTGGGGCAAATTGGGGCCAATGGCCCCAATTTGTCGCCTGCGGGCGGGTGATTTGACGTGAAAGGAACCCTTCTTGGGTTCCTTTCACACTATCCTCCTTACCGCCAGCCTGCTCTACCGACTTTTTCGACAGACTGAGGCGCAGGCCCGGCTATGTCGGGCCTGCGCCTCAGTCTGTCGAAAAACGCAGATACTGTGGAGAACGGGAAGGAAGGGTGTGTGCGGGGAACCCAGGAAGGGTTCCCTGCACTATTCAAATCAAACGGATTTCAGAACTTTTTTGAAGTTCTGAAATCCGCCCCAGCTTGGCGAAAAGACTTTTTCGACAAGCTGGCGCAGGCCCGGCTATGCCGGGCCTGCGCCTCCTTTTCCGCTGGAGACTTTGACGGGTCTCCTGCCTGCTGCCTATGGCGCCGCCGCCAGAGACAGACGGTGGGCGGCTATACCCGCTTGCAGGCGCCGCAGACGGCGATCCGGTGGCGCACCAGCTTAGTTACCGCGTCGCGGCCCGGGCCGTTGAACTTCTTGGGGTCGTACAGCGCCGCGTCGGCGGCGAGGACCTCCCGGACGGCGGCGGTGTAGGCGGCCCGCAGCTCCGTGGCGAAGTTCACCTTGCACACCCCCAGGGAGATGGCCCGCTGCACGTCCTCGTCGGGGACGCCGGAGGATCCGTGGAGCACCAGGGGCACCGCCACCGCGTCCCGGAGCTGAGAGAGGCGGTCAAAGTCCAGCTTGGGCTTCCCCTTGTAGAAGCCGTGGGCGGTGCCGATGGCCACGGCCAGGGAGTCGATCCCCGTCTCCTCCGTGAACCGGGCGGCCTCGCCGGGATCGGTGTAGATGTCCTCCCCGGGCTTTACCTCCAGGCTGTCCTCCTTGCCGCCCAGGCGGCCCAGCTCCGCCTCCACGGCGGGCTGGCCGGGCTGGTCCCCGGCCATCTGCACCACCCGGCGCACCAGGGCGATGTTCTCCTCCAGGGGCAGCTTGGATCCGTCGATCATCAGGGAGGTGTAGCCATCCCAGGCGGCCCGGCGGCACAGCTCGAAGCTGTCCCCGTGGTCCAGGTGGATCGCCACGGGCACTTTGGCCGCGCCGGCGATGGCCCGGGCCATGGCCGCGAAGACCGCGGGACCGGCGTAGCGCAGGGTGGAGGGGGTGGTTTGCAGCATCAGAGGCGCGTCCTCGGCCTCCGCCGCCGCCACCACCGCCTGCATCATCTCCATATTCTCCACGTTGAACGCGCCGACGGCGTAGCCGTGGGCCTGGGCGTCCTTTAAGAGCTCTCTGCTGTTGACCAGCGACATAGTGTATCCCTCTTTTCCATTTTTAGGTTGATCTACGGAGTACAATAGCACGAAAGGGCCCCGCTGTCTATCCCTTGCGCAGGGTGAACCAGAGATCCGTCTCGGCGACCTCCCCCGGCTCCAGCACGCGCAGCGTGCCGCTCTCCCGCTCCCTGGCCTGGCCCTCCGGGTGGCAGTTGGAGGGCTCGATGCCGGTGACATAGTCCCCGGCGGCCCGGCACTTCCAGTGGATGAGGTAGGGCAGCTCCCTGACGGAGAAGCCGATGTCCAGCTCCAGGCCCAGGCCGGGGTTCATGAGCACCGCGTGGCATACCCCGTCCTCGGCGGGCAGGCGGTGGTAGAAGACCTGCTCCGGGTAACCCGGTACCGGCGGGCCGAAGACCCGGAGGTCCTCCTCCAGACGCCCCCGCTCCGCGATTTCGTCCCGGCAGGCGGTCTCCGTGGGCGTGATGCGCAGGAGGCTGTCCGCGTCCAGCAGGGGGTAGCCGGCGTTGCAGTGGTACATCAGCATCAGGGGGGCTGGGTCGGTGCCCTCGTTCTCGATCTCGTCGTGGATGTGGATGGCGCTCTCCCCCAGGCGGGTGGTGATGGTCCGGCGGAGGACCAGGTTCTCCCCGAAGAGCTCCGCCTCCCGCATCTCGCCGAAGAGCTCCAGGATGTACTCGTCCCCCTCCCAGCGGCAGCGGGCGCCGTCGGTGACGGCGGGGGAGTTGCGGATGCGCCCGTGCTGGGGCAGAGTCCGGCCCCCGGCCAGATCCTGCCGGGGCCCCACGTTGCCCAGCCCACAGGTGAACATCATCCCGCCGCTGATGCTCCGGGGGGCGTTCTCCCCGTCGCTGTACCAGCCGTTTTGAAAGTGGCCCGGGCGGGAGAGAAAATGCATGGGCATCCCCTCGAAGTAGAGGCTGCCTAAATCCATGCACTTGTCAATGTGGACGGAGAAGCGCAGAGGGCCGTTGACCACCTCGTAGGTCCGCAGGCCCAGACACCGGCCGTCCTCCCGGGTCATGCGGGTGATCCCCGCCAGCGTGGAGATGTTCCCCACCCGGTCCAGGATTTCCCGCTTTGTCAGATGCTTGCCAAAGACTTGTGCCATGCTGTTGTCCTCCTCTCATCGTTCGATAGCCGCCTCCGCCTGCGGCGGCGCGATGCCGCAGGCGCGGGCGTAGCTCTCCAGCACGTCTCCCACCCGGTCGCAGAGCACCGGCAGCGCACCGGGTTTCAGACGGCCCTCCATGTACCGCCGGTACTGCCGGGGGAAGTACTGGCTGAGCAGGGCGGGGGGGATCTCCTCCAGGCTGCGCAGCAGGGCGTCAATCGCCCGCTGGGGCCCCGGCTGGGGCAGGTAGTAGCGGCAGCGGTCGGAGTAGCTGTAGAGCTTCTTGTAGGCCACCTCCGCCGGCGTGCCGGCGTAGTAGCCCCGCCAGTTCCGGTCGTCGGCGTCCATGGCCGCCAGGAGGGCCTCCCGGAAGCCGGAGGGGCGCTCTGTGCGCAGCTCCCGCTCTACGGCCTCCAGCAGGGACAGACCCTCCCGCAGGGCGAAGGTGAGGGCCGGGCCCACCTTCAATATGGATACGCTGTCGGCCACCAGGGCGGCGAGGCTCTGCTGGGTCTGGTAGTCGGTGGAGTGGCCCTCGAAGACCACCCGCTCCCCCTGGCGGCTGGCCATCAGGCCGGCGGCGGCGGCGCTGTCGTACTGGCAGACGAAGTCGTCCCCGAACTCCACCCCGGGCTGCACCACGAAGGCCGCCACGTCGTCAAAGGGCACCCCCGCCCGGTGAAAGGCATCCCGGAAGGCGTCCAGCTGCCGGCGGAAGTCCTCCGGCGCGGTGGGGGTGACGGAGTCCTCGTGGAAGCGGCTGCCGCCGGGGATGGGCACCTCGCTGCCGATCACCAGAACCGGCCGGGGGCTGTCCGGGTGCTCCCGGCGGCGGCGGGCGAAGGCGTCCCAGACTACCTGGGCCAGACGGGCCCCCCGCCGGGCGCACACCGCCACGTCCAGGGGGGCCTCCGGGTCGTCGTCCCCCAGGCGCATGCTGGTGTCAAGGTGGATCTTCTCAAAGCCGGCCAGCACGTAGGCGCGGAGGAGCTCCTCCGCCCGGGCCATGGCCTCCGCCTCCGGAAGGCGGCACCAGGTCAGCGGGCCCAGATGATCCCCGCCCAGGACCAGGCGGTCCCGGGGCAGGCCCTCGGAGCGGGCCAGCTCCTCCACCCTCTGGACGTAGTCCGCCGGGCGGAGGCCGGTGTAGCCGCCGAACTGGTCCACCTGGTTGGCGGTGGCCTCGATAGAGACGGTGTAGTTCCAGGCGGCGGCGTGGCGCGCCGCGGCGCGGATCACCAGCTCGCTGGCCGAGCAGACGCAGAACAGTCCCCGCTGCTCCCGCTGCCGCCCGGACAGAATTGCATGCAGATCAGCCATATGTATACGCCTCCCTGTCTGTTTTGCCACTCAGGTCCGGAGGGGAACGGCCAGAACCCGGGTCTCCGGCTCGGCCGCGGAGGCCATGAACGCCTCCAGCTCCTCCCGGGTGGTGTTGCCCTCCATGGGGCCCCGCTTCTCCACGGCCTTGGCCCCGGCGGCGTTGCCCCGGCGCACGCAGGTCTCCAGATCGAGCTCCTGGCAGAGGCCGGAGAGGAAGGTGGCGTCGAAGCAGTCCCCCGCCCCGGTGGGGTCTGCCTCCTGAGCGGGATAGGTGCCGATGCGGAAGGCCTCCCGCCGGGTGTAGAGCTCCGTGCCCCGGGATCCGTCCTTGATGACGACGATCCGGTCCTTCTGCGAGAGCAGCTGCCCTACGGCGCCGTCAAAGTCCTCCCCCAGCAGCAGGCGCAGCTCGCTCTTGCCGGTGAGCAGCACGTCGCAGGCCTCCAGGATCTCCCGGTAGTAGGCCATGATCTGTCCCTTCAGCAGCTCCGGACGGATGTTGGGGTCGAAGCTGATGCCCACGCCGGCGGCCTTTGCCTCCCGGACAGCGCGCATGATGGCCTCGCCCATGGTGGGGCTGCCGGTGATGGAGCAGCCCATGATGTGGAGGTACCGGGCCTGGCGGATGAGGCCGCTGTCCACGTCCGCCGGGCACAGCTCGCCGCAGGCCGCGTGGGAGAAGTGAAAGATGAACTGCCGCTCCCCGTCGGCAAAGTAGGTGACGAAGGCCACGCCGGTGCTGTTGTCCGGCGTGGTAATCACGTGGGACACGTCCACGCCGTCCCGGCGCAGCCGATCCAGGTTGACCCGGGCGAAGTCGTCCTCCCCCACCTTGGCCACGATGGCGGTGCTGGCCCCCATGCGGGCGGCCTGGTCGATGAAGATGGCCGGCGCGCCGCTGGGGTAGGGGCCCAGCAGCCGGCCCGGCTCATAGAAGACCTGGCCCACATGGTCCGTCAGGATCTCCGCCAGGATTTCCCCGATGGTAATGATGTCGTACATGCGCACTTTCCTCCGTTTCTGTTCGTTTTCGTTTGCCGGCAGCAGAACTATTGGCATTGATGCCCAAAATTTTTGGAGAGTTGGCGAAAAACTATTGACATTTTTACAAGCTGTTGCTATTATAGCATCACAACCAAAAATAAGCAAGCAAATATTCGCAAATAAACGAAAGTAAATGGAATGACAGTGCGGCGCACCTCTTGCGTGAATTCCAGCCTGCGGGCTGAAATTTAATACTACATATGGAGGATACTACGATGAAAAGACTGCTGACTCTGCTCTTGGCGATGTGCATGATCCTGTCTCTGGTCGCCTGCGGCCAGAAGAACGAGCCGCCCGCCAACAACAACCCCGGCGACAGCGCCAACCAGCCCTCCGGCGGCGACGCCGGCGAGCCCTCTGACGGCTCCTACAAGCTGGGCTTCATTCTGGGCTCCCGCGAGCACGCCTTCTACTGCTCCATTGAGGACGGCATCAACGCCGCCGCCAAGGACCTGGGCTTTGAGGCCGTGGTGCTGGAGTCCGATCTGAAGGGCGACATCGCCTCTCAGCGGATTGAGGATCTGGTGGTGGACGAGTGCGACGCCATCTCCCTGGCCTGCAACGAGCCCGCCGGCTGCACCAACGCCATTGTCAACGCCGACAAGGAGGGCGTCCCCATGTTCACCTTCGACTGCACCACCGACCTGACGGACGTGGTGAAGTGCTTCGTGGGCACCGACAACTACGAGGGCGGCGCCGTGGGCGGCCGGGCCTGCATCAAGCTGCTGGAGGACATGGGCATGACCAATGGCGCCACCATCGGCATCATCGGCTATCCCGAGCCCCAGTCCTGCATCGACCGTGAGAACGGCTGGTACAGCGTGGTCAACGAGTACAAGGACAAGTACAACCTGAATATCGTCAACATCGGCAACTACAAGGGCGACGCCGACACCGCCCAGGCCCTGATGGACGGCGCTCTGGTTGAGTATCCCGACATGGCCGTGATCTTCACCGTGGGCGATCCCGCCTGCATCGGCGCTATGGCCGCCATCAAGAACGCCGCCGCCACCACCAAGATGATCGGCTTCGACGCCAACCCCGAGGCCCACGAGGCCATTCTGGACGCCGAGAACGGCAAGATCTGGGTGGGCGACGTGGCCCAGGACCCCTATCAGATCGGCTATCAGATCGCCACCCAGATGGTGGACTATCTGAAGAACGGTTCCGTGCCTGAGAGCACCATTCTGATTGCCCCCTATCTGGTGGACGCCTCCAACGCCAAGGCCTGAGTTTAGGCGCCAAGTGTACATCGTTTAGCTGTCGAGGCGCGCCTGCCGGCTTTGGCAGGCGCGCTGACCTTTTAGAAGCTGTAGCAATAGGTGAAGCATACAGATTTGCGAGATAAAATTGGAGATAACAGGGCAAAAAATCGCAGAAACACTCGGTGTATTTCAAGATTTTTCAACGCAGTCAGCGGCTATTTAGCTGCGAAGATGTGTGTTGAGCCTATTGGTACAGCTTCTTAAAAACTTGCAGTGCGGCCAGTTGCGCCACTGTGCCACGGGGGAGCCCGAGGGGGCGAAGCCCGTCTCGAGTGAGATCGAACGCCCCGAAGCGCCTGCGCAGCAAAAGTATAGGCGTTTTTATAAAAAAGAAGGGAGGAGAGCCGATGCAGCCCTGCATCCAGGCAGTCAACATCACCAAGATCTTCCCCGGCGTCCGCGCCCTCAGCGATATCTCCATTGACTTCTACCCCGGAGAGGTCCACGCCCTCATGGGGGAGAACGGCGCGGGAAAATCGACCCTCATCAAGATCCTCTCCGGCGTCTACACCGCCACGGAGGGGAAGGTCATTCTGGAGGGGCAGGAGACCCACTTCACAAGCCCCGGCCAGGCGTTGGAGGCCGGCATCGCCGTCATCCACCAGGAGCTGAGCATCGCCAACGACCTGACGGTGGCGGAGAACATGTTCCTGGGGGTGGAGCCCACCAGGAAGGACGGCGTCTTTCTGGACCGGAAGCGGATGAACCAGGAGGCCCAGCGGGTGCTGGACGAGATGGGGGTGAGCATCCGGGCCACCGACGTGGCCAGGGACCTCACCGCCGCCCAGCAGCAGATGGCGGAGATCGCCAAGATCGTCATGAAGAACGCCAAGGTGGTGGTCATGGACGAGCCCACCTCGTCCCTGTCCGACCACGAGATCAACGCCCTGTTCACCCAGATCCGCCGCCTGAAGGAGAAGAACGTGGCGGTGATCTACATATCCCACCGGATGAAGGAGATCTATGAGATCTGCGACCGGGCCACCATCCTCCGGGACGGCACCTTCGTCCTCACCCAGCCCCTCAGCGAGATCACCGAGGCGGAGCTGGTGGCCAAGATGGTGGGCCGGGAGATGAAGGACTACTACAACCGCGTCCCCCACAAGCGGGGGGAGGAGACACTGCGGGTGGAGGGGCTCAGCCTGGGCCGCCACTTTCAGGACGTGTCCTTCTCCGCCTACTCCGGGGAGATTCTGGGCATCGCCGGGCTCATCGGCGCCGGGCGCACCGAGGTCATGGAGACTATCTTCGGCGCCCGGCAGGCGGACAGCGGCAGGGTGGTGGTCCGGGGGAAGGAGGTCCGCTTCCGCTCCCCCCGGGAGGCCATCGCCGAGCGCATCGGCATGGTCACCGAGGACCGGCGGACCACGGGGCTCATGCTCCAGGCCATGGTCAAGGACAACGAGGTCCTGCCCAGCCTCATCTACCACAAAAAGCCCCTGGGCTTTCTGGATTTCCTGTGGGAGAAGCAGGTCTCCCAGGAGTTCGTGGAGAAGCTGGGGGTGAAGACGCCCAGCATCCAGGCCACCATCGCCAACCTCTCCGGCGGCAACCAGCAGAAGGTCATCCTGGCCAAGTGGCTGATCGCCAACTCCGATATCCTCATCCTTGACGAGCCCACCCGGGGCATCGACGTCAACGCCAAGAGCGAGTTCTACCGCCTGATGAACGACTTCGTGGCCAAGGGCGGCACCATCATCATGGTCTCCTCGGAGCTGCCGGAGATCATCGGCATCAGCGACCGCATCCTGGTCATGCGGGAGGGCCGGGTGATGGGCGAGCTGGACTATCAGGGCGTCACCGAGGAGCAGATCATGTCGCTGGCCAGCGTCCGCAGCGACACGGCCCAGACATCTTAAAGAAAAGGGGGATATTTCATCTTATGGGTACTACTCTGACTGACAGCCGCAGGGCGTTTCTCAAGAAAAATATCATCGTCGTGGTGCTGGTGGTGCTGTTCTTCGGCTTCGGCATCGCCACCTCAAACGTCTTTTCCACCGGCAACCCCATGGATATCTTCCGCACCTCCACCTTCTTCAAGGCATCCAACCTGGTGAACCTCACCACCCAGATGGCCATCAACGCCATGCTCTCCGCGGGCCTGACCTACGTGATTATTCTGGGCGGCATCGACATCTCCGTGGGCTCCGTGGCGGCCCTGGCCGGCGTGGTGGCCATGCTGGTGGCCAAGCAGTTCCCCAACGCTCCCGTTCCTGTGACGGTGGTGCTGCTGATCCTCTCCGCCCTGGCGGTGGGTCTGCTGTGCGGTGCGTTCAACGGCCTGATGATAACCAAGTTCAAGGTCGTCCCCATGATCGCCACCCTGGCCATGCTGAATATCGCCCGGGGCCTCTCGTTCATCGCCTCCGGCGGCGGCGCGGTCTCCGGCATCTCCAGCCAGTACAGCTGGCTGGGCGGCGCCCGGTTCCTGGTGACGGAGGATAAGCCCACCGGCTGGATTCCCGTCATCACCATCTTCGTGGTGCTGTGCGTCTTCCTGGTCCACACCCTTCTGAGCAAGACGGTCTTCGGCCGCCACGTCTACGCCACCGGCTCCAACCCCACCGTGGCCCATCTGGCCGGCATCAACACCGCCAGGGTCATCTTCCTCTCCCACGTGCTGTGCGCGGTGATGGCCGCCATGGGCGGGATGCTCAACGCCTCCAAGCTCACCAACGGCCAGCCCGGCGCCTGCGACGGCTACGAGATGTTCGCCATCGCCGCCACGGTTCTGGGCGGCACCTCCCTGGCCGGCGGCCGGGGCAGCGTGGGCCGGGCCATGTTCGGCGTGGCCATCATCGCCATCATCAACAACGGCATGAACCTGATGCACATCAACTCCTACTGGCAGAAGGTGGTCATCGGCGTCATCATCCTGCTGGCGGTGGTTCTGGATATGGTCCAGAACAAGAAGAAGAACTGAGTACGCGCCGATTCCGGCGCTGTATGAAAGAATTTCTTGCACAACCGGGGAATCTGTGGTAAAACACTGTTGGGTAAATTGCGGCCCGCAGTGACAGAGAGGGTTAATCAGCTATGAACTGGCTATTGGAAGGCACTTCTTACTACTCCGCGCTGTCCCTCCGGGGGATGGAGCTGGTACATCCTGAGCGCTGGCGCGTCCTCAGCGACGACGAAAACAGCGCTGCGCTGGTCAAGCGCCGCCCCACGTTGGACCGGGTGGCGGTCCTCATCAGCGGCGGCGGGGCCAACGGCCCCCTCTTTCCCGGCTATGTGGCCGACGGTCTGGCGGACGGAGCGGTGGTGGGGGCGCCCTACGCAGCCCCCAACGCCTACGCCATCTATGAGGCGGGGCGCTATCTGGGCCGGGAGAAGGGCGTGCTGCTGCTCTACAACAACTTCGCCGGCGACTATCTGAACAACGACATGGCCCAGGAGCTGCTGGAGATGGACGGCATCGCGGTGGAGAGCGCGGTGTCCACCGACGACATCGCCTCCGCCATCGGGGAGCCCCGGTCCTGCCGCAGCGGCCGGACGGGTATCGCCCTGCTCATCAAGCTGGCCGGGACCTGCGCCGGGGCGGGCTGGAGTCTGGGGGACACCGCCGCCATTGTCCGGCGGGCCGGCGGGCGGCTGGGCACCCTCAGCGTGTTCACCGACCCGGAGCAGAAGCATGTCACCTTCGGCGGCGGCTTCTCCGGAGAGCCGGGGATGCTCACGGTGCCTGTGGGCACCATGGAGGAGGCGGCCCGCCAGGCCGCGGAGCTGCTGCTGGACGATCTGGTCCCCCGGCCGGGGGAGCGGTGCATCCTGCTGGTGAACCGGATGTGCCTGACCAGCTATGGGGACGGCTACCGCATGGCCCGCTGCGCCGTGGAGGCCCTCTCGGCCCGCTGCCCCGTGCTGCGCACCCGGGTGGCCGGCTTCTCCAACATCAAGGACGTGTACGGCTTCGAGCTGTCGGTGCTGTGCGCGGACCGGGAGCTGGCGGACCTGCTGTCGGAGGACATCTGTACGGACAGTTTTGTCCTCTGATCCACCATACTGCTTCCGGACGGAGAGGTCGGAAGTACTGCGTGCCATGTTTCGCGCGCCGCTCAGGACGGCGGCGGAGCGGATTGCATCATATGGCATATTTCCGAATGTTTCATTTGGAAGGACTACTTGCCGGCCGGGAGGGGAGCTATGTTTCAGGAAGAGCGGCAGAACAAGATTGTGGAGATTGTGTCCAGGCGCAAGTCTGTGAAGGTCCGGGAGCTCAGCGAGCTCTTTGAGACCTCCGAGGCCACCATCCGCAGAGATCTGGAGGAGCTGGACGGGCGCAACCGGATCATCCGCACCCACGGGGGGGCCATCGCGGTCTACTCTGTGAGCAAGGAGATCAGCGCCCCGGAGCTCATCTCCACCCTCAAGTGCATCGAGGAGAAGAAGCGCATCAGCCGCCGGGCCTACGAGGATATTCAGGACTATGACACATTGATCCTGGACAGCTCCAGCACGGTGGATGAGCTGGTGAAGCTCATCGCCGCCGGAGACAGGCGCCATCTGACCATCGTCACCCAGACGCCCCGGGCGGTGACCTATCTGGAGAACCTCTCGGACTGCCGGGTCATATTGCTGGGGGGCGTGTTCAACTACGTCCACAACATCGTGGAGGGACCCATGGCTACCAACGCCATCCGGGGGCTCCGGGCGGACAAGTGCTTCATCGGCATCAACGGCATCGAGCCCGGACTGGGCTACTCCACGCCCCGCCTGGAGGACGCGGAGATGAAGGCGCTGATGATCCGCTCCTCCCACATGTCCTATCTTCTGGCGGACCATACCAAATTTGACCGGACCTATTTCGCCCGCGTGGACGCCGAGGTGGACTGCATCATCACAGACACCCGGCGGAGCAACGTCTCCTACGCCTGGCTGGAGGAGCGCACGAAGCTCGTCTTCGCCGACGAGGGATAGGAGGCAATACCACCGGCTGAAGTGCGCAGCTTCTGCGCTCGGAGGAACTTTATGGAACAGATATCCACCCATCAGCTCAAGCAGGCCCTCATCTACGCCGCCGACCGCATTGTGGAGAACGAGCCCTATCTCACCGAGATCGACTCCATCATCGGCGACGGGGACCACGGCATCGGCATGCGCAGCGGCTTTCGCGCGCTGAAGGACCTGCTGGAGCGGACGGACTACGAGACGGCCTACGAGCTGTTCCGGGCCGCGGGCCTGGAGCTGCTGCGGGTCATGGGCGGCGCCTCCGGCGTGATCTTCGGCACGCTGTTTATCAGCGGGCGGGAGGCCATGCAGGCCATGCACAAGCGGGAGGTGACGGCGGACGAGCTCATCGTCTCCTTCCGGGCCAGCCGGGCGGCCATCATGAAGCGGGGCCGCTCCGCCCCCGGGGACAAGACCATGCTGGACGCCCTGTTTCCCGCCATCGACGCCATGGAGCGCCGGCGGGGGGAGACGGCGGACATCGCCCAGGTGCTCCAGGCCGGCGCCCGGGGGGCCCGGGAGGGGGCCGAGGCCTCCGCCCACCTGCTGCCCCGGACGGGCCGCTCCAAGAATTTCCGGGAGAAGGGGATTGGCTATCCCGACCCCGGTGCGGTTTCCACTGCGATCCTCTTTGCCGGGATCGCAGACTATATCAGCTCGATCAAGGAAGGAGAATAGACCTTATGGCACTGGAAAAGGTACGTGATATCCTCAAGCTGGCGGACGAGGCCAGAACCTCCGTCATCGCATTTAACTGCACGGATTACAACACAGTCAAGCCGGTCATCACCATCGCCGAGGAGCTGCGCAAGCCGGTGATCTGCATGCTCTACCCCGAGCACGCCCGGGACAAGCACTGGACCACCCCCTACATCTTCGCCGAGACGGTGAAGTCCATCGCCAAAGATGTGAAGGTCCCCGTGGGGCTCCACCTGGACCACTGCAGCGACTTCGACTACATCGTGGCCGCCATGCGGGACGGCTTTGACTCCGTCATGTACGACGGCTCCATGCTCAGCGTGGAGGAGAACATCAAAAATACCCGGGAGATCACCCGGGTGGCCAGGGCTCTGGGCGCCGACGTGGAGGCGGAGCTGGGCCGGGTGGGCTTTGCCTCCACCGTCACCGACCAGAGCGACACCGACATGTACACCAAGCCCGAGGTGGCCGCCGCCTTCTGCGAGCAGAGCGGATGCAGCTCCGTGGCCGTGGCCATCGGCAGCGCCCACGGCTTCTACAAGGAGACGCCCCACCTGGACATCCAGCGTCTGAAGGCCATCAACGCCGCCACAGACGTGCCGCTGGTGCTCCACGGCGGCAGCGGCATCCCCAACGACCAGCTGGAGATCGCCTTCCGGGAGGGCATCAACAAGTTCAATGTGGGGACAGAGTTCTTCTATCTCTACTACACCACCATGCAGAAGTTCTGTCAGGCGGGCCATCCCGACTTCTTCGATCTGCCCCTGGAGGTTCAGGATCAGCTGATGGAGTATCTGCGCACCAAGATGCAGCTCTGTACGATGACGCTCTAAAAGAACCGAGAACCCCCTCTGGCCCGTGTACAGCTTGTCCGGGCAGAGGGGGATTTTCTCTTTATTTGCGCAGACCAGTTCGCGGTCCGGACCGGCAGAACGCAGTGACGGAGGGGGGCCGCACTCTGGGCGGGAGGAAATGGTGTACAGCGAGGCGAGGAGCGCAAGGCGGACTGACTGTTAAAGAAGGCGGCAGAGCAGGATGGCGGTAAGGAGGATAGTGTGAAAGGAACCCAAGAGGGGTTCCTTTCGCGTCAAATCGCCCGCCCGAAGGCGACAAATTGCGGCCATCGGCCGCAATTTGCCTCAGCTTGTCGAAAAAACCCATTGGTTTTTTCGACAAGCTGAGGCGGCCCATAGGGGCCGCCTCCCGCATTCAATACTCAATTCCCTCCCGCGCCGGCACGCCCTGGTCGAAGGGGTGCTTGCGCTTGCACATCTCGGTGATATAGTCCGCCGCCTCACACAGGGCCTCGGAGGGATTGCGCCCGGTGAGCACCACCTCCAGCTCCTCCGGCTTCTCCCGCAGGAACCGGAGCAGCATCTCCTCCTCCACCACCCCGGTGGTGCAGGCGCTCATGCTCTCATCCAGCACCAGCAGATCATAGTCCTTACAGCAGTCGATGGCCTTCTGCAAATGCGCCGTATAGAACGCCTTCGCCTCCGCCTTCTCCGCTTCCGTGAGGGTCCAGAAAAACCCAAACTTCCGCTCCGGCGGCTGAAAAACAATATTCTCCACTCGCTCCAGCGCCTTGAACTCCGAGGAATTCCCGTCCTTAAAGAACTGCACGTACAGCACCTTCATCCCCCGCCCCGCGGCCCGCACCGCAAGCCCCAGGGACGCCGTCGTCTTCCCCTTCCCATCCCCGCAGTAAATGTGCACCAAACCCTTTGCCATAGCCATATTCCTCCATCTCAATCTCAATCCCCCGCCGAATTTGCGGCCAAAGCCGCAAAGAGCGCCCCGCGAGGGTTTGCGCCCTCCGGGCGCAAATGAACTGAAATCGTTTTTCCGGAAACCGCGTTTTCGGAAAAACACTCTGCGGGCCGCGCTCGGCCCGGACCTTTTTTTCTTGGGACAACGCGTTGTCCCAAGAAAAAAAGCGCAACCCCCGTCCCCTCGCTTGAAGACCCAGCGAAGCGGTCTTCAAGCGAAATTCTTTACATCCATATACTGAATATCCTTAGCACACTCTCCGCCAGCCGGCGGAACACGCTGCGCCGCCGCCACCTGGGCAGCTCGATCTCCCGGCACTGCTCCAGGGTGGCCCTGATGTCCCGGAGGATGTGCTCCACTGCCGACATGCCGTAGAGCAGCACGCCGCACTCGTAGTGGAGCTGGAAGCTGCGGTAGTCCATGTTTACCGTCCCCGTCACCGCCATCTCCCCGTCGGCCACCAGGAGCTTGCTGTGGAGAAAGCCGGGGGTGTACTCAAAGATCCGCACTCCGTGGCTCAAAAGCTCGTCAAAGTAGGCCCCGGCGGCCAGATACGTATACTTGTGGTCCGGCACCCCGGGCAGCAGCAGCCGCACGTCCACCCCGCTGTCCGCCGCCCGGCACAGGGCCTGGACCATGGAGGTCTCGATGGCCAGGTAGGGGGTGGTGATATAGAGGAACTCCCGGGCGGTGGAGATGGCCTGGAGATAGAGCTCCTCGGCGGGGTTGACGGGGTTGTTCAGGGGCCCGTCGCAGAAGGGCTGGCACCAGCCCTCCCCCTGCACCGGACCGTGGGGCCGGTAGTAGTCGTACTCGCTGTGGAAGTCCCCGCCCAGACACTCCCACATGTGGAGAAACATCCGGGTGAGCCCCCAGGCCCCCTCGCCCTCCAGCAGCACGCCGCTGTCCTTCCAGTGGCCGAAGCGCCGGATCAGGTTGGCGTACTCGTCGGCGATGTTGATCCCGCCGGTGTAGGCGAAATCCCCGTCGATGCAGAGGATCTTCCGGTGGTCCCGGTAGTTGAAGTAGAGGCGGTTCACGTACTGGTGGACGGGGTTGAACACCGCCACCTCCATGCCGCAGCGGATCATGTCGTCGATGATCTCGGCGGGCATCCGGGCGATGTTGCCGAAGTCGTCGAAGATGATCTTCACCTCCACCCCATGGCCCACCCGGTCCTTCAAAATGGCAAAGATCTGCTCCCACAGCCGCCCCTCGGCCAGGATGAAGTACTCCAGAAAGATGAAGTGCTCCGCCCGCTTCAGCCGGGGGATCACATCCTCGAAGAAGCGCTCCCCGTCGGGGAAGTAGGTGACGGCGGTATTCTTGTAGACCATGAAGTCGTGCTTGTGGAGGTACCGGGCCTCCCGCCGCCAGGTGGGGAATCCCTCCCCCAGCTTCTCGATATAGCTGAGGCTCCGTCCCCGCTCATAGTCCTTGTGGGGCGGGGGCGGCACCACATGGAGCTGCTGCTTCTTCTGCTGGATGTTGCCGCCCCAGAGGACATAGAGGATCAGTCCCGCCACCGGTACGGCCAGAACCATGATGGTCCAGGCCAGCTTGTAGGAGGGGCTCCCCCGGTTCCCCTGGATGCGGATGGCCACAATGACCCCCACCACCTCCAGAACAAAGAAGGCGATGGCCACATGCCGCTGGAGATAAAACGACAGCAGCAGCACCAGGCCGATATTCCCCAAAAACAGCACCACAACCAGCGCAATCCGCATCGCCGCGGAGATCCGGCGCTCCGCGGCCTCCTTAATCCTCATCGACCCCTCCCTTTCCCGCTGTAGTCCAAGGTTAGTATCTCTCTCCCACCCCTATTTTATCGCCCACACACCGGATATATCTCCTATCTCCTATCTGAATCAGTAGGTTTTCTCCAGCAGCTGATACTTGATGTCCCACAGCTTCTTGCTCAGATCCACATAGTAGTCGTGGGGGTAGTCAAACCGCTTCACCTCGTCCCACAAAGTGTCCACCTGCTCCGCGCAGTACCGGCGGATCTCCTCCAGGGAGGGCAGGTCGTAGACGCACTCGCCCCCCAGGAAGATGGGCACTTGCATCTCCCGGGCGGTGAAGTCGTAGAGCTCCTTCTTCTTCCAGGTGGCGTCCGGGTCGAAGATCACCAGAGGCCGGGTGTCGTCCACGGTCTCGTCGTGGACACAGAGGTAGTCGGCGATGGCCTTGCCGGTGTCGTTGCCGAAGAAGCGGTAGAACTTCTTGAAGTGGGGGGTGGTGATCTTGGCCAC
>CANDEH010000018.1 GCA_947383645.1 uncultured Clostridia bacterium | reverse complement strand
AGCGCGCTTTTGGTTACTTTTCCCGCGTGGGAAAAGTAACTCGCCCCGGGGGGCGCCCCCCCTCCCCCGCGCCGGGGCGGCGCGAACAAGACTCAAACAGCGCCCCGCACAATCAAAAGAACGCCTTTCAAAACAAATAGAACAGAACAAACAGAAGCACCGTGCCCCGCCGGGGCACCCCCCACCAACGGAGGAAAAACAACAATGCAGTGGTTAGAACTACACATCGACGCCTCGCCGGCGTCCATAGAGGCGGTCTGCGACATGCTCCGCGAAATCGGCATTGAGGGGCTGGTCATCGAAGACGAGGCCGACTTCCAGACCTTCCTGGAGGAAAACCGCCAGTACTGGGACTACGTGGACGAAGCTCTGGAAAAATCCATGCGCAGCAAGTGCCGCGTCACCTTCTACCTGGAGGACAGTCAGGGGGGCTATATCCAGCTGGCCGCCGCCCGGATTGCCCTCACCGCCCTCCAGAAGGCCCACCCGGAGTTTCCCACCCTGATCCTCTCCATGGAGAACATCGAGGACGCCGATTGGGAGAACAACTGGAAGGCGTTCTACAAGCCCATGGAGATTGGCGAGCGCCTGATCGTCATCCCCGACTGGGAGGAGGCGGACCCCTGCGGCCGGGTGGCTCTGCGGCTGAACCCCGGCCTGATCTTCGGCACCGGCAGTCACGCCACTACCCGTCTCTGTCTCACCGCCCTGGAGCGGACGGTGCGGCCGGGGATGCGGGTGCTGGATCTGGGCTGCGGCAGCGGGATCCTGTCCATTGCCGCCCTGCTGTTGGGGGCGGAGAGCGCCTTCGGCTGCGACATCGACGAGAAGGCGGTAAAGGTGGCCTATGAAAACGCCGCTCTCAACGGCATCGGCCAGGGGCGGTACACCGTCCGCGCCGGGGACGTGCTCAGCGACGTCGGCCTTCGCCGGGAGATGGGCGGGGACTACGATATTGTGGTGGCCAACATTGTGGCGGATGTGATCCTTGGCCTCACGGACGCGGTGGGGGATCTGAAGGCCCCCGGCGGCCTCTTCCTCTGCTCCGGCATCATCGACAGCCGGGCGGAGGAGGTGGAGGGGCGGCTCCGGGCGGCGGGGCTGACGATTTTGGAGAAGAATCAATCCGAGGGCTGGTTCAGCTTCCTCTGCCGATAGGAACGCGGAACCGCCGGGAAAAGAACAGCGTCTGACAGAAGTTTCACTGTCGGACGCTGTTCTTTAGCTTGGGGGGGAGAAAGACCGTTTTATTTGTGGGGAAATACGTCCTGTCTGTGCGGCAGGCGAAGTACAATCTACATAAAAAACGGCAACGTTCGGCGGATCGAACAGGGCGCGGGCTCACCCGCACCCTCCGCCGCTCAGAAGCGTCACCTCTACCGCAGAAACGCCACCAGTCCGCACTCGTAGGGGTGGTCCAGGTACACCACATCCCGTGTTTCGGGAGAAAATCGCAGCAGCTTCAAAAATACCGCCAGATCCCCGCCGCCGGCGAAGATCATCACCGCCCCCATCCCCCACAGCGCGGCGCTGCCGTTGACAACCGCCGCCAGAGCCGGGAGGAACCCCAGGAGCAGGGTGGGCATCATCCCGCCCAGGGCGTAGGCCCGGCGGCTCAGGGGCTGGGCGCAGGTGCAGTAGGGGGTCAGGTACTGCCAGATCACGCCGAAGGAGATAGCGTGGAGGTGGTCCGGGGCAAAGATGGCCCAGGTGAGACCGTGGATACCCTCGTGGACGAAGATCAGGAGGAAAAAGACGGCGAAAAAGCCCAGAATTCCACCGAAGGAGATCGCGCCGCTGTCCCCCTCCGGGTGGACGGCGGAGAATGCGACAAGCAGGATTGCGACGATGGGCAGAGCCAGTACGATTGCCAGTACGTTGGCGCGGACAAGGCCGATGGTCAGCGCCTCCTGGCGGTAGCCCGCCGCGGCCAGCTCCGCCGCGATCTGATCGAAGGCGGCCTTCCGCCTTTCCTCCGCCGGCGTGAGCTTCCGGGGGGTCTCCGGTGTGTGTTTCATGGAAAGTGCCTCCAATCGAAAGAATCAAAAGGGGAGGCGCAGCCCGGAACCGGACCGCGCCTTTGGGTTGTCCATATTCTCTGCACCAGAGGTCAAAGACCGGTGGAGGCGGGTATTATCCGCCCCTGCGATTTTTACCGCAATGCCGCACTGGGGTGTTATTTTCCCTCCCGCTGGGGGAGGACGAAGATAAAGACAAGAGAACTCAGCAGCAGCAGATACGGATAGATGAGATACGGCATGATCTGGAAGGCCGACACCGCGTATCCCGCCTCGGCGCAGGCGGCGATGGCTACCAGCATCTGGGCACCGTAGGGGATCACCCCCTGGGATACGCAGGAGAAGGTGTCCAGCAGGGAGGCGGCCTTCCGGGGGCTGATGTGGTACTCCTCGCTCATCTCCCTGGCGATGGGGTTGGCGATGACGATGGCCACGGTGTTGTTGGCGGTGGCGATATCCATGGCGCACACCAGAAGCCCCATGCCCAGTTGGCCGCCCCGGTTGCCCTTAAAACTCCTGCGGATGGCGTAGAGCAGGGCCTCGAACCCGCCATGCTCCTTAATCAGCGCACACATAGCCGCCACTAAGACCGCTACCATACAGGTCTCGAACATTCCGGCGGAGCCGCTGCCCATGCTGGCCAGCAATTCGGTGGCGGCGGTCTGGCCGGTGGCCAGCATGATGATGGCCCCGGAGACGATGCCGACTAAGAGCACAACAAACACATTGATGCCGATGATCCCCCCGAAGAGCACCAGCAGGTAGGGGGCAATCTGGATCATGTTGTAGGGCTCGTGGATGGTCCCGGTGATCTCCACGCGGAAGGACAGCACCAGCAGCACCGCCAGCGTCAGCAGAGCCGCGGGGAGGGCGATGCCGAAGTTCTCCCGGAACTTGTCCTTCATGGCGCAGCCCTGGCCGTTGCAGGCGGCAATGGTGGTGTCGGAGATGAAGGAGAGGTTGTCGCCGAACATGGCCCCGCCCATGACGGCCCCCACGCAGAGGGGCACGCCGAAGCCGGAGACGCCGGCCACCGCCGCGGCGATGGGGGTCAGAAGGGTGATGGTACCCACGCTGGTGCCCATGGCCGTGGACACGAAGCAGGCCACGATGAACAGCACCGCCACGGCGAAGCGGGTGGGGATGATAGAGAGCATGAAATAGGCCACGCTCTCCGCACTGGACCGGCCCACCACACCCACAAAGGCCCCGGCCACCAGGAAGATGAGCAGCATGGTGATGATATTCTTATCCCCCACGCCCTGCCCCATGATCGAGAGCTTCCGGTCAAAGGACAGCTCCCGGTTTTGCAGGCAGGCCACCAGGATCGCCACCAGGAAAGCGATGACAATGGGAATATTGTAAAACCCCATAGGAATTTTCATCCCGTACTCAAAGGTCAGGCCCAGCCCCAGGTAGAGCAGCAGGAATACCCCGATAGGCAGCAGCGCCGCGGGATTGCCTTTTTTCTCCATACACACATTCCTCCTCAACAAAAAACACAAAAATTCGCGAAAAGATAGATATACTCTACCACATTGGGGCGAAAAAAGCAAGGAGAGGATTCCCGCGGGGGGAGGGTATCCAAAGTAAAGATTGATAGTCTAATATTTGTAGTTAAAACACGGGTAAAGCCAAGATCTTGCGTTCTTAGCTCTACCCGTGTTTCCACCGCAAATACATTCCTCGCGACAAAGAGTATTCGTATCTGCATATTTTGTTGTCCCGTCGGGGATTCGGACCCCGGACCCAGTGCTTAAAAGGCAGGTTGGCAACAAATTCCGCAGAGCATCGTTGGCGGTAAGGAGGATAGTGTGAAAGGAACCCAAGAGGGGTTCCTGACCCGGGGAATCACCCGCCCGCAGGCGACAAATTTCGGCCCAAGGGCCGAAATTTGATTCAGCTTGTCGAAAAACCTGCCGGTTTTTCGACAAGCTGAATCAAACGCCCGGATAGCCGGGCGTTTGATTTTTCAGCCCCCCTATCCGGGATATTGGGCGGATTGCCAATGAAATCAATTTGAAAAAGTATACCTTTTCAAATAAAAAATTTTTGCGGAGGAAAATTGCGGATACCCCTTATTTTTCGGGGGAGAAGTGCCGAATGTATTGATGTAAAGGATGACAACAGCGGTTTGAAAAAGTATACTTTTTCAAAAATTGGGGAAAGGGGCAGGAAAATGGCGGGAAAATCGACCGAAGTTCCATCCCGCAGGACCACCCGGTACACAGTCATCAAGGTCCGTCTCCACCCCACCGCGGAGCAGGCGGAGCTCATCGAGAAGACCTTCGGCTGCTGCCGGTACCTCTGGAACCGTATGCTCGCCGATGTGCAGGAGTTCTACGCCGCCACCGACATCCACTATATCCCCACCCCCGCCCGGTACAAAAAGGAGGCCCCCTTCCTTGCGGAGGTGGACAGTCAGCCGCTTTGTACCGTCCACCAGAATCTGCGGCGGGCCTTTCTGGATTTCTTCCGCAACCCCGGGGCCTTCCGGTATCCCCAGTTCAAGACCAAGAAGGCCCGGAAGGACTCCTTCACCGTCTACTGCCGGCCCTACCGCACCGGACCGTCCATTTACCTCACCCGGGACGGGATCAAGATGCCAAAGCTGGGCAGCGTGAAGGCCACCCTCTACCGCAGGCCCCTCCACTGGTGGTCGCTGCGGTCCGTCACGGTGACGAAGACCCGGTCGGGGAAGTACTTCTGCTCCATCGCCTACGGCTGCGACGTGAAGCAGCCGGAGCCGGTGATGCCCGCCCCGGAGCGGACGCTGGGGCTGCACTACTCCACCGCCAAGTTCTATGTGGACAGCGAGGGACGCAGTCCGGAGCTGCCGCAGCTGGCGAAGTCCAGGGAGAAGCTCTCCCGGATGCAGCGGGAGCTCTCCCGGATGCAGCGGGGCTCCAGGAACTACCAGGAGCAGCAGCAAAAGATCCGCCTCCTCCACGAGCATATCGCCAATCAGCGCCGGGATTTCCTCCACAGGGAGAGCAGGCGGATAGCCAACGCCTGGGACGCCGTGTGTGTGCGGGATACCGACCTGACGGAGCTGGCGCAGAAGCTGAAGGGCTCCGACGTGTTCGGAGCCGGGTTCGGCGCCTTTCGGGAGTACCTGAAATACAAGCTGGAGCGGCAGGGAAAGTCCTACGTCGTGGTGGACCGGTTGATTCCTATAGCCAAAACCTGCCGCCAGTGCGGGGCCGTCCACGAGACGCTGCCCGCCCGGCAGAAGGTTTGGCACTGTCCCCACTGCGGGGCGGTACTCTCCCGGGAGACCAATGCCGCGCAGAATATCAAGCTACAGGGAATCGTACAGCTGTGTGCCTGACAGACACCCAACCGTGAGCCCGGCAAAGCGGGCCGCGGCTGGAGCGGGGCGCGGCTTGTGCCGACGATGCCGCACGGGACAGCGGTGAATGCCCATGCGCACGGTCGGGATGTGCTGATCTGACCGATAGACCGGTTCTACCGGTGAGATC
Source organism: uncultured Clostridia bacterium (assembly GCA_947383645.1). Lineage (GTDB taxonomy): Bacteria > Bacillota > Clostridia > Oscillospirales > Oscillospiraceae > CAJFPI01. The sequence continues at coordinate 23,469 of CANDEH010000018.1, read as the reverse complement.
AGCACTTTCCAAAGACCGTCAGGTGGGAACAAGAGAGGGCGACTCCGGCGCTTCGGCGCGGGACGTAACCCGAAGCCTCCGGGCAGTCCACTCAACATAATATTGTGCCAATATTATGGGAAATTGTGAGCAAATCGGCTCACCGGGCCGGTCAGGATGACCGGCGGAAAGGGATAAGGAGATTGATACAATGCTCTGCATTTCCATGAGAGCCGGCGACTACTTCACCGTCGGCAGCAGCACGGTGGTCCAGTTCGACCGCCTCACCGGGGACCGGGTCCACCTGATTATCAACGCCCCCCGGGAGGTGCCGATCCTCCGGGGCGACGTGCTGGAGCGCAGCGGCGGCCAGCGGCCCGGCTGCGTGATGGGGCTCTCCCCCCGGCACACGAAGCAGCTCCCCTGGAACCCGGCCAAGAAGAAGGCGCTGGCGGATCTGCGCCAGACCCTGGAGGGGATGGGCGATACCCCGGAGGCCCGGGATATCCGGGCGAAGCTGGATTTCATTTTTCCCCAGCCCCAGAACGGAGAGACAGCGGCAAAATAATTTTTCGGTTTCATCCGGCGTTCGCGAACCGGTTGAAATATGTTCCGCACCACAAGCCCGGAACGCCAAAGGCCACGGCGCTCTGAGCGGTGCATCACAGATCTGTGCCCTGGTAAAAGGATGCTCCGGGGCACACTAATAGACTGAAAGGAGTCACAACTATGCGGATCCAACACAACATTATGGCCATGTCGGCCTACCGCAACTACAACAACAACACCTCCGCTGTGGCGAAGAACCTGGAGAAGCTGTCTTCCGGCTACAAGATCAACCGCGCCGGTGACGACGCCGCCGGTCTGGCTATTTCCGAGAAGATGCGCGCCCAGATCACCGGCCTGAACGCCGCCCAGAAGAACGTCAAGGACGGCATCAGCCTGGTGAAGACCGCCGAGGGCGCCATGCAGGAGATCCAGGACATGCTCAACCGCATGGACTACCTGGCCACCCAGTCCGCCAACGGCACCTACGACAACGACGTGGACCGTGCCAACCTCCAGAAGGAAGTTGACGCGCTGAAGACCGAAATCAACCGTATCGCCGACAGCGCCAACTTCAACGGCATCAAGCTGTTGGACGGCACCCAGGAGAAGGTCGCCGCCGGGAGCAAGAGCATTTCCGGCTCTGAGCGTATCCTGTCCGCTGTCATCGGCGAGGGTGAGGACGCCTGGGCTGTCACCGGCAACAAGACCGTTCTGGACACCCCCTCCGCCTCGGCCACCGCAGGCGAGTTCCAGGTCGATATGACCACCCTGAAGTTCACTGCCTTTGGCACCTCCTCTTCCTCCTTAAGCTTCACCTTTAAGATTGGTGATGCCACCTTCACCGCTACTGCCTCCGGTGTGGCGGGAACTGCCACTTCTGATACCATTATGAAGGCCGTTGCCTCCGCTCTTGCGAGCGCGATGGGCACTACCACCACCATCAACAATGTCAAGTGGAGCGTGTCCAACAGCAACGGCGTGCTGACCTTCACCCAGCAGAGCAAGCCCATCAACAAGGATCAGGCACAGTGCAACTTTGACGTGTCCTTCTCCGCGGAGAAGGCCTCTGCCAGCGCTACCAGCGGCGTTATCGTGACCAGTTCCCACCTGGAGGGCACCCAGGTCACAACGCAGGCCATTGCCCCGCAGGGCGCCAACATGGCCAACACGGTCTTTAAGATCAACGAGTCCGACATCCGGGATGGTACGACCATCACCATCGGCACCAGGACGATCACCCTGGCTGTGGGCGCCAACAGCAAATACTATTCCACCGCCACCACCGTGGTTGATCTGCGGGATATGGAGGAGGACAACATCGACCTGAACAAGGCTCTGGGCGCCATCAGCGCGACCTATGGCACTACTGCCAACGTCCAGTGCAAGGCCAACAATGGCACGGATGCTACCGCCACCTTCACCGTGGGCGTCAGCGACGGCTCCGACGGCAAGGCGATTGGTATCACCATCCAGCGCAAGACCGCTATCAGCACCGCGAGCGATTCTGTCGGCGCCTACTTCAACACCAAGGACCGGCTGTCCGCCGTCTTTGGCATGAAGGTGGCCACCAAGGAGCAGAAGGGTCTGACCCTCCAGATCGGCGATACCTCCGACTCCTACAACCAGATGACGGTCTCCGTCAAGGATATGCACACCGACGCCATGGGCATTGCGGGCATTGACATCAGCAATCAGGAGGGCGCCGCCGCCGCCGTGCAGACCATCCGCGACGCCATCAACTACGTGTCCGGCGTCCGCGGCGATCTGGGCGCTGTCCAGAACCGTCTGGAGCACACCGCCAACAACCTGAGCGTCATGGCGGAGAACATCCAGGACGCCGAGTCCACCATCCGCGACACCGACATCGCCGAAGAGATGATGAGCTACACCAAGAACAACATCCTGGTGCAGTCCGCTCAGGCCATGCTGGCCCAGGCGAACCAGGTGCCTCAGGGCGTTCTCCAGCTGCTCGGCTGATAGCTGACCTGCGGGCGGCGCAGAGGTTGAGACGCCCGGGCCGGCATGGCGGGGACCCCGCCGGAGCCCAGCGAAGCGGGTCCGGTGGGGAGAGGAGGGGCAAAGAAGCGGCATGAAGTTTTCCGCGCCAGCGGGAAACGGAGTGGAGCGGATTTCGCCCCGACGAGGCCCAGGCGAACCAGGTGCCTCAGGGCGTTCTCCAGCTGCTCGGCTGATTCCTCTCGTTTACTCCTGCAAAACAGCAAGCCCACAGGGGGGCTGGGCCCGGCCCAGCCCCCCTTTTTTATTATTCTGGAGAGGAGCCCAACATATATGAAAGCAATCGAAATTGCGAGGCGGCTGGCCGCGCTGGGGCAGATGGAGGACGCCCGCCGGGCCTACTCCCTGGCCATCCACGAGAGCGGAGGAGCAGATCCGGCCGGAGAACTGGAGGCCGCGGTCTATATCCTGCAATCCGGCGGGGACTACCGCACCTCCTACACCTGCTTCCAAAGCCTCTATAACCGGGGCCATTTTCAGGAGGAGATCCTGCCCCTGATGGAGAAGGTCTTCTATGAGCCGAACATCAGGCTGCTGAAGGGCCGCTACGAGCGCAACTGCAAGCTGCTGGAGAAATACCCCTATCTGTTCCGGAGGGACTTTTTGCCCTTTGAAGAACTGCCCATCCAGTTTTTCCCCTACGACGATCACAACGGCTATGTGCCTTTCTATCCGGCGCAGAAGCGGTTCGGAGATTTTATTAACTTCAAAAATCCCGTTGTCAGCCGGAATTTTTTCAGGGACCTGGATAATCCGATTTTGGCCGACGACGTTTACTCCCAGTATGAGCTGGAATATCTGAACGACAATGTGCGGAAAAGCGAAAATATAGGCCGTGAGAACCATATCTACCTCCACTACACCAGCTGGGAGGTCTTTTGCTCCTATCTGCAATGTCTGAACATGCGCCCTCTGCTGGAGGATACGAAGCTGGTATTCCTGGTGGAGGATGAGATCGGTCAGTACCCCATCGACTTCAAGGCGCGGTTTGGCATCGACTACAGCCAGTATCCGGTCAAGCCCCTGGGGATCCGGGAGGTCAACCGTTTGATTTGGCACACCCAGCTCTCCTCCCACAACGGCGGCGACTTTTTTAACGAGATTTTCAACAACCACCCCAACCTGCTGGTGCTGCCCTCCATCATGATGTCCAACATCGAGATGCTGATCGACGACTCCCGAAAGGTTATGGAGCTGGCGGAGAATGTGACCCAGGCCATCGATGCGGCCTCGCCCTGGAGCAATCCCCGGGTGACGACGGAGCTCTACTATATGAGAGACCGCACCGACAAGGACTGCCTGGTTGCGCGATACCTGGCGGATGAGGTGGCCACCTATGGGCTGGACCCGGCCTCGCGCATCGCGCCGGCCATCTTCCTGCAGCCCCACTTCCCCAATATGGTCTGCTCGCTCCGGGCGAATACCAACGGTCAGACCGTGGTGGAGTCCGGAAATGACGATATCCTTCGTGCGTCGCCGCTGTTCCGGTGCTTTAAGTATATTAAGACCTTCACGCCCATGCGCCGGTTTACCACCAGCCATGGCGCTACCGTCAAGTTCATGTACAGAATGGCAGAGGAACAGGCGGAGCGGTTTATGAAGGCGGAGGAGCGGGCGCAGGCGGAAGGCGGCGGCGCTTCGCCCAAGCGCGGAAAGAACGGCCCGGAGGCGGAGGACGAGAAGATCTCCGTGGTCAGCGACGTCATTTCTGAGCGCATTTTTAACCGCAGCTTCATGATTGACCCGGAGAACCGGCTGTATAAGGACTGCGTCGCGGTCCGCTTTGAGGACGGGAAGCTCAATCCAAAGGCGACGTTCACCGCTCTGGCCGCTTTTCTGGATCTCCCCTACACTGAGAGTATGACCTACTGCTCCCTGGCCGGGCAGAGGGATCCGGAATCGCTGAAGGGGAACGACCGCGGCTTCGACCCGGCCGCCATCTATCGTACCTACGACGAGTATATCAACGACGATGAGCGGTATTTTATTGAATACTTTATGCGGGACGTATATGTGTATTACGGCTACAACTTTTTGTGGTACGACGGGAAGACCGTGACGGAATCGGACGTGGACAGGCTGGTGGAGGGCTTCACAACCCTGAACAGCTTTATTTATAAGACCTGGAAGCGGGTGTTTGACAAGGCCGAGGCCACGCAGAATGGGAAGCGTGTTGACGCGGCCCTTGAAAAACAGCTGCAAAAACAGCTGTTGGATAAACGGATGAAAGAGTTTGAAGAAAACAGAAAGCGAAACGCAAAAATCCTTTTAGAGGGGCTGCGCTTTGTCAACAAAAACGGCCAGCCTCTGCGGATGATGCCGAAGCTGGAGCTGGACCCGGCGCTGCTGGAGCAGCCGCTGTACCATTGAGGATATCGCTATGGAAAAGGGAACTGTATATTTTTTTACCGGTCTGTCCGGAGCGGGGAAGACCACCATCGGCGGTCTGTTCTATCAGCGGCTGAAAGCGGGAAAGCCCAATGTCATCCTGCTGGACGGCGATCAGATCCGTCCGATCTACAACGAGGATATCGGCTACAGCGATGCGGATCGGATAAAGGGGGCCCAACGGACCTTCCGGGTGGCGAAGATGCTCTCGGACCAGGGCGTCGATGTGGTGGTGTGCAGTATCTGTATGTACGCCGCCGTCCGGGACTGGAACCGGGAACACATAGAAAACTACCGGGAGATTTACATCAAGGTGACGAAGGAGACCCTGCTGCGGCGCAACCAGAAGGGTCTGTATACCGCCGGAACTAACGTAGTGGGCGTGGACCTGCCCTTTGATGAGCCGCAGCGCCCGGATGCCGTGGTAGGCAACGACGGCGGAGAGGTCCCGGAGGCTATCGTGGCACGACTGGAGGCGGATCTGTTATGAAGGCCCTGATCTTAAACTCTGGCGCGGGGCGCCGTATGGGAGCGCTGACGGCGGACCACCCCAAGTGCATGACGGAGGTCTCCGCACGGGAGACCATTTTATCCCGGCAGCTGCGGCAGATTGCCGGAGCGGGCATCACCGAGGCGGTGATAACAACCGGGGCCTTTGACCAGGCCCTGATGGACTACTGCAAGGGACTGGGGCTGCCGCTGGATATCACGTTCGTGAAGAACCCGGATTTTGAAAGTACCAACTACATCTACTCCATCTATCTGGCGCGGAAGTATCTGGAGGGAGAGCTTGTTCTTCTCCACGGCGATCTGGTTTTCGAGGATGAGGTGTTTTATCAGGTGGTACACAGCCGGAAGAGCTGTATGGCCGTCAGCACCGTCCAGCCGTTGCCGGAGAAGGACTTCAAAGCGGTCGTTCAGGACGGGGCGGTTGTCAGGGTGGGCGTGGAGTTTTTCCAGGACGCCACCGCTGCTCAGCCCCTGTACCATCTGATGCGTGCGGATTGGCAGCTGTGGTTAGACAGCATTGTCGCCTTTTGCGAGGACGGTCAGGTAACGTGCTATGCGGAAAACGCGCTGAACGCCCTGGATGGCGCCTGCCGCATCGCCCCTCTGGATGTGGGACATATGCTCTGCGCCGAGATCGACACCCCGGAGGATCTGTCTGTGGTTGGCGCGAAGCTCCGGGAGGTGGAAGATCGGACGGTCTATATGTGCTTCTCCTCCGATGTACTCCACGGCGGGCATATGGACATCCTCCGCCGGGCTGCCGGCCTGGGCCGGCTGACTGTCGGGGTGCTGTCGGATGAGGCGGTAGCCTCCTACAAGCGCTTTCCCCTGCTGCCCGCTGCTGAGCGGAAGGCGCTGTTTGCCAATATTAAAGGAGTGGACCGGGTGGTGGAGCAGCGGGAGCTGCACTATAAGGACACCCTGTTGGCCCTGAAGCCGGACATCGTGGTCCATGGCGACGACTGGCGGGAGGGATTCCAGCGCCCCCTGCGGGATGAGGTGCTGGACGTGCTGTCCTCCTACGGCGGGCGGCTGGTGGAGTTCCCCTACGCCGCCGACGAGAAGTACCGGGAGCTGGAGGCGCGATCCCGGGCGGAACTGTCCCTGCCGGACAACCGGCGCGGGCGGCTGCGGAAACTGCTGGAGATGAAGGGGCTGGTGACGGCTATGGAGGCCCACGACGGCCTCTCTGGCCTGATCGTGGAGAACACGGTGGTCCATAACTGCGGGATGTCCCGCTCCTTCGACGCGATGTGGATCAGCTCTCTCTGCGACTCCACCGCCAAGGGCAAGCCGGATATTGAACTGGTAGATATGACCTCCCGCTTCCGCACAATCGACGACATCACGGAAGTGACCACCAAGCCGATCATCTTCGACGGCGATACCGGGGGCCTGACGGAGCACTTCGTCTATACAGTCCGCTCCCTGGAGAAGCTGGGGGTTTCAGCCGTCATCATTGAGGACAAAACGGGGCTGAAAAAGAACTCGCTGTTCGGTACGGAGGTGAAGCAGACCCAGGAGAGCATTGAGGCGTTCAGCGCCAAGATCTCCGCCGGGAAGCGGGCACAGAAATCCTCAGATTTTATGATTATTGCCAGAATTGAGAGCCTGATTCTGGAGCGGGGAATGGAGGATGCCCTGGAGCGGGCCTTCGCCTTCGTCCAGGCCGGAGCAGACGGCATTATGATCCACTCCCGCCGGAGGGAGCCGGACGAGATATTTACATTTGTGGAGCGATTCCGCCGGAGGGATGAGCAGACCCCCCTGGTTGTGGTACCTACCTCCTTTAACAGCGTGACGGAGGAGGAGTTCCGCCGGCGGGGCGTGAATATCGTCATCTACGCCAATCAGCTCATCCGCAGTGCGGTTCCGGCCATGCGCAAGACGGCGGAGGCGATCCTGACCCACCACCGCGCCCTGGAGGCGGACAGCGGCCTGATGCCCTTCGGGGAGATCATCCGCCTTATTCCCGAGGGGGTGTAGGATGCAGGTCTACATGCTGCCGTTGGAGCTGGATCGGTATCTGGCACAGTTCCGGAGGATATTCCTGGTGTGCGGACCTTCTTTCCGCTGGTCAGAGGCAGGGGCTCGCTTTGCTGCGCTAAAGGACCGGGCGGTCTTCTTCGGCGGCTTCACGCCCAATCCCTGCTATGAGGATGTTATGGAGGGAGCGGCGCTGTTTCGCGGGTCGGGGTGTGATCTGATCGCCGCAGGCGGCGGCGGCAGCGCCATCGACACGGCCAAGTGCATCCGCCATTTTGCCGGGGCCTGCACTCTCTTGCTGGCCATCCCCACCACCGCCGGTTCCGGCAGTGAGGCCACCCATTTTGCCGTAATCTACCGGCAGGGCGTGAAGCAGTCCGTGGACTGCGGCTTGCCGGATGCCGTGCTGCTGGACCCGGCCCTCTTAGATACCCTGCCGGACTATCAGCGTAAATCCACCCTGCTGGACGCCCTGTGCCATGGAGTAGAGTCCTGCTGGTCCGTCCGGGCCACAGAGGAAAGCCGGGCGTATGCCCTTCAGGCCGTCCGGCAGATCATGGACAGCTATGCGGGGTATCTAAGAAATGACCCCAAGGGCAACGCCGGGATGCTGTGGGCGGCCCATTTGGCGGGGAAGGCCATCAATATCTCCCAAACCACGGCGGGACATGCCATGTGCTACCAGATCACCAAAACGTATGGCTTACCCCACGGGCACGCCGCCGCGCTGTGTGTGGCAAAGCTGTGGCCCTATGTGCTGGAGCGCCGGGAAACGGCTCTGCTTGCCGCCGCCATGGGCTGTAGTACGCCCCGGGAGGGTGCGGCGCTGTTCCAGACCATCCTGGACAGCCTGTCGCTGGAGCCCCCCGCCTGCACAGAGGAGGAGCTGAACCGGCTGACTGCCTCCGTCAATCCGGAACGGCTTGGCAATTTTCCTGTGGCTTTGGGAGCAGAGGACATCCGAAAACTCTATCAAACGATATTCTCTGTCAAATGAGGAGGACGGACCATGAAGGTCGTTATTCTGGCGGGTGGTCTGGGTACCCGGATCAGTGAGGAGAGCCATCTGAAGCCCAAACCCATGATAACCATTGGAGAGCAGCCAATCCTATGGCATATCATGAAGTACTATTCTGCCTTTGGTTTTCATGATTTTGTGATTTGCTGCGGCTACAAGGGCCATATCATCAAAGAGTATTTCGCGGATTACTACCTGTACCGCTCCGATGTGACCTTTGATTTCTCGGCAGAGAACCGCATGACCGTCCATCAGAATATAGCGGAGCCCTGGCGGGTGACGCTGGTGGATACGGGCCTGAACGCCCAGACCGGCGCACGGGTAAAACGGATACAGAAATATATAGGTGATGAACGGTTTATGCTGACCTACGGCGACGGGGTAAGCGATATTGATCTCCGCTCCCTGCTGGATCAACATGAGTCATCCGGAAAGACCGTAACCCTCACCGGCATTCAGCCGGGCGGGCGGTTCGGTGTGCTGGATTTGAACAGATCTGGAGATACCGTTATCGGGTTTCGGGAGAAAGCCAAGGAGGACGGCGGCTGGATCAACGGCGGCTTTATGGTCATGGAGCCGGAAATTTTTGATTATCTCAGCGCGGATGAAAGCTGCATTCTGGAGCGAGCGCCTCTGGAGACCCTGGCAAGGGAAAGCAGACTGGGCATTTACAAGCACGCCGGCTTTTGGCAGTGCATGGATACGCAGCGGGATCGGGGCAGGCTGGAGCAGTTGTGGACAGATAAGACCGCGCCATGGAAAATTTGGGAGGATACGCTATGGTCTCCGTGATTATGCTGACCTATAATCGGGAAACGCTCGTCAGCCGCGCCATCGAGAGTATTTTGGCGCAGACATACAGGGAGTTTGAGTTTATCATTGTGGACAACGGCTCTACAGACCGCAGCGGTGCCATTGCCGATACATACGCCGCTGAAGACAAACGAATCCGGGTGTTTCACCGGCAGCGGGGCAATATTGGCGCGGGGCGCAACACAGGTCTGGACGCCGCGCAGGGGGAGTACATCGCCTTTATTGATGATGACGATTGGGCGGAGCCGGATTTTTTAGCATTTCTGCTGGAACTGGCCAAAGAGAGTGACGCGGATGTAGCCATATGCGGCGCCGCAGATAAAATCTTTGAAGAAAAGAAGGTCATGACAGCGGAGGAAGCTCTTGTAGAGCTGATGTGGCGCAGGAAATACAACATGGCCTTCCCCACCAAGCTGTTCCGGCGGGAGTTGATGGATAACCTCCGTTTCCCGGAGGAGGGGGCCTATGACGACATTGCCCTGATGTACCGATTACTGGCGGAGGCAAAGCGGGTGGCCTACCACGGGCTGCCCAAGTACACCTTTTACCGTCATCCGGGGAATAATTCCGCCTGGACCACGGACCACGGCCTGCTGACCCCGGAAACACTGGAGGAATACCTGCATGCCTACCGGACAAGGACAGAGTGGCTGAGCGGGAAATTCCCGGACAGTGCGGCGGTATGGCGATATTTTGAGTGGTCGTTTATGATTTCCATGGTAGAGAAAATCCATCGCTTGAACCTGACAGCCTGTCACCCTCAGATGCGCCGGATGGAAGCGGCGCTTCTGACCAATTTTGAAGAATTTTTATCCTGCGGTCTGACGTTAGACTTTGAGCGGGATTGGATGAAACAATACATCGTAAAAAAGGAGTATCCGTCTATGGAAGAAAAATTAGTTGCCCGCCGGCTGGCAATCGTACCCACAACAAAGTGCAGTCTGAACTGCCGGCTCTGTGCTGATTTCCTCTATGGTCCGGTCAAACGCCGGGAGATTCCCTTTGAAGACGTATGCCGGGATATTGACGCCTGCTTCGAGCTGTTCGATCATGTTGTTTGGCTGCAATTCGTAGGCGGAGAAGTATTTGTCTATCCGGCTTTCGCCAGGCTCCTGGACTATGCGCAGAAGTATCGGGACCGCTTTGACCGGATTATTATCGAAACCAATGCCACTGTTTTCCCGAACGCGGAGGAGCAGGAGGCCATCCTGCGCTATGGGGACAGCATCAGTATTTATATCAGCGATTATGGTGAGTTGTCCAAGGCCCGCGACCAGTTCGTAGCTTTTGCAGAGCAAAACCATATACACTGTCAACTGAAAAAGTATTTTGGTGAGGATCAATACTTTGATGGATGGATTGACAACACAGACCCTCGTGACCTCAAGGAGCCGGGGGATGTACTGGAAGTCAACGCCAGAAATTGCCCTCAGGCGCTCATTAAAAACATGCACTGCTACGATGGCAAGCTGCACCGCTGCTCCAACTCCTGTTTTATGTTAGAGATGAAATTGTTCCCACCAAAGGAAGGCGACTTTGTGGAGCTGCGGGATACCTCTAAGACAGTTGAAGAAAAGCGAAACATTATCCGCCGGTTTTATGACTATGCTCGGCGTTCCTGCCACTACTGCAAACAAAAGTACATGGCGATTCTGCCCCGGTATCCAGCGGCCGAGCAGGTGAGGAGAGAAACAGCAGAGGAGTAATAAATATGGACTTGCAGTATCGGTTTGCCAACCATATGGCAGAGCTATATGAGAGGTTAGCGGATGCGCTCTCAAAAAAGATGTTTTTGGCCCGCGTGGCTTTTGATACCTCATATTCTATAGACAGTATGCTCCAGCTCTGGGGACTATCCGGTGTGCTTACAGAGGACGAGGCGGCAGAACAGCTGAATTGGCGCAGGGCCTTCGATAATCTGAATCGGAATAAACAGAAAATCATACTGTATGGCGCGGGCTGCTGTGGGCGCCTTGTTGGAAAAGCGTTGTTACAAAACCACAGCGATTTTTTCGGATACTGTGACCGGAATGCGGCAGATTTTCAGGATGGCCTGCTGGGTAAGCCGGTAATCCCTCCCCGCTATCTGTTTGAACACGCTAATGAATGCTATGTGATTCTCGCCACCATGGATTATCCTCTGGAAATCTACCACTATCTACTGACAAATCACTTTCCTGAAGATCACATTCTTCCGTACTTTGGAAAGCCGGGGGCATCCTATGACAGCTTGATTGCAAGCATGTATTTTGAGTTTCCGGAGTTGTACCCGAAGGGTAAAGCGTTTGTTGATGGTGGTTGCTTTCATTGCGAAACCAGCGCTCGCTTTGCGGAGTGGTGCAGCGGAGCGTACTCCAAAATCATTGCGTTTGAACCGGATCAGGAAAACTACCAATATTGTCAAAAACTCCTTGCGGAGCATCCGGTTGAACGACTGGAACTGCTGCGGGCGGGCCTGAGCGACCATGCCGGCACTGCGGTCTTTGCTGAAAGTGATTATTCAGGCAGCTGTATCATGGAGGCTGAAAGTGATCGTGCAAATCTGATGGAATCCGTACTAACGCAGAAAAATGTTTATGAGATCAAAACAGTTGCGCTGGATGATGTTGTGAAGGACTGCGAAGTCGGTTTTATCAAGTTAGACATTGAGGGCGCTGAATATGCCGCTCTACAGGGCGCTAAACAAACCTTGTTGCGAGATAAGCCGTTTCTCGCCATTTGCGTATACCACAGGCGCGGTGATCTTTTGGCAATCATGGATTATTTACATGGTTTGATCCCGGAGTATCGTTTTTGGCTGCGTCACTACTCATTTGTGGGGTGTGACACAGTTTTATACGCATCTGTGTAGGGGGGGCAGCAATGGGAATTTTCACCAACCACTTTCCTCTGGGGCTTGGCACCACCCGGTTCCCGATCAGCGGTCGGAACGATACGGAGGGATTTGACCGCTCGGTCCATCTGGTGCGCCAAGCGCTGGATGGCGGCGTAAACTATATCGACGTAGGCTATAACTACTCTGCCGGAATGGCGCTTCCCGTTCTGCGGGAAGCCCTCCGGCAGACGGATCGCCCGATTTCCATCACCGCAAAAGTGATGTACGGACAGGACCAGACCGCCAGCGATGCCCGGAAGCGTTTTGACCTGTACCTTCGCGAGCTGAAGCTGGACAGGATGTTCAGCTTCACCTGCTGGTGCATCTGGAGTTGGGACGATTTTGAGAAGATCACGGAGAAGGGCGGTATCTATGAGGGCGCGCTCCGCCTGAAAGAGGAGGGGGCCGTCGATCACATCTGCGGCTCTCTCCACTGTCCGCCGGAGGATATGCTGCGGATCATTGAGAGCGGCGTGTTTGAGGGAATTACAGTTTCTTATTCTCTGCTCAATGCCGCTCGGATGCGTCCGGTCCTGGATTTGGCGGAGCAGCGCGGGGTTAGCGTTGCGGTAATGAATCCTTTAGGCGGCGGCCTGATCGCACAAAACCGGGAGTATTTCTCCTTTGCCTGCGGCGAGGCGGATCAGGGGAACACGGTCCATGCCGCGCTGCGTTTCGCTAAATCTCACCCCGCGGTGGATATCGTCCTGGGCGGCGTGAGCTGCGAGGAAGAATTGGCGGACAGCGTCGGTGTTTTTTCCGCACCGGACCCGGAACCGCCGGCGAAGCGGCTGAACCGGGTGATGGGCCGGATGTCTGAACTGAAAGGCTTCTGCACCGGCTGCAAATACTGCGAGGGATGTCCTCAGGGCATTCCCACCTCCGCTATTATGCAGGCCCGCAACGCGCTTTTGTTTGAGCCGATTGCGGACTACAACCGGCAGGGACCTCCGGAGCTGCTGTATGATTTGCAGATATTCCGCAAGCTGTTTTTTGACCACGACTGGCTGCCCGGTTCCGGCGAAAGTCCCTGCATCCGCTGCGGCAGATGCGAGAAGTCCTGCACACAGAAACTGCCTATCATGGAGAGCATTCTGGATACATACCGTCGGGCCGGACTGTCTGGCTATACGATGGAGTCCCACACGAACCGCTTAAAGGAGCTTCTACACGGGAAGGGGTTCCGTCGGGTCGGATTGTATCCGAACGGAGGCTTTGCCAGCAAAATTATGGAGCTGTATCAGGAAAAATGGGGCTGCCCTGAATTTGAATGGGTCCTGTTCAACAGCGATCAGAAAATGCAGGGTCAAACTGCGGATGGGCTTTTCGTCCATGGCCCGGAAGAGATCCCGGAGCTGCGCCCTGATATGGTTCTGATATGCACCTACAAATTTGACCAGGAAATAGAGGACAGCCTCGAAAGGTTCCGGAAAGATGGAATTGTAATCAAGAAACTTCACCGGAGCGGAGAAGTCCCCTGGATATTTTAGGAGTGTGGACGTATGCCGCAGATCACCGTGCTTTGCCAGACTTATAATACAAAAGAATATCTTCAGCAGTGCATTTCCAGTGTGCTGTCCCAAACCCGCCCTGATTTCCGTTTTCTGATTGTTGACAACGGCTGCACCGACGGCAGTTCGGAGCTGTTGGAGGCTTATGCGCGGGAAGATCCCAGAATCAAGCTGATTCACAGGAAGAAAAATGACATCATCGCCTGGTATGAGGAGCTGAGACGTCATCAGGAGGGTAAGTATCTGGCCACCATAGATTCAGACGACTGGTGGGAGCCGGATTTTCTGGAACGCATGATTGGCTTTCTGGAGGAACACGACCTGGATCTGGCGACCACCGGGACCATGGCCTACTGGCAGAAACGGCAAGAAGGCGGTATTCTTCGAAAATTGGAGCAACCGGTGCTCCTGACACAACAGGAATATGCGGAGCGTTTTCCCGTTTACTGTATGTATCCCAATACGGTATGGGGTTCGATCCTGAAGCTTGAACTGTTCTGGAAAGCGGACATCGAGCCGTTTGTTTCCAAGAGATATCCTTTCGGCCTGGATACGATCTGTATGCTGGAATATATCAAGCAGTGCCGCCGCATCGGGATCGACAGTTCGGCGCTGTATCACTACCGCATTCAGCCCAAGAGTGTTACATATCAGTATTTTCCCCTTCGGCTGGACGGTATTATCGCCCGATTTGAGAAGATCAGGGAGTTTTTGACGCAGCACGGGGCATACGACGCGAAACAAGCGGAATGGGCGATGCGGACACACCTGCTGTATATGAACAACACATTGAAAGTTTTGTGCAGCTCTGATCTGGACGCCGCAGAAAAGCTGAAGGAATGCGCCCGCTTCGCGTCTGTACAGGATATGCCTCATTTGCTGGGAGATTTCAGCAATTATTCCCAGGCGAACACACTAAAGCGGGAATGGCGGGAGATGGCGTGGAGTATTGTTTTTCAAGCCGCAAACTGCTCCGCTCCCGGCACAGAGGACAGCCTGCAAACCATAGCGGCGGTTCTGTGTCCCCATTGTGCCGCCGTGCTCCAGCCTCGTTTTCTCCGTCTGCTCCAAGAAAACGAGCCGTTATACACCGCTTTGATGAAAGATGACCCGAGCCAGCTTGCCAGCCTGATCCTGAAGCTGATTGCGGAAAACCGATACCCTGATGGGACCGGGCTGGAGGAGATCGTACAGTCCCTGCTCCCGGATGAATCCCCCCTCCAGGTCGTTTCGGATTCAGGCTTCTTCCAAGTCTACGCGGACTGCTGCTTAAACATTCTCTACGGAAACTACCGTATCCGGCTGGAGGATATGACGGGCGCTCTGCTGAGAAATGAGGTCCAATATGCCCAGGAGGATTACCTCAAATTATATTTGACGCTTGCTGCATGGGAGGGAGAGGTTTCCGCCTTTTTGTTTGGCAAGGTACAGTTAGCCTGGTTTTACTTGCGGAACCGGCAGGCGGATGTATGCCGCTTGGTTCTGGAAGAATTGGAGGAAATGGGGATGGAGGAGAATGATGAGGTACAGAGTATTCGGCAAAGATTGGAGCAGTGCGGCTTATGATGGTTGAAAACTTGCTTCGCAATATCGGCTCCGATTTCTTTACCGGTGTCCCTGATTCCCAGCTGCGCCCGCTGTGCGACTGCCTCATGGACACCTATGGCATCGACCCTCAGCATCACATCATTGCGGCCAACGAGGGCAGCTGCGCCGGCCTGGCGGCAGGGTATCACCTGGCAACCGGTAAAATCCCTGTGGTCTATATGCAGAACAGCGGCGAGGGGAACATCATCAACCCCGCCGCCTCGCTGCTCAGCGACCGGGTATACGGTATTCCGGTGGTATTTATCATTGGCTGGCGGGGGGAGCCTGGGGTCCACGATGAACCCCAGCATGTCTACCAGGGGGAAGTGACGCTCAAACTGCTGGAGGATATGGATATCCGCCCCTTCGTCATCGGGCAGGAGACGCCTGACGATGAGGTTTCGGCCGTTATGGAGAGTTTTCGTCCCCTGTTGGCGGCGGGAAAAAGTGTGGCGTTTGTTGTCCGAAAGGGAGCGCTGTCATATAGCAAAAAGCTGGCCTATCAGAACAGCCATACCATCCATCGGGAGGAAGCCGTCCGTCATATCGCCTGTGCTGCCGGGACAGACCCTGTTGTGTCCACTACCGGCAAGGCCAGCCGGGAACTGTTTGAGATTCGGGAATGCAGCGGCCAGGGCCACCAATATGACTTCCTGACCGTCGGTTCTATGGGGCATGCCTCCTCCATCGCCCTGGGGATTGCTCTGCACAAACCGGGTACCACCGTGTGGTGTATTGACGGTGACGGCGCAATGCTGATGCACATGGGGGCGCTGGCTGTCATCGGGGCGAATAAGCCCAGAAATCTGATCCATATCGTTATCAACAACGGCGCGCATGAAACCGTGGGCGGGATGCCCACAGTAGCGGGACAATTGGACCTGACAGCCATTGCCAGGGCCTGCGGTTATCCCTGCGCTGTCCGCGTGAACACGGTGGATGCATTGGATACGGCGCTGCGGGAGGCGTCCAAACGGAATGAATTGACATTCCTGGAGGTCCTCTGCGCCAATGGCGCGCGAGCGGACCTGGGGCGTCCTACCACTACAGCCCAAGAGAACAAGCGGGTCTTTATGGAGTATCTCAAGGAGTATTGAAGCATGGTTGCCGATCTGCACACCCACTCAACCGCCTCCGATGGGCAGTATACACCCACAGAGCTGATACGGCTGGCGAAGAAACAGGGGCTGGAGGCGCTGGCTCTCACCGACCATGACACAACAGACGGCCTGTCGGAAGCGATACAGGCGGGAGAGCAGTTTGGCCTGCGTGTCATCCGGGGGATTGAGCTGAGCGCCAGAGAGTACCCCACCTATCACATCTTAGGCTACGGCATCGACCCGGCGGCCCCCGCCCTTGCCGCCCTGTGTCGGGAGATGAGGGAGGGCCGCGACCAGCGGAGCCTGCGGATCATTGACTACCTGAGGGACAAAGGGGTAGATATCCCCCTGGCCGAGGTGGAGGCATTGGCCGGCGGCCGCATCGTAGGCCGCCCCCATTTTGCGCAGGTGCTGGTCTGGCACGGCTATGTGTCCAGTAACCGCGAGGCGTTTGACCGTTATTTGGATACAGTGGAATTCCATGAGCGAGTGGAGCGTTCTAAGCCGCCGGCTCGAGTATGTGTAGAGGCCATCAAGGCAGCCGGAGGAAAGGCATCGCTGGCCCACCCCTATCAGATTGGAGTGGGAGACGAGGCGCTGGAGACACTCGTGCGGGGCTTAGCGGAATATGGGATAGACGCAATAGAATGCTACTATCCCAAATACTCGCCGGAGCAGCAGGCGCTCTATCTTCGTTTGACAGAGCAGTTTCACCTCCACGTTACCGGAGGCAGCGACTTCCACGGCGAACGGGTGAAGCCGGGGGTGGAACTGGCTAAATTAGAGCTGGATATCGACTGGTTAATATGATACGAGCGGTTTGCATAATATATGGTTTTGCCGTCCCCTGTCAACCGATGGTAGAGTTCGTGCTGCGAATGCTCTGTCGTTCAAAGCGCGAAAAGGCCACCCCCATTGCCTGCAAGTTTCCGAGGCAGACCTGTGGGCGGCCTTTTTTGCTTCCTCAAGTTTATATTGGTGGTTATAGTCGACCTCTGGGTTCAAATCAGATGCTCTTACTGTACCGCCACCCCCGGATGCTCCAGAGAAAAAGTGACAGAGACATTGTCGCCGCCGGCCTTCAGCACCTCTCGGAGTTCGGTTTCTGTTACGCCGTCGATATGTCCTAAAAGGGTGAAATTCCAGGCATTTTCATCGTAGTAGATGGTGACGCTGCTGCCCTGATAGAGAATGATATCCCCCGGTCTGGTGGTAATCTGGCGGTTGGTCTGGGTAAGCGTTGTGCCAATACTGCCCACCTTCTCAAACCCGCCGTAATCGCTCATGTCCACAGCCAGCGGCCCCTTGGACAGCAGCTCCTTCCACGCCGCAGCGGAGGGATTGTCCTCCAAGAGTGCCGTCCAGACCGTGTTGCCGATTTGAATATACATATCATTACATGCGCCGTTATCGGCGGTTTTGGGCAGGTTAAGGCTGTTGACCCAGCTCTCCACCTGGGATGTGCCGGAGAACCGCCGGCCCTCCAGCCAAATGGCGTCGGGCTCGTAGCCCCGGAGAGTGGCGTCCTCATGGCCGCTGCCTCCGGAGGTGCAGAAGGTGGCGATGGTCTTGCCGCTCAGGTCGTATGTCTCTAAAAAGGTGTGAATAATCTTGGGCGCACGGCCCCACCAGATGGGATAGCCGATGAGCACCGCGTCGTATTGAGCGATATCTTCCACCGTGCTCCGGATGGCGGGCCGGGCGTCTGGGTCGTTCTGCTCGGCGTTGGCCCGGCAGTCGGTGCTGTAGTTCAGGTCGGCGGCGGTATATGGCTGGGCGGGTACGATCTCAAAGAGGTCGCCGCCGGCCGCCTCCGCTGCCTTTTCCGCCACCGGGCGGGTATTTCCGGTGGCGGAGAAATAGGCCACCAGTACCTTCCCTCCGGTTGCCTCCTGCCGGGGGAGTTGGGCGTAATTCATGACCGCCGCCGCGGCCTGGGCCCGTGTGGCGGGGATTGAGCTGCCGTCAAAGCCGGGAATACCGCTGGTGACAGGCTGGTCGGTGTACCGCTGAAAAATCAGGTTCAGGTGCTCCTGCGTGATGGGATCGTCGGCGCCGAAGCGGCCGTCGCCATAGCCGTTTACCAGCTTTTCGCCGGCTGCCCAGCGGACGGCCTCGCTGTACCACTGGCCCTCGGGGACATCGGAGAATTCCATGAGATAATCTACCGCCGGCGTTTGTGCCTGCCGCCACAGGATGGTGACCAGCATTGCCCGGGTCAGGGGCGCCTCCGGGGAGAAGGCGGTGTCCGAGGTGCCGGACATCAAGCCCTTTTCCCGGCAGTATTGAACGGCCTCGGCGTACCACGCGTCTGCGGGAACGTCGGTAAAGCCGGCAGTCCGGCTGGATGTCTTCTGCGTGCCTCCTGCGCTCGGCTGCTCTGCGCCTGCCGCGCAGGCGGGCATAGTAAGGAGCAGGCAAATTAAAACAAAACCGGAAAATAGTTTTCTGTTCATAGCGCCTCCCCTGTCAGTGTGTCAGAGGGGTCCTCCCGGTAGACCTCTACTGCCGCCCGGAAGGCGGCCCAGGCGTTGGGCCAACCGGCGTAAAAGGCTACATGGGTCAGGATCTCCGCCATCTCATCCCTGGTCACACCGTTTTTCCGGGCGGTTTCCAGGTGGTACTGAAATGAATTGTCCACCATTCCCTTGCTCACCAGCACCGTAACGGTAAGGATGGAGCGCAGCTTGAGGGACAGCCCCTCCCGGTTCCAAACCTGGCCAAAGAGCACATCGTCGTTGAGTTGCGCGAACTTGGGGGCGAACTCCCCCAGCTGATCCCGGCCCGCAGTCTGCTTTATCATAGTCGCCTCCTCCTCTATTGCAAATATTTCCGGAAGAACGACTCAAGCCTGACAAGCCCCGCCGCCTCCCCTTCCTGCTCTGTCAGGAAAAGGGCCGCCCGATCAAAGCGGCAGCGCAGCCGGTGTCTGCAAAGACTTGACGCAGAGCGCCGTTGTCCTTCCGGCGGCCCTCTCCTGCTGTCCTTATTGTACAGGCGCCGAGATGAAATGGCAAATACTTGATTTCTATATCATGTTATTCTTGAAAAGAATAACACCTCCCGCTATACTGACAGCGGGAGGTGTTTTTATGGAGATCCGTGTTTTGCGATATTTTCTTGCCGTGGCCCGGGAGGGCAGCGTTACCCGCGCCGCCCAGCGGCTTCACATCTCCCAGCCGACCCTGTCCAAGCAGCTCAAGGATTTGGAGGGCGAGCTGGGGAAAAAGCTCTTTGTCCGCAGCAGCTTCAGCGTCCGGCTGACAGAGGAGGGGAATCTCCTTCGCAAACGGGCGGAGGAGATCCTGGACATGGTGGATAAAACGGAGGAGGAGTTTAAGGCGCTGGGGGAGGTCAACGGCGGTGACATCTACATCGGCGCCGCCGAATCGGACGGTATCAGGCACCTGGCCCGGCGGATCAAGGCGGTACAGGCGCAGTATCCGCGCATTCGGGTGCACTTGTACAGCGGCGACCGGAGCGATCTGGCCCAGCGACTGGATCAGGGCCTGCTGGATTTTGCCGTGCTGGTGGAATCCAACGACCTGTCCAGATACAATTACCTTCCCCTGCCCGATGGGGACGCCTGGGGCGTTGTCCTGCGCCGGGATCACCCTCTGGCGGAGAGGAAGGCGTTCACGCCGGAGGATCTGCTGAATGTGCCCCTGATCTGTCCCCGACAGGGGCTGCAAAAGGAGCTTTCCGACTGGTTTCAGGAGAGAGTGGACAGGCTGAATATCGCAGCGACCTGCAATCTGGTCTACAATGGCGGGATCCTGGCCCGGGAGGGCCTGGGGTGCCTGCTCTCCTTTGACAAGCTGGTGGACACCGGCCCGGACAGCCCCCTGTGCTTTCGGCCGCTGCGCCCGCCCCTGTACTCCAGACTGTTTTTTGTCTGGAAGAAGTACGCGGTGTTCTCCCCGGCGGCGGCGGTGCTGCTGGACGAGATGAAAAGCCGCTTGGACATGCAGGTACGGGAGAAAAATTCAGACGCCGGGAAGTAACGAAGCGCCCAACCGCGGCTGCCATAAAAGGAGCTGACGCCCACTGAGAAACGGTTGTTTTTCAGTGGGCGTTGTTCTGTTGTGCCATTATGAACGCATCGACAGATTTATCGCTCTGCCCGCCGCCGCATTTCCCGAAAGCGCCGCGGTGGGCTGCGCAGTATAAAAAGCAGGACAAACAGGCGTCTAATTTGTTTCGCTGCCCGTGTCCGTCACGGTCTCCGCAAAGCCCTCCGCAAACAGCTGCGCGGCCAAAAGAGCCTCGTCAAGGGAGTTGCCGGCCGCCCCCACCTCCACCAGCAGGCTGCCGGTGGTGCAGTGCTGGTTGTAGCGGGAATTGCGCACCGTGATAGGGCGCATGAGGGTGGGGTAGTCCTGGAGAATCGTATCCTGAACTGCGGCTGCCAGCTTCAGATTTTCTCTCCAGTGGTCGTGGCTGAGCCCGCTGCCGTTGGTGCCCACGATCAGGCTGAGCTGGGCCGAGGGACCCCGGTCGGTCTCGGAGATCACCTTGTAGACTGTGCCGTCACCGTCGGTGATGGCGTCGCGGTGGACGTCCAAGACAAAGCGGATGCCGGGGTACTTGGCCAGATAGCTCTCGATTGCGGCCAGGGAGCGGTCGTAGGCGCCGTTGTACTGGGGATAGTCGTAGAGACTGCGGTCGTGGATGGTGGAGATGCCCCGGCTGGAGAGAATGTCCGCAATCTCGTCGCCGATACGGACCACATTGAAGGCGGTGTCGGTGGTGCGGCTCTCGCCGCTGGCGACATACTCCTGGCCGGAGGGCATGGTGTAGGACTCGCTGCCGTGGGTGTGGACGATCAGCACCTGGGGTTCCCCCTCCCCGAGGGCAGCGGCAAAGGGCCCCTGGACCTCCTCGGCGGTGAGGGAGTTGTTGGAGTAGTTGTTGATGTAGGCGAGGCCCCGGAGGAGGTAGCCCTCGGGGGAGGTGGGGATCAGCGTTTTGGCGGGGACGCCGTTGTCGGCAAAGGCCGGGGGCGCCGGAGCGTCGGGGACTGCGGGATTCGGGGATACCGGCTCCTCCCGGATGGGTGTCTCCTGGGGCTCCTCATTTTCGCCCCGGTCCTCGGAGCGGAGGGAGAGAATGGCCTCCCGGCTGCCCAAAAGCAGGGGGGACTGGCTGATTACCAGCTCGGTGGCGGCGGTGAGCAGGTCCTCCTGCCGGACGTCGCCCAGCTCCCGGCGCAGCAGGGCGACAGGGAGGCGGCTCTGCCGGCTCAGGGCCTCCATAGCGCCGTCTACCGTTTCGCTGCCGGCCGCGGCGAAGATAATCCAGAGAACAGTGACGGCCAGGGCAATAGCGCCCAGGCGGCGGGGAATGCGGGCTTTTCTTCTCATGGGGCAGGTTCTCTCCCTTCGTAAAGAGCATAGGCGCGGACGCCCCGTGGGACCGGGCCTCCATGATACTGTATGCTTGTCCGGTGAAGAAAAAGAACCGCGGCTTGGGTGCTTTGACATTTTTCAAGCAGGATATACCCGGAGCGATACATCCCCGTTTTATGGCGTTTTGCTCCCTCCGGGGGGCTGGAACATGGGTATCCGGCCCCTGTGTTGCGGGGAGAAGCACAACAAAAGCCCGCTGACTCCCCCGCCCATAGGACGCCGCGAAAAGAGAGCGATACTTGAAAAGAGGGGACGCCAAAGTACGTCCATTCTCATTTTTTCGTCAGTTCTTTTCCTTGCTATTTCTCAAAAACTTTGATAAACTAATATATTGACAACTTATCCATTCAGGAGGCACCTATGGCAAAGCAAGCCTACGGCAACGACTCCATCAGCGCCCTGAAGGGCGCCGACCGGGTCCGCAAGCGCCCCGGGGTCATCTTCGGCTCCGACGCCCTGGAGGGCTGCGAGCATGCCGTTTTTGAAATTTTATCCAACTCCATCGACGAGGCCCGGGAGGGCCACGGCCGCCTTATCACCGTCACTCGCTACCTGGATCACAGCGTGGAGGTGGAGGACCAGGGCCGGGGCTGCCCCGTGGACTGGAACGAGAAGGAGCAGCGTTTCAACTGGGAGCTGGTGTTCTGCGAGCTCTACGCCGGCGGCAAGTACGGCAGCAGCGAGGGGGACAACTACGAGTTCTCCCTGGGACTCAACGGTCTGGGCTCCTGCGCCACCCAGTACGCCTCCCGCTACATGGACGTCACCGTCTGGCGGGACGGCTTTGAGTATACCCTCCGCTTCGAGCGGGGGGAGGTGGTGGGCAAAAAGGGTCAGGAGCTCCGGAAGACCCCCCTCACCCGGCGAAAGACCGGTTCCAAGATCCACTGGCTCCCGGATTTGGAGGTGTTCACCGACATCGCCATCCCCGCCGACTACTTCACCGACGTGATGAAGCGGCAGGCGGTGGTGAACGCCGGCGTCACCTTCCGTTTCCGCAACGAGACCGCCCCGGGGAAGTTCGAGACCACGGAGTTTCTCTATGAAAACGGCATCCGCGACTACGTCACCGAGCTGGCCGGCGAAGAGAGCCTCACCGCCCCGGTGTACTGGGAGACGGAGCGCCGGGGCCGGGACCGCTCCGACAAGGACGACTACAAGGTAAAGCTCAGCGTGGCCTGCTGCTTCTCCAACCGCACCGCCATCATCGAGCACTACCACAACTCCAGCTTCCTGGAACACGGCGGCAGCCCGGAGAAAGCGACGAAATCCGCCTTCGTCTCCGCCATCGACACCCTCCTCCGTCAGGGGGGGAAGTACCAGAAGAGCGAGAGCAAGATCACCTGGGCCGACGTGGAGGACTGCCTGGTGCTGGTCTCCAGCAACTTCTCCACCCAGACCAGCTATGAGAACCAGACCAAGAAGGCGATTACCAACAAGTTCGTCCAGGAGGCCATGGCCGACTTCCTCCGGGAGCGTCTGAACATCTACTTCATCGAGAACCCCGCCGACGCGGGGAAGATCGCCGAGCAGGTGCTCATTAATAAGCGCTCCCGGGAGCAGGCGGAGAAGGCCCGTCTGGGCATCAAGAAGAAGCTGTCGGGTACCATCGACATCGCCAACCGGGTGCAGAAGTTCGTGGACTGCCGCACCAGGGACGTGAGCCGCCGGGAGATCTACATCGTGGAGGGCGACAGCGCCCTGGGCAGCGTGAAGCTGAGCCGGGACG